>JBJMHD010000177.1:0-8908 GCA_045807565.1 Acidimicrobiales bacterium | reverse complement strand
AGGAACTCGACCGTGCCGGCGTTGTAGTAGCCGCAGGCCTTGGCGACCTTCACGGCTGCCTCGCCCATCGCCTGGCGCGTCTCGGCCGGGAAGGCGGGCGCCGGGCTCTCCTCGATCAGCTTCTGGTGACGCCGTTGCGCCGAGCAGTCACGCTCGCCCACCCACACGACATCTCCGTGGGTGTCGCCGATGATCTGCATCTCCACGTGGCGCGGCCAGGTGAGGTAGCGCTCGACGTAGCACTCGTCCCGCCCGAAGCCCTTCAGCGCCTCGGACTGGGCCGACTCGAGCGCGGCGTGGGCCTCGTCGGCCCTCTGCACGACCCGCATGCCGCGGCCGCCGCCGCCGTACGCCGCCTTGATGGCGACGGGCCAGCCGTGCTCGTCGCCGAACGCGACCACCTCGTCGCCGCTGGTGAGGAACTCTGTGGTGCCGGGCACGCCGGCCACCCCCGCCGCCTCCGCCGCCTTCCGGCTGGAGACCTTGTCGCCCATGACCTCGATCGCCTCGGGCGGTGGGCCGATGAAGGTGACCCCCCGGTCGGTGATGGCGCGAGCGAAGTCGGTGTTCTCCGAGAAGAACCCGTAGCCGGGGTGCACGCCATCGGCGCCCGACTGCTCGATGACGGCGAGGATCCGCTCCGTGTTGAGGTAGCTCTCGGCGGCGGTCTGGCCGCCGAGCGCGTAGGCCTCGTCGGCGAGCCGCACGTGCAGCGCCTCGCGGTCGAGCTCGGAGTACACCGCCACCGTGGCGATGCCCATCTCCTTGCAGGCGCGGATGACTCGAACTGCGATCTCGCCCCTGTTGGCGATGAGGACCTTGGTGAGCACGGCCATATGGTTACCTGCGTGCCGGGCGGACGTGCCACATCAGCCTGAGAGGATGACCGACTCGGTGAACCCGTCGGGTGTCGTCAGGCAGGGTGACGGCGTGTCCGTGCCTCGCCTCTCGGCCCGGCTCTCCGGAGGCCCGGGCGCACGGTTCCACGACGTGCGGTGGGTCCTCGAGACGGGCTCGACCAACGCCGATGCCATGGAGCTCGCCCGCCAGGGCGAACCCGAGGGCATCGTGCTGGTGGCCGACCACCAGACCGCAGGACGCGGCCGGGCGGGCCGATCCTGGACGGCGCCGGCGCGGGCCGGGCTGCTCCTGTCGGTCCTCCTGCGACCGCCGGCGGCCGTCGTCGACCTGGCGACCATGGCGGTGGCCGTGTCCGCGGCGGCGGCCCTGTCGAGCGTCGCCGGCTTCGAGCCGCGGCTGAAGTGGCCGAACGACCTGGTGTGGCCCGGCGACGGCTCGGCGACGGACCGGAAGCTGGCGGGCATCCTCGCCGAGGCCGACTGGCCGGCGGGGTCCGCGGTGTCAGCGGGGTGGCGGCCGCCCGGTCCCCACGACCGAGGCGTCGTGGTCGTGGGCATCGGCATCAACGTGGCGTGGCCGCAGCAGCTCCCAGAGGACCTGGCGGACATCGCCGTGGCCATCAACCACGTCGTCGACCGACCGGTTGATCGCGAAGACCTGCTCGTCGCGCTCCTGGAGGAGCTCGGCCCGCGCTACGACTCGCTCGTCGGCGGCGAGCGGGCGTCGCTCCTCGCCGAGTGGCGCTCGCGCTCGGCGACCCTGGGCCGGATGGTGCGGGTCGACCTCGGGGCCAGTGACGTGGAGGGCACGGCGGTCGACATCACCGAGGAGGGCCATCTCGTCGTCGACTCGCTGGACGGCACGCGCCGCGTCTTCGCGGTCGGTGACGTGGTGCACCTGCGGGATGGCTGACGTCACGGTCCGCCGGGCCACCGTGGAGGACGCCGAGGCCATCGGAGAGCTCACCGCCACCGCGTACCGGGTCCACGTCGAGGGCGACTACCTCGACGAGCTGCGCGACGCGGCGTCGAGGATCCGTGACGGGGAGGTGCTCGTGGCCTTGATCGGTGAGCAGGTCGTGGGGGCGGTGACGCTGGCGGTGCCCGGTGGGCCGTACTCCGAGATCAGCCGCGATGACGAGCTCGAGGTCCGCATGCTGGCGGTCGCCGAGCCGGCGCGCGGGCAGGGGATCGCGGCTCGGCTGATGGATGCGGCCGAGGCGCGCGCCCGCGGCGGCGGCTTCCGCGGCGTGGTCCTGTCGACGGCGCCGACGATGCACGCCGCGCACCGCCTGTACGAGCGCCGGGGCTACGACCGCGATCAGGAGCGCGACTGGGCCCCCGAGGACGACCTCCGGCTGCTCGTGTACCGCCTCGACCTCTCGTAGCCCAGGGCGATCAACGCCGCCGCACGCGCCGCCACACGGGCCGCCACCCGAACAGGACCACGACCACGGCGACCACGATCAGGATGTCCACGATCCGCTACCCGTCCTCGAGGAGGTGGGCGAAGCAGGGCGCCTCTCCACCCTCGTCCGTCGACGCACAGCGTCTCGCCAGGAAGGTGAGGTGGAAGCGCGCGTCCGCGCCCGGCTCGATGTGGTGCTCCACCTCGGGCGGGATCGGCTGCGGTCGATCCGGGGTGACCACGGCGTCGATCGGCGGCTGCGTGCCCGCACGGAGCCGGACCTCGCCCGACTCGACCTCGAGGAGGCCCCAGGTCCCGCCCGCAACCCGGTGGTCACGGCGAAGGGCCGCCGGGACGGTGCTGGCGTCCCAGGTCGCCGTGGTCCGGACCGGGTGCAGGCCCTCGGGCAGCTCGGCTCGATCGCAGAGCGGGCAGTCGAGCGGCTGACCGACCCGACGAGCCCGCTCGTGGGCGTCCTGGATCCACGCCGCCTGCCAGAACGGCGGCTCGTGGCGGATGTGCTGGGCGTGGAGGCACGCCAGCTCGGCGACCCACGCGCCGTCGTCGTCGCGGCGGAACCCGGTCATCGCGCGGTGCATGCCGCTCCAGCATGGCGCCGGGACGGGCGATCGCCACCTCGCTGGGGTCCGAACGCCGCGTCCCGGACGCGTGTCGCTGCCAAACTCCGGTGATGGCCGCAGACCGCGCTGACGGATCGGGGCGCTCGCGGACCCTGCGGCAGTGGGCTGGTCGCCTGGTGCTCCTCGCCATCGGCGCCGCGACCCTCTACGGCCTGGCTCCGCAGATCTTCGACGTGTGGGGGCAGGTGCCGGAGCTCCGAGCGCTGGGCTGGATCGGGCTCGTGGCGATGGTGGCGTGCGAGCTCATCTCGTTCGCGTGCGCGTGGGGGTTGCACCGGGTCGCGCTGCCCGGCCTCAGCTGGTACGCCGCGGGTACCACCCAGCTGACCTCGAACGCGGTGAGCCGGGCCGTCCCGGGCGGTGCCGCCATGGGAGCGGGCGTGTCGGTGAAGATGTGGACGATCGCGGGCGTCGACCTCGGGAACGCCGCCGGAGCGTTGGCGGCGACGTCGCTCATCTCCACCGCCACGCTCTTCCTGCTGCCGTTCGTGGCCTTGTGCGTGGCGGCGTTCGGGGCTCCGGTGCCACGGAACCTCGCCCTGGTCGCCGGCGGTGCCGGGATCCTCGCCGCGCTGCTGTTCGGGCTCGGCACCCTCCTCATGGCGAGCGAGGGCGTGGCGGCCGCCGTCGCTCGGTTCGCCTCCCGCACGAGCGCCGCCGTCGCCTGCCGCATCGGCCGTGAGGGCCTCGACTGCGACGAGGTCATGGCCCGCCGCGCCGAGCTGGTGGACGCGCTCGGTGAGCGCTGGCACGCCGCGCTCGGCTGGGCGGTGGGGAACTGGACCTTCGACTACGCCGCCCTGGCCGCCGCCGTGCTGATCCTCGAGGACAGCCGCCCGCGCTTCGGCCTCGTGCTCATGGCCTACGGCGCCGCCGCGGTGCTGGCGATGATCCCGATCACGCCCGGCGGGCTCGGGTTCGTCGAGGCGGGGCTGGCGTCGCTGCTCACGCTGGCAGGCATCCCGGCCACGGACGCGCTCCTCGCGACCCTGGCCTACCGGATCGTGTCGTTCTGGCTTCCGCTCGCCCTCGGGCCGGTGGCCTGGCTCGCGTTCCAGCGGCACTACCACCAGCGCGTCGACCTGGAGGAGCTGCCCGAGGTGCCCGCCTCGGCGGCCTGAGCTAGGAGCGGTAGGGGAGCGTCAAGGGCTCCTGGGTGGCGCCCCCGTGACGGAGCCGCCGATCGGCCACGTGTCGCGCCGCCCACCGCTCGTGCCACTCGTCGTCGGCCGCCGCCGCCAGCTCCTCGACCCAGGGCTGGTTCGCCTCCCACAGCGTGCAGAGCGCATGGATCACGGCGAGGTCGTTGATCGAGAGGTCCTCCTCGTCCCCGTCGGTGAGAAGGGCACGGAGGTCGGCCGTGTCCGACGCCGCGGCCCGCAGCTCCGAGCCAGAGGCCGACGCGGCGTCCGTGCTCGCGAGCGCGTGCTCGATGAGCTCCAGCATCGCCTCGGTCCACTGCCGCATCCCGGACACGAACGCCGCGGTGCCCATGGGCACCTCGGGCGTCGCCAGGGCCTCGCTCGCCGGCCGCTGCCGCTCCTCGCGGTCGCTGTCGGCCAGATCGCGCTCCGTGCGGACGAGGACCAGCGCACCGGAGGTGATGGTGGCGAACAGACCCAGGAAGAGGATGGCCCGCTCGAACATCGGGAGCTGCTGGCCGGTGAGCACGAAGGCGATCGCCACGATCGACATGAGGATCGACGCCGCGAGCCACGGCGCCAGCGACTCGCCCACCAGCGGCATGGCCGCCTTGGGTCGAGGGATGTCGAGCTGCGCGTGCCGTCCTGCCTCAGAGTGCATGCCTCCTGATCGGCCGGCCGGCGCCTCACCCTGAGCGGTCAGGGTGACCATTGGTTGTCATCCCCCGAACGGGGGTTTTCGCCCGATGGCGCAGGATCGGCGTTCTCGGGCTCAAGGGACGGCCTCTGACCGCCGACCTTGCTCTTCGTGGACCTCACGGAACGTGCACATCACGACCCCGGATCGGAGCTGGCGCGGGTGATCCCGCTCACCCCCTCGCGGGACGCCCAGGACGAGACGCCGGCCGGCGAGCGATCGCCGCAGCCGCCTCGGGCGGCGGCCATCCTGGAGCGCCGGGTGGGCTCGAGCTGGGCGGATCTGCCCGATCGAGGCGGAAGGGCAGGGCTGCGGGCCCAGGCGCTCCTCGCCTCCGGGCCCACCGCGGTCGATCCCGCTGAGGTGCCGATCGACGGCGCCATCAAGCGCGCACACGGCGTCCTCGCCGCCGCCCGGGTGCTGCTCGGGCTCCTGCCCCGCCAGGTCGACGTGCTCGGCGAGGTGCTCGGGACCGACCTCCGGGATGCCGAGCTGCGCGACCTGCACGACATCGCAGCCGCGGTCGCCGCGCTCGGCACGGTGTCGCGCCCGGTGGCCGCGTGGGGATCGGTGGCCGGCGCCGACACCGCCGCCGTGGTGCTCGAGGTCGTCGAGCCCGAGCTGCGCGAGGCCGCTCGATCGCACGACGAGCTCTACTCCCGCTTCACCGAGCGGGTCTGGGACATCCCGACCGCCCTCGTTCGCTCGGGCTCGCGGCGCTGGCGCCGCGTCGCCCGCCGACGGCTGCGACGGGCCCTCCGCGGGGTCAGCCGCACGACCGCGCTCCCCGGTGGCGTCGACCGCGCCGCGAAGATCGTGCTCGACGCCCACGAGTCGCGCGCGCGCCTCGCTCCGCTGCGCCCGCTGCTGGCCCAGCACCTCGGCGCGCTCGACCGAGGTCCCCTGACGGACCTGGCCGGGGCCCTGGCGTCGCTGACCGCGGTGCGGGACCTCCAGCGTGCCCTCGGGGATCGCCAGGACGACCGCCGCCTCGAGCGGCTCCTCCTGGCCGACGCGTTCCGCAGCCGCGAGGTCGCACGTCCGTCCATCCTCGTGTGCAGCACGATCACCGCGTGGTCGGGTGACGTCGCCGCAGCCGGCGGGACGGGAGCCCTCACCATCAGCCTCGACGAGCTCCGCTCCTGGGTCGACGGGCTCGCCCTGAGCCTGCCCGAGGTGACCCGTGGCCTCGCCGTCGGGCGCGGGCTCGGAGTGGACGTCGCGACCGTGAGCCAGCTCGTCGACCTGCTCGTCCTCCGCGAGCACGTCGCCGACCTGTCGGACTCCGAGACCACGACCCAACCTGAACGACACCGCTGGAGCGCATCGTGACCAGACTTGCCGTCATCGCCGTGGCCGCGATCGTGGCCCTCGTCTCCGCCGTCGGGCTCATGCGGTACGCGGGAGGCGCCGAGGATCGAGCGGAGGCCTCTGTCGCACCCGTGAGCGTGATGGTCGCGGCGACGGACCTCGCGGCGGGCACGCCCTTCGACGACGCCTTGGCCGAGGGCAAGATCACGTTCTCGACGACGCTGCGCTCCTCGCTGCCGGCGACGGTGGTGCGCGACCCGGCCTCGCTCCAGGGGACGGTCGCCGACGGGATGCTCCGGGCCGGACAGACCGTCGTCGAGGGCAGCTTCGTCGCGCCGGACGCCGTGGGTCGCAAGGCCGGGCCGGCGACCTTCGCCGACGCCCTGCCCGAGGGCACCGTCGCTGTCTCGTTCGACGCCGCGGGCTCGTCGGCGGTGTCGGACCTCATCAGCCCAGGCGACCGGGTGAACCTGCTCGTGCAGGTCCCGAACGCCGCCGAGCTCGGCCTCCCGGACTCGGGCGGCCCCGCCGTGGTGCACGTGTTCCAGGACCTCGACGTCATCGCCATCGGCACGGCCGTGCGGCCCGAGCCGGGGGCTGAGGAGGCCGTGGCGAACCCGGGCGCGAGCACCTACACGGTCGCGGTCGCGCCCAAGGACGCCGCCCGGCTCCTCTTCCTGACCCGTCAGTACGAGGTGCTGCTGGCCCTCGTCGGTCCGGGGACCAAGCCGTCGGACCAACCCGCCATCGGCAAGGTGGACGCGCTGCCCGACGCGCTCACGCCCGCTGCTGACCTGCCCCAGGGGGCAACGCCGTGACCCAGCTGCGCCAGCGCATCCAGGCGGCGCGCCATGACATCGTGGGAGCCGATCCCGCCCCCGTCGAGGATGTCCCCGTCGACGCCCCCAGCTCGCTCCTCCTCCCGGAGCCGCCGCCGCCGCCCCCGGAGCCGCGGCCCAGCCTCGCCCCGGACGTCCACGCCGAGGTGCACCGCCGTGTCGTCAAGGAGCTCGGGCCCTTGCTGTTCGACGACACGATCCGGGACGGAGAGCTCGAGGAGCGCCTTCGCGAGGTGATCTCGGTCGCCTTCGCCGAGGCAGGGGTTCCAGCGTCGGGTGCGCTCTACGAGCAGTTCGCCGCTGACATCCGCAACGACGTCGTCGGCTACGGGCCGATCGAGGACCTGCTCAACGACGACACCGTCACCGAGGTCATGGTGAACGGCCCCGACATCGTGTTCGCCGAGCGCGAGGGGAAGGTCGTGGAGGTCGCGTCGGGCTTCGTCGACGCCCAGCACGTGCGCCGGGTGATCGACAAGATCGTGTCCCACGTCGGGCGACGCATCGACGAATCGTCCCCGATGGTCGACGCGCGCTTGCCCGACGGATCCCGCGTGAACGCGATCATCCCTCCGCTCGCCATCGACGGTCCCTTCCTCACCATCCGGAAGTTCGCCCGGGACCCGTTCATGGCGACGGACCTCGTGCGGTTCGGCACCTTGGACGAGCGGAGCGTCCGGTTCCTCCGCGCCTGCATCGAGGGCAAGCTCAACATCCTCGTCGCCGGCGGCACCGGCACCGGCAAGACGACGCTGCTGAACGTCCTGTCGTCGTTCATCCCGAACGACGAGCGGATCGTGACCGTCGAGGATGCGAAGGAGCTGCAGCTCCACCAGCGCCACGTGCTCTGCATGGAGACCCGGCCGCCCAACGTCGAGCGCACCGGCGAGATCACGATCCGTGATCTCGTGAAGAACAGCCTCCGCATGCGGCCAGATCGCATCGTGGTCGGCGAGTGCCGCGGTGGCGAGGCGCTCGACATGCTCCAGGCCATGAACACGGGGCACGACGGGTCGATGACGACCGTGCACGCCAACAGCCCGCGTGATGCGCTCAGCCGCGTCGAGACGCTCACCCTCATGGCCGGGTTCGACCTGCCGATCCGTGCGATCCGTGAGCAGGTGGCGTCGGCCGTCGACCTGATCGTGCAGCTCACGCGCCTCCGAGACGGCAGCCGCCGCGTCACCCACATCACCGAGGTGGATGGCATGGAGGGCGACAAGATCACCCTGCAGGACATCTTCCTCTTCGACTTCAGCGCCGGCGTCGACGAGAACCGCCGCCATCGGGGGCGCCTCGAGCCCACGGGCGTGCGGCCCAGCTTCGCCGAGAAGCTCGAGGACACGGGCGTGCCGATCAGCGGGGACATGTTCGAGGCTCAGCACCGAGATCTCCGCGAACGGATGGCCGAGCTGCGATGAGCGCAACGGACCCGATGGTCCTGGTCTTCGCGGTGGGCATCGCGGTCGGCGTCGGCGTCGTCCTGGCCGGCATGCTGGAGATCGCGCGCCATCGTTCAGCCCGAGTCGCCGAGCTCGCCGCCGCCGACCCGGCGCGGTCGAAGCGCGCCCGCCACGACGATCCCCGGACCCGACGCCTCGACGACGCGCTGGCCGCATCCCCCGCCCTCCGGCGAGCGGTGGAGGTCACCGCCGACCTCGCGCAGCGCCGCGGCGCCCTGGGCTCGGTGGAGCGGTCGCTGCGCGCCGCCGACGTCCCGGTCCGACCGGCCGAGGTCATCCTCTTCAACGTCGCCGCCGCGGTGGTCCTGCCGGTGGCGGTGCTCCTCCTCACGCAGTCTTCGACGAAGGCAGCGTTCGCCTTCGTCCTCGCCGGCGCCGGCCCTCTGCTTGCGCTGAAGGTCCTCGTGTCGCGCCGTAAGAAGAGGTTCAACTCCCAGCTACCCGATGCGCTGACTGCACTCGCTGGTTCGCTGCGGGCCGGTCGCTCGATCGGGCAGGCGATGGAGGTGATCTCCCGGGAGCTCCCCGACCCCATGGGCCGCGAGCT
>JBJMHD010000176.1:0-9273 GCA_045807565.1 Acidimicrobiales bacterium | reverse complement strand
GGCCTCCACGCCGTCCTTCTGCAGGCCCGGGTCCGCGCCGAGGTCGTGCGCGGTGTCGGACAGGACCGACTCGATCGTGATGACCAGGCGCTCGCCCTTCGGGTTCGTGACCGTCCACCCGCCGTCGCCCTCGATCAGCCGGTTCGGTGCGTTCATCCAGTTCAGCGGCTTGTAGGCGCCGCCGTCGGCGTGCACCGCGACGCAGCCGTCGGCCTTCACCATGATCAGGCGCGTCGCCATCGGCAGGTGCGCGGAGAGCCGTCCCTCGTAGTCCACCGAGCAGCGGGCGACGACCAGCCTCACCTCCGACCCCTCACTTGCGCTTGGCAGCCTTCCGGTCGTGCTTCTGGAGGCGGTCGCGGATGATCTCGCGCCGCTCCT
Source organism: Acidimicrobiales bacterium (assembly GCA_045807565.1). Lineage (GTDB taxonomy): Bacteria > Actinomycetota > Acidimicrobiia > Acidimicrobiales > VFJN01 > VFJN01. The sequence goes on along the minus strand of JBJMHD010000176.1, from coordinate 8,892 downwards.
GCAGCTCGCGGTAGGTGACCCCCTCGACGGACGCGTCGAGCCCGAAGCTCGCCTTCATCCCGGTGAGGTCGAGCTCGTAGGCGTCGCCCATGTCCATCCCGAGCTCGGCGGCGAGGCGCTCACCGTGCTGCTGGGCGAAGTGCATCGACACCTGCCCGATCTCGGCGATGATGTCGAGGTCGGGGGCCAGCGTGGCGATCGCTCCGTCGAGGAACACCATGTTCTTGATGAAGAGCATGAGCTCCTTGGGCAGCTTGGCGCCGATCCCGAGGAGCGCCTTGATGGTCCGCTGGATCTCGTTCACCAGCTCGTCGGCCGACAACGTGGTGGGGTCCACGACGGGTCGGTCGAGGCCGAGGTCCTTGATCACCGCCGCGATGTCGGTGTCGGGCGGGAGCGCGCCGAGGTCGCGCAGCGACTCGAGCTGACCGGTGAGGTCGTTCGACGTCGCCGTCATCAGCAGGCGGAGGAAGGCGAGCCGCCGCGTCTCGTCGAGGCGGCCGACGATGCCGAAGTCCAGCAGTGCGGTGCGACCGTCCGGGAGCACGAAGAGGTTCCCGCCGTGCAGGTCGCCGTGGAAGATGCCGTGGATCATGGCGCCCTCCATGAAGCCGACCATGCCGGTGCGCACGACCGCCTCGGTGTCGACCCCGGCGTCCTTCATCCCGGCCACGTCGTCGAACTTGAACCCTTCGAGGCGCTCCATCACGAGCACGCGAGGCGTGACGAGCTCCGGGTGCGGGCGCGGGATCACGTAGCCGCGCTGGCCGAGGTCGGCGAAGGACCGCGCCACGTCGAGCATGTTCTGCGCCTCGATGCGGAAGTCGAGCTCCTCGGTGATCGTCTCCGCGAACAGCTCGACCAGCGCGGGCGGGTTCGCCAGCGCGGCCACGGGGATCCTCCCGACCGTGAACGGCGCGATCCACGCCATCACGCGCAGGTCGCGGTGCACGAGGGTCTGGACCGCGGGCCGCTGGACCTTGACGACGACGTCCTCACCCGTGCGGAGGGTCGCACGGTGCACCTGCGCGATCGACGCGGCCGCGAGCGGCTCCGGGTGGAACCGCTCGAACACGTCCTCGAGCGGGCGGCCGAGGTCTTCCTCGACCACGCGTCGCACCACGTTGAAGGGCTCGGGTGGGACCTGGTCGCGGCACTTCTTGAACTCGGAGACCAGCTCCTCGGGGAAGATGCCCTCGCCGGAGCTGATGATCTGCCCGAGCTTGATGTACGTGGGGCCGAGCCGCTCCGCCGCCAGCCGGAGCCGACGGGAGAGGACCGCCACCGACGTCGGACCGCCCTGGCGGCGGGCGCCGAGGTACCAACCGGCCAACGCGGTGCCCATCAGACGGATGGTGCGGACCACGCGGGCGCCAGGTGGCACGCGGCCGGGTGTGGTGAGGTTCGGGAGCTGGTCGGCGATCTGGCGGCGCAGGCCCGGCACGGCCCGCCGCCACCGCATCGCATCGGGCTCGACCAGCCAGGGCGGGTCCTCGCTGAAGCTCCCCAGGTCCAGATCCAGCGCGGTCATGCGACGTCGAGTCTCGCGCCCGGGGCCGTCAGGGTTCAGATCCGGGCCCGGATGGACGATGATCACCCCGTGCGGGCGTATCCGAGGCGGACGAGGTGGATGGCCGCGGCCATCGTGCTGGGTTCGATCGCGTACGTCCTGTACCTGGCGCTCGCGCCGGGCTCGGCGCGCAGCGTCACCGTCGTCAACGACGTCATCCAGACGATCATCCCGTTGATCGTGGCGGCGGCGCTGGCGAGCGCCGGTCGGGCGTCCACGGGTCGGCAGCGCACGAGCTGGTTCCTGTTCGCCGGCGCCGCGCTCAGCTGGGGCATCGGCCAGGCCATCTGGACCTGGTACGAGGTGGTGCAGGACCAAGAGGTGCCGTACCCGAGCCTGGCCGACCTGGGGTACCTCGGCGCGGTGCCCCTCCTCCTCGCCGGGGTGCTGCTCTTCCCGTCTCGCTCGTTGCGCACGGTGGGCCGCGTCCGAGCCGTGATCGACGGGCTCATGACCCTGTTCACGATCGCGTTCGTCAGCTACGGCACCTTCCTCGGCGTCGTCTACATGACGAGCGAGGGCGACGCGCTCGATCGCGTGCTCGCCGTGATCTACCCAGCGTCGGACGTCGTGGTCGTCGCGGTGGTGCTCGCGGTGCTGGCGCGGCGCGTCGACCGGCTGGGCGGGCCGCTGCCCTTGATCGCGACCGGGGTGGTGTCCCTGGCGATCGCCGACAGCGCGTTCGCCTACATGACGGCGAAGGGCACCTACGGCGACGATCCGGTCACCGACATCGGCTGGCCGCTGGGGTTCGCGCTGCTGGCCCTCGCCTCGTCGATGCCGGGAGAAGCGACGGCAGAGGCGGGCACACGCCGGCTCACCTCGTCGCTGCTCGGCGTGTCGCTGCCCTACCTGCCCCTCATCCCCGGCATCGCCGTGTTCGTGAGCAAGGCGTTCTCGGGCGAGACGATGGATCCGTTCCTCGCCGCCACATCGAGCGCAGCTGCGGTCATGCTCGTGCTGCGGCAGGTCCTCACGATGCTGGAGAACCGCGAGCTCACCGGAAGCCTCGAGATGACGGTGGCCGAGCTGCGGGAGCGCGAAGGCCAGCTCCAGTTCCAGGCGTTCCACGATCCGCTCACGCTGCTGGCCAACCGGGCGCTGTTCCGCGATCGGCTCGACCACGCCCTCGAGCAGCGACGCGAGGACCCGGTCTCGGTGCTGTTCGTCGACCTCGACGACTTCAAGACCGTGAACGACAGCCTCGGCCACGACGTGGGCGACCACCTGCTCGTGTCGGTCGCCGAGCGGCTGCGGGCGTGCGTGCGCGTGGGCGACACGGTCGCCCGGATCGGCGGTGACGAGTTCGCCATCCTCGTGGAGGGCGACACCACCGGGACCGAGGGGCCGGTCATCGCCCAGCGCGTGCTCGCCGGCTTGGCGGTGCCGTTCTCGGTGGCTGGGCGCGACCTGCGGGTGAGCGCGAGCCTCGGCCTGGCCAGCGGCCGCTACGACACCGGCGAGGACGTCCTGCGCGACGCCGACCTCGCCATGTACGCCGCCAAGGCGAACGGCAAGGCCCGCGTCGAGCTGTTCGAGCACGCCATGCGGACCTCGGCGGTCGACCGGCTGGAGCTCGTGGCCGACGTCCACGCCGCGGTCGACGCGGGAGAGATGCGCGTGCACCTCCAGCCCGTCGTCGACCTGCGCACCCTGGAGGTCGAGGGTCACGAGGCCCTCGTGCGCTGGGAGCACCCACAGCGCGGGCTGCTCGCGCCCGCCGCGTTCATGGCTCTCGCCGAGGAGACCGGCGCCATCGTCCCGATGGGGTGGTGGGTGCTGGAGCAGGCGTGCGAGAAGGCCATGGCGTGGCCCCACGGCCACGTCGGCGTGAACATGGCTGCCCGCCAGCTGCTCGACCCGGGCGCCGTCACCACCGTCGCCAGCATCCTCGCCCGCACCGGCATCGAACCGTCCCGGGTCGTCCTCGAGATCACGGAGTCGGTGTTCCTCGACACCGAGGCGATCGGTCACCGCCTGCACCAGCTGCGCGCCCTCGGCGTGCGCCTCGCCATCGACGACTTCGGCACTGGCTACTCGTCGTTGAGCTACCTCACCCGCCTCCCCGTCGACATCGTGAAGATCGACCGGTCCTTCATCGACCGGCTCGGCGGACCGCCCGGCGACGAGGTGCTCGTGCGAGCCGTCGTCCAGCTGGCCCGGAGCCTCGGGCTGCGGAGCGTCGGTGAGGGCGTGGAGACACCGGCGCAGCTCGAGCGCCTCCAGTCGTTCGGGTGCGATGCCGCGCAGGGCTACCTGTTCGGTGCGCCGGCCGACGACCCCAAGTTCGACCTCGGCGGCCTGCGGCCGCTCCACGTCGAACCGGCCCGCCGCGAGGCCTAGCTCACAGGGCGGCGATGACCGCCTCGGCCAGGTCGGGCCGGCAGATGAGGAGGTCGGGCAGCCAGGGGTCGGCCTGGTTGTAGCGGAGCGCGCTGCCGTCGAGGCGGCTCACGTGGAGCCCGGCCGCCTGCGCCACGGCCGCCGGGGCGGCGTTGTCCCACTCGTACTGCCCGCCGGCATGCGCGTAGACGTCGGCTTCGCCCAGGACCACCGCCATCGCCTTGGCGCCGGCCGAACCCATGGGCACGAGACGACCGCCCACGGCCTCCTGGATCAGCCGCGCCTGGTGCGGCGGGCGGGTGCGCGACACGAGGATCCGCGGCTCGCCGTCGTAGGGCGTCCGGGGGGCGGGCGGGGGGTCCGTGCCGAGCGTGATGCCGCGGGCGGGCAGGGCGACGGCGCCGGCGACGGCGACACCGCCGATGGCCAGGGCGACGTGGACGGCCCAGTCCTCGCGGCCGGGCTCGCTGAACTCGCGCGTTCCGTCCACCGGGTCGACGATCCAGACGCGCTGGCAGCGCAGTCGGCTCAGGTCGTCTCGACCCTCTTCGGACAGCAGCGCGTCGTCGGGTGCCTCGCGCTGGAGCAGGTCGGCGAGGAACACGTGCGCCTGCCGGTCGCCGATGTCGCCCATGAGCGACGGGTGCTGGCCGGATGCGAAGAGCTCCTCCCGGAGCGCCACGAGGAGCTCGCCGGCCTGCGTGGCGGCCGCGACCGCCAGCGCGTGGTCCGCCGGGGTCGGCGCGGCGCTCGCAGCGGGGGGCACGGAGATTGCTTACCAGTCCGGTCGGGATTTACCGTGATCCCTCCATGTCCCCGTCGTTCTCTGCCTCGACGTACGAGCTGACGCACCTGCGGGCGCTGGAGTCGGAGGCGGTCCACATCATCCGCGAGGTGGCGGCGGAGTTCGAGCGCCCGGTGCTGCTGTTCTCCGGGGGCAAGGACTCGATCGTCATGCTCCACCTCGCCGTGAAGGCGTTCACACCGGCGCGGGTGCCGTTCCCGGTCATGCACGTGGACACCGGCCACAACTTCGCGGAGGTGCTCGCCTTCCGCGACGCCATGGTGGAGAAGGTCGGGGCGCGGCTCATCGTCGCCAGCGTCCAGGACGACATCGATGCCGGCACCGCGGTCGAGGACACCGGACCCCGCGCGAGCCGCAACCGCCTCCAGACCGTCACGCTCCTGCGGGCCATCGAGGAGGGCGAGCACGACGCGGTGTTCGGCGGGGCGCGGCGCGACGAGGAGAAGGCCAGAGCGAAGGAGCGCGTGTTCAGCTTCCGCGACGACTTCGGGCAGTGGGACCCGAAGAACCAGCGGCCCGAGCTCTGGAACCTCTACAACGGCCGCCACCGCAAGGGCGAGCACATCCGCGTGTTCCCGCTGTCGAACTGGACCGAGCTCGACATCTGGCAGTACATCGCCGACGAGGGCATCGACCTCCCCTCGATCTACTACGCCCACCCGCGGCGCGTCTTCCAGCGCGACGGCATGTGGATGGACGACTCACCGCTCATCTCCCGCCTGGACGGCGAGCAGGTCGAGGAGCGCATGGTGCGCTTCCGGACGGTCGGCGACGTCACCTGCACCGGCGCCGTCGACTCGGCCGCCGCGACCCTCGACCAGGTGATCGCCGAGATCGCGGCAACCCGCCTCACCGAGCGGGGGGCGACGCGGGCCGACGACCGCATCTCGGAAGCCGGCATGGAGGACAGGAAGAAGGAGGGCTACTTCTGATGGAGATGCTGCGGCTGGCGACCGCGGGCTCCGTCGACGACGGCAAGTCGACCCTCATCGGCCGCCTCCTGTACGACTCCAAGGCGATCTTCGAGGACCAGCTCGAGGCCGTGGAGCGCACCTCGCGCGAGCGCGGCGACGAGCACACGAACCTCGCGCTGCTCACCGACGGCCTCCGAGCCGAGCGCGAGCAGGGCATCACCATCGACGTCGCCTACCGGTACTTCGCCACCCCGAAGCGGAAGTTCATCATCGCCGACACCCCGGGGCACATCCAGTACACGCGCAACATGGTCACCGGTGCCTCCACCGCCGACGTCGCGCTGATCCTCATCGATGCGCGCAAGGGCGTGCTCGAGCAGTCGCGGCGGCACGCGTTCCTCGCGTCGCTGCTCGGCATCCCGCACCTCGTGCTGTGCGTCAACAAGATGGACCTCGTCGACTGGAGCGAGGAGCGGTTCGAGGAGATCAAGGCCGAGTTCCGGGCGTTCGCCATGAAGCTGGAGGTCCACGACCTCACGTTCATCCCGGTGTCGGCGCTGCACGGCGACAACATCGTGGACCGGTCCGCCAACATGCCGTGGTACGAGGGCAGCGCGCTCCTGCACCACCTCGAGGAGGTGCACATCGCCTCCGACCGCAACCTCATCGACGCCCGGTTCCCCGTGCAGTACGTGATCCGACCGCAGAACCAGACGGACCACGCCACCCACGACTACCGCGGCTACGCCGGCCAGGTGGCCGGGGGCGTGTTCAAGCAGGGCGACGAGGTGGTGGTGCTCCCGTCCGGGTTCACGAGCACAATCTCGTCGATCGACACGGCCACCGGACCGGTCGACGAGGCGTTCTCGCCGATGTCCGTCACGCTGCGCCTCGCCGACGAGATCGACGTGAGCCGCGGCGACATGATCGCCCGCCTGCGCAACCAGCCCCACATCGGGCAGGACATCGAGGCGATGGTGTGCTGGATGTCGGAGAGCACGTGGCTCCGCGAGGGCGCCAAGCTCGCGATCAAGCACACCACGCGCTGGGCCCGTGCCTTGGTGAAGGACCTGCAGTACCAGCTCGACGTGAACACGCTCCACCGGTACGAGGACGCGGTGGGGCTGTCCCTCAACGAGATCGGACGCGTGACCCTGCGCACCACGCTGCCGCTCTTCTACGACGAGTACCGCCGCAACCGGAGCACGGGGAGCTTCATCCTCGTGGACGAGGCGTCGAACACCACCGTGGGTGCCGGCATGATCCTCGCTCCGCTGAGCGAGTGAGCTCGAACCTCACGTGGCACCCCGGCCACGTGGCCAGGAGCGACCGACCGTCCGAGGGCGCCACGGTCTGGTTCACGGGGCTCTCGGGGTCGGGGAAGTCGACCGTCGCCGCGGCGTGCGAGGCCCAGCTCGTGGCTGGCGGCCGTCCCGCCTACGTGCTCGATGGGGACAACATCCGCCACGGGCTCAACGGTGACCTCGGGTTCTCCGCCGACGACCGGGCCGAGAACGTGCGCCGGGTCGGCCACGTGGCTGCGCTCATGGCCGACGCCGGCCTGGTGGTGCTCGTCCCGCTGGTGAGCCCCTACCGCGCCGACCGCGACGCCGTGCGCGCGCTCCACGACGCGGCCGGCCTTCGATTCGTCGAGGTGTTCGTCGACACGCCGATCGAGCTCTGCGAGCAGCGCGACCCGAAGGGCCTCTACGCCAAGGCACGCGCCGGCGAGCTGACGGGCTTCACCGGGGTGGACGATCCCTACGAGGCACCTGAGCGGGCCGAGCTCGTGCTGACGCCGGCCGACGGCGACCCCGACCGGATGGCGGAGGTCGTCCTCCAACGTCTGTGAGGACAATTCGTCGCATGGCGACGAGAAGTCCGCACAGACGTCGTCAGCCGAGGTGACTGAGGAGGTTGCGGGTGATCTGCTCCACCTGTGGGTCACGCCCGGCGAGGCCGTGGGCCCAGTCGGTGCTGCCGCTCGTGACGACGACCCCGCCGCCCGGTGACGTGTAGGTGCCGAGCACGGCATGGCCGTGGGCGATCCGGTCCGCCGCCTCGGGGTCGCGCGTGCCGAACAACCGGGCAGCGATGAACTCGACCTCGGACGGCTCGTCGGGCGCCGGTGGGCGCGTGGCGGTCGTGCGGGTGAAGTGGGCGGCGGGCGCAGTGCCCAGGATGGTGAACCCGTCGGGCGTGCCGTCCTCGCCGGTGGGATGGGGGAGCCCGTCGCGGTAGGTGAACGCGCAGCCGTCGCACTCGTAGCCGACTAGCACCGCACCGGCGCCCAGCAGGTCGCCGTAGTCGAGGCCGGTGCCCTCGAACAGCCAGTGATCGGCGCGGTGGATCGTGTAGGCGCCGGCACCGTTCGGCACGCGCTTGCCGATCCGGTGGTAGCCGCCTCGGGCGAAGCTCACGCCCGTCATCTCGTTCTCGGGACGACCGATCCGGTGATCGCTCCACATGCTGGTGAGCTCACCGATGCGCTCCGTGTCGTACACGGGGTCGTCCTTGAAGCGGCCCTTGTAGCCCACCATCGTGGCCGCTGGTCCCTCGGGCGTCGGGTCCTCGAGCCGCACCTGCCAGAACGCGGTGTTGCCCGACAGGAAGGCGGCGTTGCCGCCGCGGGCGATGAAGCCCTCCACCGTGTCCCGCATCGGGCTCGACCAGTACTCGTCGTGGCCCACGGAGAGGAACAGCGCGTACCTGTCGTCCCGCAGGAGGGAGGGGTGGTCCTCGAGGTCGGCGTTCGTGACCACGTCGATCTCGTGGCCCTCGCGCTCGGCCCACTCGAGGAACGGGAGCTCCCAGTCGGGCCAGCCCGCTGATCCCGCGTAGCCCGAGAGGTGGTTGAGCTGCAGGTACCCCACGTGCGCCGCCATCTGGCGATCCGGGGCGTTCACGACGGTCACCCGCCGGCCGACGCCCGGGGGCTTGTGGAGGTAACCCGGCGCCATGGGCCGCTGGAGCGACACCGAGGTGCCGCCGGTGTAGAGGTTGCGGCCGCCGAAGTCGTTGTAGGCGTGCCAGGTGTTGGTCGACAGCGCGAGGAGGAGCCGCGCGCGGGATCCGCTTGCCGGCGGCCGCACCACGAAGAAGGCATGCGAGCGACGGCGCTTGCCGGCGACATCGATCTCCAGGACGACCTCGTAGTAGCCGGACCGCCACTGGTCGCCGACCGCGATCTCGGCGGCGGCGGGCCAACCGCAGCCGTCCTGCGCCGCGCCGTTCGGGGTGGGGTGGTCCCCGGCCGGCAC
>JBJMHD010000175.1:0-19283 GCA_045807565.1 Acidimicrobiales bacterium | reverse complement strand
CTCCTCGGCCACCGATTTCGGCCCGCCCACCCGGGTCAGCCATGAGCGGAACGTCTCGCCCGCCTCGCGCTCGCCGGCGAAGCGGCGGATCACCCGCACGGTCGCCTCGGGCGCGTTCTTGGCCGGCAGCCGCAGCGCCTTCTCGCCGAAGTGGATCTTCTCCTGGCCGACGTAGCCACCGAGGAGCAGCTGGTAGCCCGGCGCCGGCTTGCCGTGGGCTCGCCGCTCGGCGCCGAAGAACCCGATGTCGGAGATGTGGTGCTGTCCGCAGCTGTTCGTGCAGCCGGAGATGTTGGTGCGGATGCCGCCGACGTCGGCCAAGCCGGCTTCGTCGAGGGCGGCGCCGATGGCGTCGGCCAGGCCTCGGCTCTGGGTGACGGCCAGGTTGCAGGTGTCGGCGCCCGGGCAGGCCACGACGTCGCGAGACAGCTCGGCGCCCGGCTCGGCCATGCCGATGGCGGACAGGCGCTGGTGGAGGACCGGGAGCTGGCTCTCGGACAGCCCGCGGAACACGAGGTTCTGGCGGTTGGTGATGCGGACGTCGGCGCCCAGCTCCCGCTGGATCGAGGCGAGGGCTCGGAACTGGGCGGTGGTGATGTCGCCGAGGCGGGCGTAGGCGATGGCCGACACGGTGCCCTTGGCGACGCCGCGGACGACGTTGGCGTCGTCCCAGGCCTTGTAGGGGTCGTCGCTGCGGAGGCTCACGGGGATGCCCTGACCGAGCGGCGTGGGGGTGCCGAGACCGAGGCCGGCCGGGGCGTCGCCGTGCTTCAGCACGGTCTCCGGGATGCCGCCGGGCCAGGAGGAGCTGGCCACGAGGAACTTGCGCTCCTTGAGGATGCGGGCCTGGAGGTCGTCCCAGCCCATCGTGTCGACGAGCCACTTCATGCGGGCGCGGAGCTTGTTGTCGCGGTTGCCGTGGTTGGAGAACACCCGCAGGATCGCCTCGATTGTGGCGAGCAGGTCCTCGCGTGGCGTGAACTCCTCGAGGGCCAGCGCCGGGTGCGGGTTGGCGCCGAGCCCGCCGGCGACGAACACGCGGAACCCGGCCTCGCGGCTCCCGTCCTCCAGCGTGCGGGTGGTGGCGATCACGCCGACGTCGTTGAACATCGCCTGGCCGCAGTCGGTCTCGCACCCGGAGAAGTTGATCTTGAACTTCCGCGGGAGCCGCTGCGCGAGCGGGTGGTGGAGGAAGTGCTGGAAGGCGGCCTCTGCCCACGGGCTGATGTCGAGGTACTCGTAGGGGCACGCGCCAGCGAGGTGGCAGCCCATGACGTTGCGGACGGTGTCGCCGCACGCCTCGCGGGTGGTGAGGCCGGCGGCCGCCAGGTCGCGCAGCGCGGCGGGCACCTGCTCGAGGTCGACGAAGTGGAACTGCATGTTCTGCCGCGTGGTGAGGTGGCCCCAGCCTCGGCTGTACGTCTCGGCGACGTGGGCGAAGGCGTCGAGCTGCTCGGCGCTGATCGAGCCGTACGGCACCTTGACCCGCACCATCTGGTTGTGACCGCCCTGGCGCTGCCCGTAGATCCCGTTGTTCAGGCGGAAGACCCGGAAGGCGTCCTCCTCGAGGTCGCCGGAGAGGTAGCGGGCGAGCTGCTCCTCGAACTTCTCGATGTCGGCACGGATCTCGGGGTCGATCTCACGTTGCAGCATGGGACGTCCAGTTCCTGGCTCGGCGGAGCATCAATCGTCCCAAACCCGATCGGGGCGGTCAACATTCCAGCCCCGGTCAGATTTCACAGGCGCAGCGGCTAGGCGAGCAGCTCCGCGACGCGGAAGGCCAGGTCGAGGCTCTGGCGGCCGTTCAGGCGGGGATCGCACATCGTCTCGTACCGGTCGTCGAGGTCCGTGTCGAGCACCTCCTCGGCCCCGCCGAGGCACTCGGTGACGTCGTCGCCGGTGAGCTCCACGTGCACGCCGCCGGGCCAGGTGCCCTCGGAGCGGTGGGCGGCGAAGAAGCCCGCGATCTCGCGCAGGATCGCATCGAGGTGGCGGGTCTTGCGGCCGCCCTCGGACGTGAACGTGTTGCCGTGCATGGGGTCGCAGGCCCACACGACGGGGTGGCCGGCGTCGCGGACGGCGGCGAGCAGCGGCGGGAGGCGGGTCTCGACCTCGTCGGCGCCCAACCGGGTGATCAGCGTGAGCCGGCCCGGCGCTCGTTGCGGGTTGAGCGCCTCGCAGAGCCCCAGGACCTCGTCGACGGTGGCGGTGGGGCCGAGCTTGCAGCCGAGGGGGTTGTCGACGCCCCGCAGGAACTCGACGTGGGCGCCGTCGAGCTGCCGCGTCCGCTCGCCGACCCAGAGCATGTGGGCCGAGCAGTCGTACCAGTCGCCGGTGAGGGAGTCCTGCCGGGTGAGGGCCTCCTCGTACCCGAGGATGAGGGCCTCGTGGCTGGTGAAGAAGTCGACCTCGTGCAGGTTCGGCTGCGTCTCGGAGTCGATGCCGCACGCCCGCATGAAGCGCAGGGCGCGCTCGATCTCGTCGGCGAGGCGTTCGTAGCGCTGGCCCTCGCGGCTCGAGCCGACGAACTCCTGGTTCCACTCGTGCACGCGTGAGAGGTCGGCGAAGCCGCCCTTCACGAAGGCGCGCAGCAGGTTCAGGGTGGAGGCCGACTGGTGGTACGCCTGGAGCAGCCGCTCGGGGTTCGGCACGCGCGCCGCGTCGGTGGGGAGGATGTCGTTGACGATGTGGCCTCGGAACGACGGGATCTCCACGCCGTCGATCGTCTCCGTGTCGGACGACCGCGGCTTGGCGAACTGGCCGGCGATCCGGCCGACCTTCACGATCGGCACGCCCGCGCTGTAGCTCAGGACGATGGCCATCTGGAGGATGACCTTCAGACGATCGCGGATCCCGTCGGCCGAGAAGGCGTCGAACGACTCGGCGCAGTCGCCCGCCTGGAGCAGGAACGCCCGACCGTCGGCGACCTGGGCGAGAGCAGCGGTGAGGTTGCGCGCTTCGCCCGCGAACACGAGCGGCGGCAGGCCGGCGAGCTGCTTCAGCGACGCGTCGAGGGCGGCCTCGTCAGGCCACGCCGGCTGTTGCGCGGCCGCGCGGTCGCGCCAGGAGGAGGGGGCCCAGGGCTCGCTCACGCCCGCAAGACTCGCCGGTGCGCACCGAGCGGGGCAAAGCGGTTCCGAGGCCCGTACGTCGATCGGCCGCCCCAGGCGGGCGGGGCGGCCGATCGGACAGGAAGCCGGGGCGAGCGGGCGGTGCCACGGCTTCTGTGGCAGGGACGGTGGGTGTGTCCCCGCGTTGTTGTCATCTTGTACCGGTGGGTGGCGGTCCGCCACCCCTCATCGGCGCAAGTTTTGCCGAACGTTGGCTGATCCTCTAGGCCGCGTCGCTGCGGGCGAGTGCTTCCTCACGGACCGCGGTCACGGCACGCTTCACGAGCCGTCGCGCCGCCTCGGCGGTGACGCCGAGCGTCTCCCCGACCTCGCGGTAGCTGCGCTTGCGACCGTCGGTGAGACCGAACCGCTGCTCCACCGCGGACCGAGCCCGATCGTCGAGGACGCCGAGCAGGTCGCCGACGAGCGCCTGCTCCTCCTCGTGGATGAGGATCGCCTCGGGGCTCGGCTTGTCATCGGCGATGAGGTCGATCAGCTCGCTGCCGTCGTCGTCGCCGACGGTGCGGTCGAGGCTCGTGGGGGTGGTGAGCCGGTAGAGGCGGGCGTTCTCCTCGTCGAGCTCGTCGCCGTCGCCCGACACCTGCCGGAGGGCGGCGCGGAGGCTCGCGGACCGGTCGCCGGGCAGGCGGACGAGCGAGGCCTTCTGGTCGAGGGCCCGACCGATGGCCTGGCGGATCCAGAACGTGGCGTAGGTGGAGAACTTGAACCCCTTCCGCCAGTCGAACTTGTCGACGGCGTGCTCGAGCCCGAGGTTGCCCTCCTGGATGAGGTCCAGGAGCTCCATGGCGGGGGGGAGGGGGTAGCGGCGGGCCACCGAGACCACGAGGCGGAGGTTGGCCCGGATGAAGCGGTCCTTGGCCTCCGCGCCCTTGCGGGCGAGCCGTCGGTTCTCGGGGGTGTTCTCGCCAGCCTCGATGGCGGCGCGAGCCTTCGCACCGGCCTCCACGGCCTGGGAGAGCTCTCGCTCCTCCATGGCGGTGAGCAGCGGCACGAGGCCGATCTCGTTGAGGTACTGACCTACGGAATCTGTCATGGCAACACTCCTCAACGATTGCTAGCGCTTGCCTCTTCCCATCGGAAGCGGATTTCCACCATCTACGTAGGGAAAATCCCATCAACCCGGCAAGGAACCCGGGCATTCCCGGGGTCCGGTGACGGAAGTCACCAGACGCCGCCTAGGTTCGTGCGATGGCCGGGCACCTCGCCAGCGGGGCGGACGCCGCCGGAGCACGGGGCGACCCACGTCGCGAGCGGCTCGGCATCTTCGGGGGCACCTTCGACCCCCCGCACGTCGGGCACCTCGTGACCGCCGTGAACGTGCGTCACGAGCTGTCCCTCGACCGCGTCCTGCTCGTCGTCAGCAACGTGCCGTGGCAGAAGGTGGGGAGCCGCGCCATCTCGCCGCCGGAGGCGCGCCTGGCCATGGTGCAGGCGGCCGTCGCCGACGTGGACGGCCTCGAGCCGAGCCGGATCGAGATCGATGCCGGCGGGCCGTCCTACACCGCGGACACCCTTGCGGCTCTGCTCGCCGAGGATCCCGGTCGAGAGCTCTTCGTCGTGCTGGGCGCCGATGCCGCCGCCGGCCTGCTGACCTGGGAGCGTCACGACGAGGTGCGGGAGCGAGCCACCATCGTGGTGGTGGAACGGCCGGGCACCGTCACGATCGAGGCGCTCGACGGGTGGCGATGGCAGCGCGTCGAGGTGCCGCGCCTCGAGGTGTCGAGCACCGACCTCCGGGCCCGCGCCGTGGACGGTCGCCCGTTGGACTACCTGGTCACCCACGAGGTGGCGGACTGGATCGACGCCCACGGGCTGTACCGAGGTGAGGGGTGACGGCCACCGAGGCGCGCCCCGTGTCCGTGGCCGCCGGGCAGCACTTCGTCCGCCGGGGTCCGTCCCGGCGCTGGATGCACGTCTTCCTCTCGTCGCTCGCGCTGGTCGTGATCGCGGCGACCCTCCTCACCTACGTCGGCATCAAGACGGTGCGCTCGAGCCGGGCGGGCCACGTGGTCACCACGGTCACCGACCCTGCCGCTCCCGGGTTCGAGGCGCTCCTCGAGCCGAGCCCCACCCTCGCGCTCCTCCACGTCGAGGCCGGCCAGCTCCGCTCGATGGCCGTGCTCGGGCTGGGCGCCGGTGACGTCGGCGGCTCGGTCCTGGCGGTGTCGCCCCGGGTGTGGGCGAACCCCGGAGACCTCCTCGACCTCGCCGGCACATCGGCGTTCGGGGGTGGGCCCGAGGCCGTGCTGCCCCCGCTGCAGCGGGCGCTCGACTTCGGAGTCGCCGAGGTCGCGATCGTCGACGACGCCCGGTGGGCGGAGCTGGTCGCTCCGGTGGAGCCGATCCAGCTCGACAACCCGTCGCCCATCGGCCGGTTCCCGGCCGGCCCCACATCCCTCACCGCCGCGGACGTGGGGGAGTACCTGGCGGCCACGGAGGAGGGCGAGGAGCCGCAGCTCCAGGCGAACCGCCAGCGCGCGTTCTACGGCGCGTGGCTCGGCGCCTTGGCCGCCTCCGACGACCCGGCGCCGGTCACGGGCGAGGTGGAGGCCGGCCTGAGCCGCTTCGTGAGCGGACTCGCCAGCGGGCCCGTGCGGATCGAGACCGCACCCACCACGCGGCTGGTGGTGGACGGCACCGCGCACACCTACGTGGACCACGACGCGATGGCCGGGTTGGTGCCCGACCTCATCCCGTTCCCCGTCGCCGGCGAGCCGGTCGGCCGGGTCCGGGTGCGGCTGCTCGACGGGACCGGCGACGACGAGCACGTCCAGCGCGCTGCCCCGCTCGTGATCCCCGCTGATGCGGAGATCGTCCTGGTGGGGAACGCCGACCGGCTCGACCACGACGAGACCGAGATCCGCTACCACAACCCCCTGGCCAAGGCGGCGGCGACGAACCTCCAGGCGAGCCTGGGCGCGGGCCGGGTGATCGACGATCCTCGCCAGACCGACGCGTTCGATGTCACCATCGTGCTGGGATCCGACCTGTGAGGAGCGACCGACCTGGCTGAGCACCAACCTCGAGACGAGACCCGGCAGTGGGCGATCACCGCGGCCCGAGCGGCCGACAGCAAGCAGGGCGCTGACGTGGTGGTCCTCGAGGTGGGCGAGGTGCTCGCCCTCTGCGGGTGGTTCGTGATCGCCAGCGCCGCCAACGATCGACAGGTGAAGGCCATCTGCGACGAGGTCGAGCAGCAGGTCCACGAGGCGGGCGGGCCGAAGCCCCGGCGCATCGAGGGCCTCGAGGATCGCCTCTGGGTCCTCATGGACTACGGCGACGTGGTGGTCCACGTGTTCCAGCAGGAGCAGCGCGAGTTCTACGACCTGGAGCGGCTCTGGGCCGACGTGCCGCGGGTGGACTGGGCCGAGACGGCCGCCTGAGCACGGCGAAGGCCCGCCGAAGCGGGCCTCCAAGTGGAGCTAAGGGGATTTGAACCCCTGACCCCCGCCATGCCATGGCGATGCTCTACCAACTGAGCTATAGCCCCTTGGAGCCGTCCAGCGTACGGCCTCGCCGTCGCACCCCGCCAATGACGTTGCCGGCGCGCCACGAACCTCGCTGTTCGGCCCTGGTCGGCCCGTGACCGATGATCGGCGGGCGGCGGACCCGTCGACCAGGAGATGACGGTGGATCTCGAGGAGCGGATGCTGCAGCACATCGGGCCGGAGGGCGTGCTGGGCGCGGTGTGGTGCCTGGATCGAGGGGGCGACGCCCGCATCCGCTGGGCAGGCTCGCTCGATCCGGAGGGTACGAGACCGGTCGGCCGGGACACCCTGTTCCGGATCTCGTCGATGACGAAGCCGATCACGGCCGTCACCGCGCTCACCCTCGTGGCCGACGGCACCCTGGTCCTCGACGACGCCGTCGATCGCTGGCTGCCCGAGCTGGCCGGCCGGCGCGTGATGCGAGATCCCGACGGCTCGCTCGCCGACACCGTCCCCGCCGACCGCGCCATCACGCCGCGCGACCTGCTCGCCTTCACGCTCGGCATCGGGATGGACTTCCCCCGCTACGGGCAGCAGCCGGTGCTGCAGGCGGCGGAGGAGCTCGAGCTGGGTGCCGGTCCGCCGCAGCCCCAGGGTCCGCCGCCGCCCGACGAGTGGATGCGGCGGCTCGGCACGCTCCCGCTGGAGGCGCAGCCGGGCGAGCGGTGGCTGTACCACGTCGGCGCGGACGTGCTCGGCGTGCTCGTCGCCCGGGCCGCCGGCAGGTCGCTCGAGGAGGCGATGATCGACCGCGTCCTGGGACCGCTCGGGATGGACGGCACGCGGTTCTCGGTGCCCGCATCATCACGCCACCGCTTCGGTGCCGTGTTCAGCGTCGACCCCGCCTCGGGCCGGCGCACGACGTACGACGAGGTCGACGGGCAGTGGTCCTCGGCGCCGCGGTTCCCATCGGGTGGCGCCGGCCTGGTCTCGACGATCGACGACTACCTGGCGCTCGCGCGGCTGCTCCGTGCCGCCGGCCGTCACGACGGCAGCCAGCTCCTCCCCGCCGAGCTGGTGGCCGAGATGACCAGGAACCAGCTCACCGAAGGGCAGCTCGCCGCCAGCGCCATCGACGCCTCGGGCGACCAGGGCTTCGGGTTCTGCGTGGGCGTCCTCCTGCGTGACGCCGACGGACGGCATGCCGGGACCTACGGGTGGAGCGGTGGCATGGGCAGCGACTGGTACACGGATCCCACCGACGACCAGATCGGCATCATCCTCACCAACCAGATGTTCACGGGCCCCGAGCTGCCGCCGATCTGCCGAGACCTCCTCACGGCCTGATCTCCAAGCCGGTCGAGGGTGGCGTGGGCCGGCGTCGCCAGGGACGCCCGGGTCACCCGACGACGAAGTTCACGAGCTTGTCGGGGACGGCGACGACCTTGCGCACCGTGCCGCCGTCGAGCAGCTCGGCGACCTTGGCGTCCGCCCGCGCCGCCGCCTCGAGCGCGCTCGCGTCGAGCCCGGCCGCGACCTCGAGCTTGGCGCGGACCTTGCCGTTGACCTGCACCGGGACCTCGATGGTGTCGTCGACCAGGTAGGCAGGGTCGGCCTCCGGGAACGGCGCCCACGCCAGGCTGTCGGCGTGGCCGAGGCGGCTCCACAGCTCCTCGGCGGCGTGCGGGGCGAGCGGGGCGAGCATGAGCACCATGGCTTCGGCCACCGGGCGCGGGACCCCGCCGCGCGGGTGCTTGGCGGTGAGGTGGTTGTTGAGCTCCGTGATGCGGGCGATCGACGTGTTGAAGCGCAGCGTCTCCATGCCGTCGCGCACCGACGCGATGGACCGGTGGAGCACGCGGAGCGTCTCCTCGTCGGGCGCGTCGTCGGACACGTGCGGCTCGCCGGTGTCCTCGTCCAGGACGGTCCGCCAGATCCGCTGCAGCAGCCGGAACACGCCCACGACCGCCTTGGTCTCCCACGGGCGGCTCTGCTCGAGGGGACCGGTGAACATCTCGTAGAGCCGGAGGGTGTCGGCCCCGAACTCCTCGATGAGGTCGTCGGGCGTGATCATGTTCTTCAGGCTCTTGCCGATCTTCCCGAACTCCCGCGTCACCTCGGCGTCGCCGTGGAAGAAGCGCCCGCCGCGCTCGTCGACCTCGCTCGCCTCCACGTAGAAGCCGCGGTCGTCGGTGTAGGCCGGCGCCTGGATGTAGCCCTGGTTCACCAGCCGGCGGAACGGTTCGCACGAGGTCAGGTGACCCAGGTCGAACAGCACCTTGTGCCAGAAGCGGGCGTAGAGGAGGTGCAGCACGGCGTGCTCGACGCCGCCCACGTAGAGGTCGACGCCGCCGGTGTCGCCGTCCCACTGCGGACCCATCCAGTACCGCTCGACCTCTGGGTCCACGAACGCGTTCTCGTTCGTGGGATCGAGGTACCGCAGCTCGTACCAGCAGGACCCCGCCCAGTTCGGCATCGTGCTGAGCTCGCGCCGGTAGGTCTTCGGTCCGTCGCCCAGGTCGAGCACGACCTCCACCCAGTCGGCAGCGCGGCCGAGGGGAGGCTCGGGCTCCGAGGTGGTGTCGTCCACGTCGAAGGTGCGTGGCGAGTAGTCGTCCACCTCGGGCAGCAGCACGGGCAGCTCGTGGTCGGGCACCGCGATCGGCAGGTCGTGGTCGTCGAAGACGATCGGGAACGGCTCGCCCCAGTACCGCTGCCGTGAGAACAGCCAGTCGCGGAGCTTGTAGGTGACGGTGGGCTCGCCCGCGCCACGATCGGCCAGCCAGGCGGTGATCGCGCGCTTCGCCTCGTCGATGCCCAGGCCCTCGAGCGACAGGTCGTCGTTGGCGCTGTTGATGGCGGGACCCTCGCCGATGTACGCCTCGCCGTCCCAGCCCTCGGGTGGCCGCACCGTGCGCACGATGGGCAGCCCGAACGCGGTGGCGAAGTCCCAGTCGCGCTGGTCCTGGCCGGGCACCGCCATGATGGCGCCGGTGCCGTAGCCCATGAGGACGTAGTCGGCGATGAAGACCGGCAGCGGCTCGCCGTTCACGGGGTTCGTGGCCGTCGCGCCCAGGAACACGCCCGTCTTGTCGCGCTCGGTGGTCTGGCGATCGAGCTCGCTCTTGCGCGACGCCGCGATCCGGTAGGCCTCCACGGCCTCCTTGGGCGACGGGGCGCCGGCGCTCCAGCGGGGGTCGGTGCCGTCGGGCCAGGCGTCGGCGGTGAGGGCGTCGACCATCGGGTGCTCGGGCGCGAGCACCATGTACGTGGCGCCGAAGAGCGTGTCGGGTCGCGTGGTGAACACGGTGATCGGGCCGACCTCGGTGGAGAACCTGACCTCGGCACCCTCGCTCCGACCGATCCAGTTGCGCTGCATGATCTTGATCGACTCGGGCCACTCCAGGCGGTCCAGGTCCTCGATCAGCCGATCGGCGTACGCGGTGATCCTCATCACCCACTGCTTCATGGGCCGCCGGAACACCGGGAAGTTGCCACGCTCGGAGCGGCCGTCGGCCGTGACCTCCTCGTTGGCGAGCACGGTGCCCAACCCGGGGCACCAGTTCACCGGCACCTCCTCGAGGTAGGCGAGCCGGTGCGCGTCGACCACCCTCCGGCGGGCGACGGGGTCCAGCTCGGCCCAGGCCACCCCGGACGGGTTCGTGCCAGGGGCGGGCTCGCGCGCTCCGGCGTCGAGCTCGGCCTCGAGCTCGGCGATCGGGCGCGCTCGATCCTGGTCCCGGTCGTACCAGCTGCCGAAGATCTGCAGGAAGATCCACTGCGTCCACCGGTAGTACCCGGGCTCGATGGTGGAGATGGCCCGGCGCGGGTCGTGGGCGAGACCGATTCGCCGTAGCTGGCGGGCGATGATGTCGATGTTCGCCTCGGTGGTGATCCGGGGATGGGTGCCGGTCTGCACCGCGTACTGCTCGGCGGGGAGGCCGAAGGCGTCGTACCCCAGCGTGTGGAGGACGTTGCGGCCCGCCATCCGGTGGTACCGGGCGAACACGTCCGTGCCGATGTACCCGAGCGGGTGCCCGACGTGCAGGCCGGCGCCGGAGGGGTAGGGGAACATGTCGAGCACGTAGAGCTTGGGGCGACCGGCGACCCGGTCGAACCCGGAAGCGAGGGGCCCGCTCGGGTTGGCCGCGTGGAAGGTGCCCTCGGTGGCCCAGCGGTCCTGCCAGGCGACCTCGATGGCACCCGCCAGCGCGGCCGTGTACCGGTGCGCCGGGACGCCGCCATCCGCCGTCGAGGTGGGCTCCGGATGGTCGGCCATGACGCCGAACGGTAGCGGTCGCCCCTGGATGCCCAGGAACCGGTTCGGACGTAACGCGACCGTCATGTGGCCGGTCGGAGCCTCGTGCTGACCCTGACCGAACGGATCGAGGCCGGAGCTGACCGCGGCCACGACCTCACCTTCGTCGTGGGCGGCGATGCCGTCGCCGTCCCCTACCGCCAGCTCCACGAGGAAGCGCGGGCGTACGCCGCGAACCTCCAGGCGCTCGGCGTGGCGCCGGGGGAGCACGTCGCCCTCCTCGGTCCGACCTCGCGCTCGTTGGTCACCGCCATCCAGGGGATCTGGCTGGCGGGGGCCACCTCGGTCGTCCTTCCCCTGCCGATGCGCCTGTCGTCGATCGAGGAGTTCGTCCACCAGACGCGGGTGCGGATCCTCAACGCCGACGTCACCCTGGTGCTGGTCGACCCGGAGCTCGCGCCCTTCATCGAGCCGGAGCCCGGCGACCCGAAGATGCTGGGCTGGGACGCCGTGCAACCAGGGCCGGGACGAGCCGGCGCCGAGGCCTGGCAGCGGCCCGATGACGACGTCGACCGCCTCGCGATCCTGCAGTTCACCAGTGGGTCCACGTCGGATCCCAAGGGCGTGATGCTCCCGCATCGCACCGTCGGGGCGAACCTCGACGCCATCGCCCACGCCACGTCGCTCGACCCCGACGACGACGTGCTCGTGTCGTGGCTCCCGCTGTACCACGACATGGGGCTCGTGGGGCTGCTCACGCTGCCGATGACCACGGGAACCCCCCTGGTGCTCGGTGCCCCGACCGACTTCATGGGCAGCCCGAGCCGGTGGATGGAGTGGATCTCGAGCTACGGGGGCACCGCCACCGCCGGTCCGAACTTCTCCTGGGTGCTCGCCGCCCGCGCCCTGCGGCGGAGCGAGGGGCTCGACCTCTCCCGGCTGCGCATCGCCCTCAACGGCGCCGAGCCCGTCGACCCCGAGACGGTCGCGGCGTTCATCGAGGCAGGCGAGCCCCACGGCCTCCGCCCAGGTGCGGTGTTCCCCGCCTTCGGGATGGCCGAGGTGGCGATCGCCGGCACCTTCCCGGAACCGATGTCGGGCCTGCGCACGGATCCCATCGACCTGCGCGTGCTCGAGGCCGAGCGCTACGCCGCTCCGGTCGAGCGCTCCGCCGCCGGTGCCCGGTCGCTGGCGATCCTCGGCCGGCCCGTGCTGGGGCTCGAGATCCGCGTGGTCGACCCGGCCACCGGTGACGAGCTCAAGGATCGCGAGGTCGGTGAGCTCGAGATCCGAGGCACCTCCGTGACGCCCGGCTACTACAAGCGGCCCGACGCCAACGTGGAGCTGTTCCACGATGGCTGGCTGCGCACCGGTGACCTCGCCTACCTGCTGGACGGCGAGATGGTGATGTGCGGGCGCATCAAGGACATGATCATCGTCGGGGGCCGGAACGTGTTCCCCGAGGACGTCGAGCGGGCGCTTGCCGACGTCGACGGGGTCCGCGCCGGGAACGTGATCGCGTTCGGGATCGACGGGCACCAGGGCAAGGAGGGCCTCGTGGTCGTCGCCGAGAGCAAGGCCGACGACCACGCGCTCGTCCGCCGCTCCGTCGCCCAGCGCGTGCGCGACGCGATCGGCTTCCCCGCGAAGGAGATCGTGCTCGTGGAGCCCGGCAGCCTCCCCAAGACCAGCTCCGGCAAGCTCCAGCGCTCGCTGTGCAAGCTGCGCTACCTGGGTCAGGAGCTGCAAGCGGTGTAGCTCGCCGGCGCGCCCCAGCGGGGCAGCGCCCACGATCCGGCCACCTGGTCAGTGGTCGGTGTCAGCACAGGAACGGCCCCCTCGGACCTCCCAGGGGGCCGTTCCGCGCGGTCAGACAGCCTTGAGCTGCTCCATCACGCTGCGCCAGCGGTCGGGGTCGCTCTTGTAGGGGGCGTAGAAGCTGAGCCGCTGCACGATGTCGCCGTAGCGCTCGGAGAGGCCGCTGGCGAGCTTCTCGGGCTCGGCCACCACGGCGAAGGTGTGGAGGATCTCGTCGGTGATGAGCTCCCCCATCTCCTGCCACTTCCCCTCCTTCGACATCTTGTTGAGGTCGTCCTGGAGGCCGCCCCAGCCGTGCAGCTCGAGCACGGGCCGGTACGCCGGCGTGGACCCGTAGAACGCGATCTGCTGCTTCGTGCCCGCCGACGAGCGCGCCATCTCCTCCTCGTTCGCGCCGGTGACCACGAACGCGGGTCCGGAGATCTCGATGTCGGCGAGCGAGCGGCCGGCCTTGGCGGCGCCACGCTCGAGCGCGGGCAGCGTGACCTCGCGGAGGTAGCGCTCGGTGGTGAAGCCGTGGCAGAGGAAGCCATCGCACACCTCGCCGGCGACCTCGGTCATGAGCTCACCGACCCCGGCGAGCGCGATCTTGGCATCGCCGTGCGGGTTGGGCCCCGGGTTGAAGAACGGCGTCATGAGGGTGTGGGTGTAGAAGTCGCCGTGGAAGTCCAGCTTGGTGCCGTCGTTCCAGCTCGCCCAGATGGCGCGGATGGCGAGGATCATCTCGCGCATGCGGGCCGCCGGGTGCGACCACGGCATCGAGAAGCGCTTGGTGATGTGCGGCTTGATCTGGCTGCCGAGCCCCAGGATGAACCGGCCCTGCGAGGCGGCCTGGAGGTCCCACGCGATCTGGGCGAGGTTCATCGGGTTGCGCGCGAACGCGACCGCGATGCCGGTGCCGAGCTCCACCCGCTCGGTGTCCTGCGCTGCCAGCAGCAGCGGGAAGAAGGGGTCGTGGGACGTCTCCGCCGACCAGATCCCGTCGTACCCCTGCGCCTCCAGCTCCTTCGCGGCAGCGCCGGTCCGGGCGAGGTACGCGCCGTCCGGGCCGCCCCGCATGTCTCCGATCCCCCCGTCGACCTTCATAGGCGGGTGACCCTAGACGGCGAGCCGCGAGGAGGTCGTGGGGGTCGGCGGGGGGGAGTGGGGGGCAGAGGCTCCGCCGGAGCCCCCCACCCGCGAGGTGGCGGCTCCGCCGCCGCCGAGCCGAAGGTCAGCGCGCCGACGGCGCACCGAAGAGCTCCGAGGAGCTCGCCGCAGGCGAGCGACGAGGACGCGCTACTGCTGTTCGCGCAGGAAGCGCTCGAGCTCGGCGGCCAGCTCGTCGCCGCTGGTGGCTTGGAGCGCCGTGCTCGATGCCTGCTGGTCGGCCTGTGCCTCGAGCTGCTCGAGCATCGCGGTGTGCTCCGGGTTCTGGGCGATCAGCTCGTCGATGCGCTGGCGGCTCGTCTCGGCGAGGTCGGGCAGGTTGCCCAGCGGGAGGTCGAGGCCGGTGACGCGGTTCGCCCCTTGCAGCAGCGCGAGCGACGCCGCCGGATAGGGCATCGCGGACACGTAGTGCGGGACCTGTGCCCAGAGGCCGAGGGCGGGCAGCCCGCGGAGGGCCGCTCGCCGCTCGATCATCCCCTGCACGCCGGAGGGCACCTCCACGGAGTTCTGCAGCAGGCCCTGCGCCAGCTCCTCGCTCGAGGCCGACGCCGCCAGCAGCGGTGTGCGCGTGTGGGGGACCGGCGTGGGGTAGGCACCCAGGCCGAGCACGAGCCGCGCTCCGAGCTCTTCGGCGAGGTCGACCACCTGCTCGGAGAAGGCGAGCCACGCGTGGTCCGGCTCGTTGCCGAACAGCAGGAGCAGGTCGTGGCCGAGCCCGTCCTTGGCCCAGGAGAGCTCGGTCTCCTCCCACGTGAGCTGGGTGTTGACGCCGTCGACGAGCCGCATGGTGGGGCGTCGTGCCCGCCAGTCGAGCAGGGTGTCGGCGTCGAAGCGCGCGACGGTGCGGGGTGAGAGCTGGTCGCGGAGGACGTCGGCCGCTCCGTCGGCACCGAGCCCGGCGTCGATCCAGCCCTTCAGCGCCATGATGAGGACCGGGGACTCGACCTCGGGCCGCTCGATCATCGAGTACAGGGACGTCATGCGCGGGCTCGTCTCATCCCAGCCGCTCCATGGCCGCGGCGGCCTGTTCTGCGCATCGCTCGACCTGCACCTTGAAGCCCTCGAACGCCTTCGGGTCGTTGCTGCCCATCGCGCCGCCGATGTACCGCGCGTACACGCCCTCGACGATGCAGGCGAGCTTCCAGTAGCCGAAGGCGATGTAGTAGTCGACCTGGCTCAGGTCGCGGTCGCTCTGCTCGGCGTAGCGATCGAGCACCTCCTTGCGCGACAGGAAGCCGTCCTGCGCGGTGGGTGCGGTGAGCAACATGGGCGCGGCGTCGTCGGGCTCGGTCCAATAGACCATCAGCAGCCCGACGTCGGCCAACGGGTCGCCGAGGGTGCAGATCTCCCAGTCGAGCACCGCGATCACGTTGCCGTCCGTGTCGGTCATGCAGTTGTCGAGGCGGTAGTCGCCGTGCACGATCGCGGCCGCCCCCTGCTCGGGCACGCGCGCCAGGAGGGAGTCGTGCAGCTCGTCGACGAGGGGGAGCTCCCGGGTCTTCGACTTCTCCCACTGGCCGTACCACCGCTTGAGCTGCCGCTGGATGTAGTCCTCCTTCTTGCCCAGGTCGCCCAGACCCACGGCGTCGGGGTCGACGGCGTGGATCTTCGCCATCGTGTCGGCGATGGAGTGGCTGGCGTTGCGGCGGGCCTCCACGGTGATCGAGGTGGCGGCGGCCTGGTCGCGGAGGACGAGGCCGTCGACGAAGGCCATGACGTAGAACGGGGCGCCGTTCACCTCGTCGTCGGTGCACAGCCCGAGCGCCGGCGCGACGGGCACGTCCGTGGGGCCGAGCGCCGAGATGATCTTGTGCTCGCGGCCCATGTCGTGAGCGGTGGCGAGAACGTGGCCGAGCGGGGGGCGACGGAGGACGAACCGGTGGTCGTCGGCGTCGGTGACCGCGTAGGTGAGGTTGGAGTGGCCGCCGGCGATGAGCTCGAAGGAGAGCGGGCCGCGCGCCCCGTCGACGTTCGCCTCGAACCACTCGGTGACCCGGGGGACGTCGACACCTTTGATCTCGCTCACGTCAGGTTCCCTTCCCGAGGTCGTCGGCCCAGGTGGGCGAGGGTACTGCCGCCGGTACATTGCCACCCATGTCGATCGACGTCACCGACGCCACGTTCCCCACCGAGGTGGTGGAGCGCTCGAAGCAGGTGCCAGTGGTGGTTGACCTGTGGGCGGAGTGGTGCGGGCCGTGCAAGACCCTCGGCCCGATCCTCGAGCAGGTGATCGACGAGACGGCCGGCAAGGTCGTGCTCGCGAAGGTCGACGTGGACTCGAACCGCCAGACGGCGGCGGCGTTCCAGGTGCAGGGGATCCCCGCGGTCTACGCCCTGAAGGACGGCAAGGTGGTGGACGGCTTCGTCGGCGCCCAGCCCGAGGCCAACGTCCGCGAGTTCGTCGCCGGGCTCCTGCCCACCGAGGAGGAGGACGCCGTCGCTGCGCTCGTCGCGGCCGCGGACGAGGCGTCGCTGCGGCAGGCCCTCGCGCTCGAGCCGGGCCACGAGGGCGCCGTGGTCGCGCTGGCCGAGCTGCTCGTGCGCCGAGGCTCCGACGATGACAAGGCCGAGGCGCTCGCCGTGCTCGAGCGGATCCCGGAGTCGGCCGACACCCGCCGGGTCGCCGCGCTGGCGCGCATCGGTGCGGATGCCCGAGACGACGTCACCGACGAGCTCGACGGGCTGCTCCCGAAGGTGAAGGACGACGACGCGGCGCGGCAGCGCTTCGTCGACCTCCTCGAGGTGATGGGACCCGACGACCCTCGCACCGCCAGCTACCGGAAGCGGCTCACGGCGCACCTCTTCTGAGCGGCCGGCGCCGATGAGGATCGAGCGTCGTGACGGGGCGGTGCTCGTGATCTCGCGGTGGGCCGCGCCCGGCGCCAGCGCCACGACGCTCGGTCGCTTCGTGTTCGTGCGAGAGGGCGCGCTCGGCTCGCCTCGGCTCATCCGGCACGAGCTGGTCCACGTGCGCCAGTGGCGGCAGCTCGGGGTGGCGCGCTTCGGCGTGCGCTACCTCGGGGCCTACCTCCGCTGGCGCGTTCGGCGCTACCCGCACTGGGCGGCCTACCGCCGGGTGCCGCTCGAGATCGAGGCCGACTGGGAGGCGCGCGGGTCCTGACCCCGCGGGCGTCGGTCGCGATCTGCCCGGTTCCCTGCGAGACCAGCCGTCACTACGCTGGCCTCGTCCTTCCCCCGCGCCCTCGGCGCCTCTGGCCGCCTCGTCGCGCCCTCGGGAGGGACCGTGCTGGACATCGACGACCGCTCGCCCGATGCGGACGACGACCGCCCGCGCCTGCAGCGCCCGGGCCCACCGCTGTCGTGGCGCGATCGGTTGGAGCACCTCGCCGACGCGACGGGATCGACGCCCTCGCGCATCGTCTTCGGGTTGCTCGGGGCCGTGGTCGCGCTCGCCGTCGGGTGGTGGTTGCTCCGACCACCGGCGGACCCGCCCGAGGAGGCCCTGCCCTTCGCGAGCACCACGAGCGTGCTCCCGGCGACGTCGTCGTCGGAGTCCGAGCTGCTGGTCGTGCACGTCGCGGGTGCCGTCGTGTCGCCCGGACTGCACGAGCTCCCCGCCGGGAGCCGCGTGGCGGACGCGATCGCGGCCGCCGGCGGGCTCACCCCCGCCGCCGACGCCGCGCGCATCAACCTCGCCGCGCCGGTGTCGGATGGTGAGCGCGTGTACGTCCTCGCCGTCGGTGAGCAAGAACCGCCCGTGGCGGTGGGTGTGGGCGACGCGCCCGAAGGCGCACCCGCGGGCCCGGTCAACCTCAACACCGCCGACGCCGAGGCGCTCGACGCGCTCCCTGGCGTGGGCCCGGCGACGGCGGCGGCGATCATCGAGCACCGAGGGAAGGTCGGGGCCTTCACCTCGGTGGACGAGCTGCTCGACGTCCCGGGCATCGGCGAGGCGAAGCTCGAGGCGCTGCGTGACCTGGTCACCGTGTGAGGTCGGAGCTGCGGACGTCGGGCCTGGCGGTCGCGGCGGTCATCGGTGCTCTGGTCCCGGCGCGCGGCGCCTTGGTCGCGGCGGTGGTGGCGGCTGGGGTGGCCGCGACCGTCCGCTGGCCGGTCCTGCGATGGATCGCCGTGGGTCTCCTCGCCAGCGGCCTGGCTCAGCGCTCGTTGGACGGCCTCGATGGCATCACGGAGGGCATCGTCGCCGGCGACGTGACGCTGCTCAGCGACCCCGTGCCGTCGTTCGAAGGGGTCCGCGCCGACGTCCGTTGGGGCGACCGGCGCTTGGAAGCGCGCGCCGAGGGGATCGCGGCCGACGCCCTCCGCCCGCGCCTGGCCGGCGAGGTCGTGACGCTGCGCGGGACCGTGCGACCGGCGCCGCCGGAGCGACCGTGGCTCGTCGCGCGGCACGTCGCCGGTGAGCTCACCGTCGTGCGCGTCGAGCGTTGGCGCGCGGGCGACCCGGCCAGCCGCGTCGCCAACCGCCTGCGACGGACGCTGGTCGCGGGCGCCGAACCGCTCGACGAGCGCGCCCGGTCGCTCTACACCGGCCTCGTCATCGGCGATGACCGCGACCAGCCCGCCGACCTCGCCGACGCCTTCCGAGGCGCGGGACTCACGCACCTGCTCGCGGTGTCGGGCCAGAACGTCGCGTTCGCGCTGGCGCTCGCCGGGCCCGTCCTCCGGCGGCTGCGCCTCTGGCCCCGGCTCGTCGCCACGCTCGCCGTGATCGGGTTGTTCGGGGTGATGACGCGCTTCGAGCCCTCCGTCCTGCGCGCCTCGGCGATGGCGGCGCTCGGTGCAGCGCTGGCGATGCCAGGACAGCCGATGCCGAGGCTGCGCGTGGTCGCGCTGGCGGTGGTGGCGCTCGTCCTCGTGGACCCGCTCCTCGTCCGGTCCGTGGGCTTCCAGCTCTCGACCTGCGCCGCGATCGCAATCGTGGTCCTCGCGCCCCGGCTCCAGGGGTCGCTGCCCGGTCCTGCTCCGCTGCGAGAGGCCGTCGCCGTCGCCCTCGCCGCCCAGCTCGGTGTGGCGCCGGTCCTGCTCACCACCTTCGGCCCCGTGCCGGTGGCGTCGCTGCCCGCGAACCTGTTGGCGGTACCGGTGGCTGGGGCGGTGATGGTGTGGGGGCTCACCGCGGGCCTCGTCGCCGGTGCGGTCGGCTCCCCGCTCGCCCTCGCCCTCCACGTGCCCACGCGACTCGCGCTCGCCTGGCTGCAGCTCGTCGCCCGGCAGACCGCCCGCGCACCGCTGGGGGAGCTCCGCGCCGGTCAGGTGGTGGCGTTGGCGGTGGGGGCCGGCGTCCTCGCCCTGGTGCCGCGGCCGCGCTGGCGCGGCGTGGGGGCGGTGCTCGTGGTCGCGGCCCTGCTCACCGCCGTCGTGGCCGCGCATGCACCGCCGCCTCGTCGCCAGAGCCTGCAGCCAGGGGTCGTGCGGTGGCATGGCCCGGGCGTGGACGTCATCGTGCTCGGGGGCGGCGGCCGCTCGTCGCTCGGCGGCGCCGGGCTGCTCGAGGCCCTGCGGCGTGCGGGCGTCGAC
>JBJMHD010000174.1:0-5984 GCA_045807565.1 Acidimicrobiales bacterium | reverse complement strand
ACTCGTAGGCGGACGGGTCGGGCGGCCCGCCGGTGTCGCCGTGGCCGGCGGCGTCGTAGCGCACGACCTGCCGACCGGCGTCGGTGATCGTGTCCCATCGCAGCAGCGGCAGGCGGTCCTCGCTGGCACGGCTGCTGGTGAGACCGTGGCCCCAGACGAAGGGGCGACCTTCACCGAGGATGTTGTGGGCGACGGCGGTCACGGCGGACGACCGTACCGGCACGAGGCCCCATCACGCGACGAGCTCGGCGTACTCCGCGTTGTCGTCGATGAACTCGCGCACGTACCAGCAGGCGGGCACGATGCGCTTGCCTCGAGCGCGCAGGTCGTCGAGCGCACCCTGCACGACCTGGGCCCCGTAGCCCTGGCCGCGCAGGTGGCGGGCGACCTCGGTGTGCGGGAGGACGACGACCTCGCCGTGGTCGGCGTAGTCGGCGATGGCGACCACCTGGCCGTCGTGCACGAGCTCGTAGCGAGAGCGGGCTTCGGCGTTTCGCACCGTTGCATCCATGCGCCCGTCCTACCCGCTCGGCGGCGGATCGCAACCTGGTGCGACTCGCCTTCGGCGGAGGTGATCAGCTGGAGCTGGCGAGGCCCTCGCGGGCCGCCCAGGCGGCGACCTCGGTGCGCGACGCCATGCCGAGCTTGGCGAGGATGTTCGACACGTGCACGGCCGCCGTGCGCGGCGAGATGTAGAGCCGTTCGGCCAGGCCCGCGTTGCTCAGGCCCTCCGCCAGCAGCGCCGCCACCTCGCGCTCGCGCGGGGTCAGCTCGGCGGGGCCGGATGGCTCGGCGCCGATGCCGAGGCGGCGCTGGACCGACACCAGCTCGGCCACCCGCCACCCGCGCCAGCGGCTGAGGAGGCGGGCGGCGGCCTCCGCGTGGGGCAGCGCCTCGTCGAGACGCCCCAGCCCGATCAGCGTGCGGGCGGCGCCGACGTGCGCAGAGCCGCGGTGGCGGGGCAGGAGCCCGTAGGCGATGTCGGTGGAGCTGTCGGCGGCGGCCGCGAACAGCCGGGCCGCGGCCTCGAGGTCGCCCCCACCCTCGGCGAGCTGCGCATCGATCAGCTGCCGGAAGGGGTGGTCGAGCTCGATCCGGTGCGTCGGGATCACACCCATCAGCTCGACGAGCGGGAGCAGCTCCGCTGGCTCCATCCCGCCGGCCAGGCAGCCGGCGACGAGGTCATGGACCTGCGACGGCGCCGCGTAGCCCTCCTCGGCGATGGCGGGGAGCAGCGCCTTCAGGCTCTCCCGCGCGCTGGCGAGGTCGCCCTCCCGGGCGGCGAGGTGGAGCTCGAGGCCGAGCACGCCCACCTGGCTCCGCGGCGTCACCGGCTTGGCTGCTTCGGTGAGCTCGGCGGCGGCACGCAACTCGCCGGCCTCCAGCGCGAGGCCCGCCCGCAGCACCGACAGCCAGCGACGGTTCCGCGCCGACGTCGTGCGCGGGTCGTCGCGGCGGCGCTGCTCGAGGATCTCGAGGGCGGCATCGAGGTCGCCGTCCGCCGCCGCCAGCGACGCGGCCGCCTCCACGCGTGCGTACGTCGCGAGCCGGTCGAACCCCGCCACCTCCGCGTGCTTGCGCATGCGCTCGAGGAGCTCGCGGGCATCGTCGAGGCGACTCGTCACCCGGGCCAGCCACACCAGCGGTTCGAGGGCTTGCGCGGCGAGGGCGTCGTCGCCGGTGCGGGCCGCCTCCTCGGCGGCCGCCTCGAGCAGCGCCCGGCCTTCGACGACCGTGTCCGGACCGACGGTGAGGGCCGAGCCCTTCTCGACCATCGCGGCGAGCCGCACGGCGTCGAACCCCGCAGAGGTGGCGATGTCGAGCGCCTTGTCCGCCCACTCGCACGTGAGGGCGACGCGGTCGAGGAGCCGATGGGACTGGGCGACGAAGGTCATGGCCCGGGCGCGGTCCTCGTCGCCATCCACCTGGTCGATGGTGGCGATCAGCTCGTCGGTGAACCGCGCCATGGCGGGGAGGTCGCCCACGTCGTACGCGATCCGCATGCGCAGGCTCAGCGCCCGCGCCTCGTGCGCCACGTCGCCGCGAGCGCGGGCGTGGGCGAGCCACTGGTCCCCATGGTCGGCGGCATCGTCGAGCAGGCCCACCAGCGCGGCGGCCTCGGTGGCGAGCGCGCGCAGGTCGAGGTCGTCCTCGGCCTCGCAGAGGCCGGTCTCGGCCAGCTGGAGGGCCTGGTAGGTGGACCCGAGCCGCACCGATGCCTCGGCGCCGAGGCGGGCCTCGGCCACCATCTCGTCGTACCGCCCGGCGCCCTGGGCGTGGTGGGTGAGCGCCACGTGGTCGTGGCTGCCCTCGGCGCGCATGGCGTCCAGGGCGGCTTCGTGCAGGCGCCGGCGCTCACGGCCGAGGAGGCCGCCCTCGATGGCCTCGCGTGCGAGGTCGTGGTGGAAGCTGAAGACGTCGGCGTCGGCCTCGACGACGAGACCCGAATCCACCGCGGTGCGGAGGTGGTCGATGAGGACGGCTTCGTCCTCCTTGGTGACCGCGGCGAGCAGGTCGAACGCGACCCGCCGGCCGAGCACGGACATCGCCGACACGACGGCGCGCACGCCGGGGTCGAGGCCGTCGACCTGCCGGCGCACGGCCTCGGCGACCGTCCAGGGCAGCGGCGCGGTGGCCAGGTCGTCCGTGCGCACGTCGCCGGCGCCGGCCACGAGCTCCTCGAGGAAGAACGGGTTGCCGCCGGTGCGCGTGTGCAGCGCTTCGACGGCGCGGTAGGGGGGCTCCTCCTCGAACACGGCGGCGAGGAAGTCGTTCACCTCCGCCGGGGCGAGGCGGCCCAGCGGCACGTGGGTGACGAGGTGGCGGCGGTCGAGCCGGGGCAGGAGGTCGGCGGCGGGGTGACGTCGGGAGAGGCCGTCGGGCCGGTACGTGCCGACGAGGACGAGCGGGCCCCGGTCGGGCTCGGCGAGGAGCTCGAAGACCGAGAGGCTCTCGGCGTCGGCCCAGTGGAGGTCCTCGAAGACGACCAGGCCCGGACCGCCGTCGGCCAGCGCGTCGACGAGCTCGACGCCTGCCCGCACCCGCTCGTCGGCGGCGCGGTCGGGATCTCGCACCACCTCGGCCAGGTCGTCGTGGGCGGGCCCGAGGCGCTTGCCGAGGGCATCGAGGAACAGCTCCATCGGCCGGCCGACGGTGCCGGGGTCGGCCTGGCCGGCGAGCACGAGGGTGCCGGGCGGGGCGCTGGCGACCAGCTCCTGCACCAGGCGGGTCTTGCCGATGCCGGCCTCGCCCGCGATCAGGGCGATGGTGGGGACCGGCGAGGCCGCGAACAGGGAGCGCAGCCGGCCGAGGTCGGCCTCACGACCGACCATCACCGGCGACAACCCCGCACGCCCTACGAGCACGGGGGTGATGTTACGGAGCGTCGGTGCGAGCACGGGCTGGAGCGAGGATCGCCTCGGCCCCTCAACCCAGGAGCGGCTGGCTGAGGGAGGCCCCGGCCAGGCGGGGGCGAGGGGTGGCGCCCGAGCCCAGGCCGCCCCGGCGGGTGCGGCGGTTGCGCCGCACCGACCGGTGCTGCCGGGCCTCGTGGCGGAGGGTCTGCTGGTGCTCAGCGACGAGCGCCCTTGTCATCTCATAGCTGTGGCTTGTGAACATGGGTCCAGGATGCGGCCCTACGCGGTCCCGCCACATCGGCTGACCTGCGCATCTTCTGGGAAGCGGCGGTACGTAGGCCGGGGGCGCCGCCGTCTACGCATGCGTAGGTTGACAGCATCGAACAGGTGTTCGATGCTGGGCCATCGGCTTCAACAACCCCGACGTCTCCTGGAAGGAGCTGGAGCGGACGCTGTCGGATCGCGCCCGCACCGGTCGCACCAGCCGGGTCCCGGCAGGGGCCAACGGTGGCGACAGCCCGGCCTGGTCGTACCGCCGGCCCACCTACGTCCCCCCCGCCGCCCTGCCGAGGCGGGTCAGCGCCTCGCCGTACGCGGAGCTCCACTGCCACTCCACCTTCAGCTTCCTCGACGGTGCCAGCCACCCCGAGGAGCTGGCCGAGGAGGCGGTGCGCCTCGGCCTCGAGGCGCTGGCCATCACCGACCACGACGGGTTCTACGGGGTCGTCCGCTTCGCCGAGGCGGCCCGGGCGGTGGGGATGCCCACGGTGTTCGGCGCCGAGCTGTCCCTCGGCCTCACCAAGCCGCAGAACGGCGTGCCCGACCCCGAGGGCAGCCACCTGCTCGTGCTGGCTCGCGACCCCGAGGGCTACGCCCGTCTGGCGTCCACCATCAGCGCGGCCCAGCTGCGCGGGGCCGAGAAGGGCAAGCCGATCTACGACGGCATCACGTGGGAGGACGTGCACGGCGACCACTGGCTGGTGCTCACCGGGTGCCGCAAGGGCACCGTCCCCCAGGCCCTCGAGCGCCATGGTCCCGCCGCGGCGGCCCGCGAGCTGGACGCGCTGATCGCCACCTTCGGCCGTCACAACGTGGTGGTGGAGCTGTGCGACCACGGCGACCCGCTCGACTCCCACCGCAACGACGCCCTCGCGTCGATGGCGGTGCGGGCCGGCGTCGACGTGGTCGCCACCACCAACGCCCACTACGCGTCGCCTGCCCGTCGCCCGCTTGCCACGGCCATGGCTGCGGTGCGCGCCCGGCGCAGCCTCGACGAGCTCGACCCGTGGCTGCCGGCCTGCGCCGGCGCGCACCTCCGCTCGGGCGACGAGCAGGCGCGGCGCTTCGCCCGTTGGCCGGGGGTGGTGGAGCGCGCCGCCGAGCTCGGGCGGGCGTGCGCCTTCGACCTGCAGCTGGTCGCGCCGCAGCTGCCGCCGTTCCCGTGCCCAGACGGGCTCAGCGAGATGGCCTACCTGCGTCGCCTCACCGCGGAAGGCGCCGAGCGCCGCTACGGGTCGTGGGGCACCGAGCGGGTGCCGGGCGCCTATCGGCAGATCGAGCACGAGCTGGCGCTGGTCGAGCAGCTGGGGTTCCCGGGCTACTTCCTCGTGGTGTGGGACATCGTCGACTTCTGCCGGCGCTCGAACATCTACTGCCAGGGCCGGGGCAGCGCCGCCAACAGCGCCGTGTGCTACGCGCTCGGCATCACCAACGCCGACGCGGTGGACCTCGGCCTCCTCTTCGAGCGGTTCCTGTCGCCGGAGCGCGACGGGCCGCCCGACATCGACATCGACATCGAGTCGGGTCGTCGGGAGGAGGCGATCCAGTACGTCTACGCCAAGCACGGCCGGCGCCACGCCGCTCAGGTCGCCAACGTGATCACCTACCGCGCCAAGTCGTCGATCCGCGACGTCGCCAAGGCCCTCGGCTACGCGTCCGGTCAGCAGGACGCCTGGTCGAAGCAGGTCGACGCCTGGGGCGCGGTGGCCGCTACGGCGCAGCAGCAGGAGCAGGAGCGGTGCATCCCGGCGGACGTTCTCGCGCTGGCCGGGGAGCTCGAGCACGCGCCGCGGCACCTCGGCGTGCACTCGGGAGGGATGGTGATCTGCGACCGGCCGATCGTCGAGGTGTGCCCCGTGGAGTGGGCACGCCTCACCGGGTCCACGTCGAAGTCGAAGACCCTCCGCGGTGACGAGCCGATCCGCACGGTGCTCCAGTGGGACAAGGACGACTGCGCGGCCATCGGGCTGGTGAAGTTCGACCTGCTCGGCCTCGGGATGCTCGAGGTGCTGCACGGGTGCATCGACCTCGTGCGCGAGGTGCACGGCGACGTCGGCGTCGACCTCGCCACCCTCCCGCAGGAGGACGAGGTGTACGACATGCTCTGCCGGGCCGACTCGGTGGGCGTGTTCCAGGTGGAGTCGCGCGCGCAGATGGCCACGCTGCCCCGCCTGCGCCCGCGCCGGTTCTACGACCTGGTGGTGGAGGTGGCCCTCATCCGGCCCGGGCCGATCCAGGGCGGGTCGGTGCACCCCTACATCCGGCGGCGCAACGGGCAGGAGGAGGTCACCTACCTCCACCCCCTGCTGGAGCGCTCGCTGAAGAAGACGCTCGGCGTGCCGCTGTTCC
>JBJMHD010000173.1:0-50604 GCA_045807565.1 Acidimicrobiales bacterium | reverse complement strand
ACCTCTTCGGCTCCACCTTCTTCGTGCTCACCGGCTTCCACGGCACCCACGTCGCCGTGGGCGTGATCATCCTGCTCTCGCTCTACTTCGGGGTCTCGCGCGGGCGGCTGGGCCAGGAGCAGTCGCTCAACGTCGAGCTGGCCGGGCTCTACTGGCACTTTGTCGACGTCGTCTGGATCGTGATCTTCACGGTCGTCTACCTGATCCCGTAGAGGAAGCGACGATGAGCACCACCACCGAAGACGTCGAGTACTCGAACGTCTCGCACGATCCCGATCACCGCGAGCACCCGTCGGACGCCCAGTACGTGAAGGTCGCCGCCTTCCTCGCCGTGCTCACCGGTCTCGAGGTGAGCACCTACTTCTGGGAGGACATCTTCGGCAAGAAGGCCAGCACCACCGCCCTGGTGCTCACCCTGTTCCCGATGATGATCATCAAGTTCGGGACCGTGATCCTCTACTTCATGCACCTGAAGTACGACAACCCGCTGTTCAAGCGCGTGTTCCTCTTCGGGCTCATCCTCGCCGTGATCGTCTTCGCGGTCATGATGACGACCTTCAACTACTGGTGGGACGACTACTTCCGCTTCCTCACGGGTCACTAGTGGTCCTCGTCGCTCGCCTGCGGCGAGCTCCTCGGAGCTCTGAGGCGGCGGCCTCGCCGGTGCCCGTGCCGGGGCCCATCTGATGTTGGCGGCTGCCGACTTCTGGCGCTGGGTGCCGCATCCCGAGGTGTGGCTGCTCGTCGTCGGCCTCGGCGTGCTCTACACGTACGCGGCGCGGGTGATCGGCCCGAAGGCAGTGCCGGCGGGCACGCCTCCCGTCACGCGCGCGCAGCGGCGCTGGTTCGGGCTCGGCCTGTTGCTGCTCTGGGTCGCGGCCGACTGGCCCGTGCACGACATCGGTGAGGAGTACCTGTACTTCGTGCACATGGCCCAGCACATCGTGCTCACGCTCGTGGTGCCGCCGGTGATGCTGCTGGCCACACCGGAGTGGCTGGCCCGGCTGGTCGTGGGTCGCGGCCGCGTCGACGTCCTCCTCCACAAGCTGGCCCGGCCCCTCCCCGCCGGCGTCGCCTTCAACGCGCTCGCGCTCCTTTCCCACTGGCAGCTGGTGGTGAACACCGCGTCAGCGAACGGCCTCTTCCACTACGGCGCGCACACCGCGCTGGTCACGACGGCGATCCTGTTCTGGATCCCGGTGTGCGGGCCGTTCCCCGAGCTCAGGATCTCTCCGCCCGCGCAGATGGTGTACCTGTTCATCGCCTCGCTCGTTCCCACGGTGCCCGGTGCGTGGCTCACCTTCGCCAACGGTGCGGTGTACTCGGCCTACGACATCCCGGACCGCCTGTGGGGCCTCTCGGTCACGAGCGACCAGCAGATCGCCGGCCTCCTGATGAAGCTCGGTGCCGGCAGCTACCTCTGGATCCTGATCACGATCACCTTCTTCCGCTGGGCCAGCGACCAGGACGCGGGCCCGAAGCCGATCGGCACCCTCACCTACGACCAGGTCGCGCGGGAGTTCGAGGCCCACCCACCACCGCGCGCGGGGATCTGAGCGCGCGTCGAGCAGGCCGCTAGGTTCGGATCGTGCCTGGGGGCCCTGCTGACGTGCCGCGGGAGATCCGCGACTCGATGGTCGGCCTGGCGCTCGCCGCCGGCGGAGCGAACGTCATCATGCAGCTGGCTCGCCTGCCGGTGGGCCGCGGCGTCGCCGAGAGCCGCGTGGAGAGCGGGCGGGTCGACCGCCACCCCGTGAAGCGCCTGCGCACCACCACCGCCTACCTCCTCATCGCGATGCTCGGCACCGAGCCCGAGCGCGAGGAGCTGCGACGGCAGATCGACCGGGTGCACGCCCAGGTGCGATCCCGACCCCAGGACCCGGTCGCCTACAACGCCTTCGACCCGGAGCTCCAGCTGTGGGTGGCGGCGTGCCTCTACAAGGGCCTCGAGGACGTCCACCGGCTGTTCGGCCCGCGGGTGGAGGAGCGCTTCTTCGACGACGTGCTCTATCCGCACGCCGCGCGCCTGGGCACCACCCTCCAGGTGACCGACGACATGTGGCCCGTGGATCGAGCGGCGTTCGAGGCCTACTGGAAGGAAGGCATCGCGCGCATCGAGATGGACGAGGTCACCCGTCCCTACCTGCGCGGCATCGCCGACCTGAGCTTCGTCGTGGCCCGGCTTGGCCCACTCGGCGGGCCCCTTCGGCGCGTGCTGCGACCCCTCGGGGAGGTGATGACGGGCGGGTTCCTGCCCGCCGAGCTCCGCGACGAGCTCGGCCTTCCCTGGGGGGCCGCCCGGCAGCGCCGCTTCGACGGCGTCGCTCGCGCGGCATCGGCGGTCAGCCGTCGCCTGCCGAGGCCGGTGCGCGAGCTCCCGCTGAACCTCTACCTTCGCGACACCCAGCACCGCCTGCGCACCGGCCGCCCGGTGGTGTGACCGGGCCGACGCCGTCCGAGGAGCCACCATGACCGACCCCCAGCCGCCCGCGCCCGAAGGCGAGACGAGCAGCGAGCTCCAGAGCATCGTCCGCTTCCGCTTCCACGACGGCACCCTCGACGAGTTCAAGCGCCTGTCGGCCGAGTGCCTCGAGATCGTGCGGAGCCAGGACCCGGGAACGCTCCAGTACGACACCTTCTTCAACGAGGACGAGTCGGAGTGCATCGTGCTCGAGCGGTTCCGGGACCTCGACGCGCTGCTCGTCCACGGTGCGAACATCGGTGACGAGCGCATGGAGGCGATCGTCGCCACCGGCGAGTGCTCCGGGGAGCTCCTCGGCCCGGTCCCCGAGGAGGTCAGGGCGAACCTGGCGGGCGGGCCCGTCCAGGTGTTCCTGCCCTACCAGGCGTTGTAGCTCCTACTCCCAGCGGAACAGCCGCGTCGCGAGGACGGGGGCGCCGATGGCCCACAGGGTGAGGACCAACCACGCGCGGGTGGCGACGTCGGTGCTCGTGAGGGTGCCGCGGACCACCTCGGCCAGCGCCGCGCTGGGCAGCACCTTGGCGAAGCGCTGGGCGGCGTCGGGCAGCTCCTCGAGCGGGATCACCATGCCGGAGAGCAGCAGCAGCACCAGGTACAGCCCGTTGGCGGCCGCCAGCACGACGAGGGCGCGGAGGGAACCGGCCAGGCACAGGCCGAGCCCCGCGCAGGCCACCGTCCCGAGCGCGACCGCCAGCGCGAAGGTCCACTGGGGCGCCGGATCCCATCCCAGGGCCAGCGCCAGCGGCCACAGGATCGCGACCTGGAGCGCCTCCACCACGAGCAGCGAGAGGGTCTTGGCTCCGAGCAGCCGAGGGCGGCCCAGCGGCGTCGCGCCCAAGCGCTTGAGGACGCCGTACTCCCGCTCGAAGCCCACGCCGATGGCGAGGTTCACGAAGGCGGTCGACAGGATGGCGAGCGCGAGCACGCCCGGGGCGAGGAAGTCGATCGGATCGCCGTCGATGGGCAGCACGTCGACGTTGGCGAAGAACACGAGCAGCACGACCGGGATCCCGAGCGTGAGCAGCAGCGACTCGCCGTTGCGGGCGAGCAGCGCCAGCTCGAGGCGCAGGTGCGCGGCGAGCGCCCTCACGCGCCTGCGCCTCCCTCGTCGGCCACCAACCGCAGGAACACGTCCTCGAGGCGCTGACGGCCGGCGCGGAGGTCGGTCAGCGGGAGGTCGTTGTCGGCGAGCCAGGCCGTGAGGCTCGCGATGAGCGCCGGGGTGCCGGCCGCCCGCACGACGTACTCGCCCTCGTCGGCGGCCTCGACCGGGCTGCCGAGGTGCGCGGCGAGCGCGGCGGTGTCGAGGCCGGGCGGCGCGCCGAAGCGCACCTCGTCCACCGGCGCGGCGGTCAGCGAGGCCGGCGATCCCATGGCGAGCACGTGGCCGTGGTCGAGGATGACGACGTGGTCGGCGAGGCGCTCGACCTCGTCGAGGTCGTGGCTGGTGAGCACGACGGTCACCCCGTCCTCGCGCAGGCCCGCGATGACCTCGCGCAGCTGTTGGCGGCCGACCGGATCGACCCCCGAGCTGGGCTCGTCGAGGAACGCGACCTGCGGCCGACCCACCAGGGCGAGGGCCAGGGCCAGGCGGCGCTGCTCCCCGCCCGAGATCTGGCGCCAGGTGCGCCGCTCTGTCCCGGTCAACCCCACGCGCGCGAGCAGCTCGGGCGGGTCGAGCGGGTGCTCGTAGAGGGCGGCGGCGTGGCGCAGCGCCTCCAGGACCCGGACGCCCGGGCCCACCCCGCCCGATTGGAGCATCACCCCGACGCGGGTCGTGAGGACGGCGTGGTCGGTCGTGGGATCGAGCCCCGTCACCGACAGCCGTCCGGCGTCGGGTGCCCGATAGCCCTCGAGGGCCTCGATCGTGGTCGTCTTGCCGGCGCCGTTGGGTCCCAGCACGGCGG
Source organism: Acidimicrobiales bacterium (assembly GCA_045807565.1). GTDB lineage: Bacteria > Actinomycetota > Acidimicrobiia > Acidimicrobiales > VFJN01 > VFJN01. Next base: position 46,215 of record JBJMHD010000173.1, on the reverse strand, counting down.
TGATCTGCCCGGCGGCGGCTTCGAAGCTCACGCTGTCCACGGCGGTGACGTCGCCATAGCGGACCACCAGCCCGTCGACCTCCACGGCAGCCACCGCCGGACTGTATGCACGAAGCGGGACTCGGTCCCAGAACGCCTGTCAACGGCGCGGCCAGCCACAACTACCTTCTCCCCCCATGCTCGACCTGCGCCGCTTCCGCACCGAACCCGACGCCATCCGCGCCGGGCTCTCCCGGCGCGGCGGCGATGCGGCGGATGCCGTCGATCGCATCATCGACCTGGACGCGCAGCAGCGGGCCATCGGCACGCAGCGCGACGAGCTGCGCGCTCGCGTGAAGGCCCTGTCGAAGGAGGTCGGCCGGCGCCGGGGGCAAGGCGACCCCGAAGGGGCAGAGGCGCTCATGGCCGAGAGCCGCGCCCTGGGCGACGAGGAGAAGGCGCTCGATGCCGAGGCGGACGCCCTCGGCGCTGAGCTGCGCGAGCTCCTGCTGCGGACGCCGAACGTCCCGTCGGCCGACTGCCCCGACGGCGCCGGCGAGGAGGACAACGTGGTGCTGCGGGTGGAGGGCTACGACGCCGCCGCCTACGCCGAGCACCAGCGCGTGCCGCACTGGGACATCGGCACCGAGCTCGGCATCCTCGACGGCGAGCGCGCCGCCAAGATCTCCGGGTCGATGTTCATGCTCTACCGGGGCTGGGGCGCACGCCTGCTGCGAGCCATGGTGCAGCTGAGCCTCGACCGGAACGCCGACGCCTTCGAGGAGCTCCGGCCGCCCACCCTCGTGCGGACCGACACGATGATCGCCACCGGACACCTCCCGAAGTTCGAGGACGAGGCGTACCACATGGAGCGTGACGACCTCTGGGCCATCCCCACCGCCGAGGTGCCGCTCACCTCGCTGCATCGGGACGAGGTGCTGGCCGAGGCCGACCTGCCGCTGCGGTACACCGCCCACACCTCGTGCTTCCGTCGGGAGGCGGGCGCGGCTGGTCGTGACACCCGAGGCCTCCTGCGGGTCCACGAGTTCGACAAGGTCGAGCTGTTGGCGCTCGCCTCGGACGCCGAGCAGGCGATCGCCTGCCAGGAGGACGTGCTCGCGCGCAGCGAGGCCCTGCTCACCGAGCTCGGCCTGCCGTACCGCGTGGTCGACCTGTGCACCGGTGACGTCGGCGCATCGGCGGCGCGCACGTGGGACCTCGAGGCGTACGCGCCGGGATGCGACATGTGGTTGGAGGTGAGCTCGGTGTCGTGGTTCAGCGACTACCAGGCGCGTCGCGCCAACATCCGGTACCGCCCCACCGCAGGGAAGGGCACCGAGGTGTGCCACACCGTGAACGGTTCGGCGATGGGCTGGTCGCGCACCGTCGCCGCGTACCTCGAGACCCACCGCCAGCCCGACGGTTCGGTGGCGGTCGTCGAGGCGCTGCGGCCGTACCTCGCGGGTGCGGAGCGCATCACCGCGGCTCGCTGATCGCTCCCTGGGTAACGTGCCTCGGCACATCGCCGGGGACGCCGTGGAAGGGAAGCGCATGCAGAAGTTCTGGTCGTGGCTCGGTCTGAACCTCGGCAAGCGTGCGGGCGTGGTCTCGATCGTGGGGCTGGTGATCACCGTGGCGCTCGGCGCCGGCATCTCCAAGCTCGAGTTCGCGACAGGCCAGGACAGCTACCTGAACAAGGGTGAGCAGGTCTACAAGGACAGCGTCGCCTACCAAGACCTCTTCGGCGGGCAGGCCATGGTCACGCTCGTCACCCTCGGCGAGGGCCAACAGCTCACCGACCTGTTCACCCCGGAGGCTGTCGAGGCGTGGAAGCAGGTCGAGGCGGAGATCAAGGAGAAGGGCGGCGACCAGGTGTTCGCGGTGGTCACGCCGCTCACCGCGCTGGAGTTCACCAACGCGCTGGTGCTCCCGGCGTCGGGCAACGTCGCCGAGGGCGTCGCCGCCAAGATCCTCCTCGGTGCGACGGAGCGCGATCCCACCCCAGAAGGGCAGGCCGTCCGCAGCGCCAGCTCCATCGAGACGCTCACCCGGGTCAACGAGATCCCGCCCGAGGACCGCGTGATCGGGAACGAGGCCTGGAACGACTTCCTCCTCCACGACAACGAAGGCAACATCCGCAAGTCGCTCCTGCCGTTCTTCCCGAACGACACCAACGCCCAGATGGTCGTGCGCCTGCCCGGCAACCTGGACATCGAGACCGAGGGCAGGGCCGCCCAGCTCGTGCAGGACGCCACCGCCGACCTCGAGCTCGGCGATGCGACGATCAGCACCACCGGCGCGGCGGTGCTCCTGCGCGACCTGAACGACTACCTCACCGGCGGGATGATGGTCCTGGGAGCCATCGCCGTCGGTCTGATGGTCATCATCCTCCTGGTCGCCTTCGATGTCCGATGGCGCTTGTTGCCCTTGGGCGTGGTGATGGTCGGCTGCATCTGGGCCTTCGGGTTGGCCGGCTACCTCGGCATCCCCCTCACCGTCGTCACGATCGCCGGTCTGCCGGTGATGCTCGGCGTCGGCATCGACTACGCGATCCAGATGCACGCGCGCATCGAGGAGGAGGTGGTGATCGACCGCGCCGAGCACCCCATCCAGGAGACGGCTCGCAACCTCGGGCCGGCGCTGCTCGTCGTCACCTTCGACGCCATCTTCGCCTTCCTCGCTCTTCGGTTCGCGAAGGTGCCGATGATCCGCGACTTCGGTCTCCTGCTCGCGGTGGGGGTCGGCGTGATCTGCCTGTGCAGCATCATCGGCCCGCTCGCTGCGCTCGGCATCCGCGAGTACCGCTCGCCCACCACCGGCAAGGACTTCCGTGAAGGGAAGCTGGGGCGGCTGGTGGTGAAGCTCGGCGGCCTCCCCACCAAGATCGCCCCGTTCCTGATCATCGCGAGCCTCGCCGTGTTCCTCGGTGGGATCATCGTGGAGGACGACCTCGTCCTGCAGACCGACCCCATCGAGTGGGTGAACCAGGACTCGCAGGTGATCCACGACCTCGACCGGCTCCAGGCGGAGACGTCGTCGTCGAGCGAGCTCGGCGTGTTCGTGAAGTCCGACGAGATCTTCGACGACGCCACGGTGGGCTTCGTCGACAGCTTCGCCAAGGAGCAGCTCGACACGTACGACGAGGAGCTCCTCACCGCGTCGAGCATCGTCACCACCGTCAGCTTCCTGATGGAGATCCCGGGCGCCGGCAACGTCCCTCCCCTCGGCTCCGAGGTCGCGGCCGCCTTCGCGGTCGCACCCGAGGACATCCAGCGATCCACCGCGAACGAGGACGCCGGTGCCCTGAACCTGATCTTCCGCACGGGCGGGGGTGACCTCGACCGCCGAGCCGTCGTGGTCCGCGACGTGCGCGACACCGTCGACCCGCCGCCCGGTGTCACTGCCACGCCGTCGGGCCTGGCGGTCGTCGGTGTCGGGCTCCTCGACAACCTCGAGGCGAACCGGATCCTGCTCACCTACCTGGCGATCCTGTTCGTGTTCCTCTTCCTCACCGTGCGGCTGCGGAGCATCGTGCGAGCGCTGCTGTCGATGGTGCCGGTCCTGATCGCGGTCGGCGCGGCGTCGCTCGTCGCGTACTCGCTCGATCTGAAGCTCAGCCCGCTGACGGCCATCGGTGGGCCACTCGTCGTGGCGGTGTGCACCGAGTTCACCTCGCTGATCCTCCTGCGGTTCGTGGAGGAGCGGCGACGAGGCTTCGCGCCCAAGGCCGCGGTCGACGTCACCGCTGGTCGCACGGGGCGGGCCTTCATCGTGTCGGCGATGACGGCCACGGCGGGCGTGGGCGTGATCGCCACCTCGTCGCTGCCGCTGCTGCGCGACTTCGGGATCATCGTTGCCCTGAACGTCGCGGTGGCGCTCCTCAGCGCGCTCGTCTTCCTCCCGCCGATGCTGGTGTGGGCCGACGAGCGCAACTGGGTGTCGCGCGGCCTCGTCCCCGCCGACGTGCTGGCGCGCGCCACCGCGGAGCACGACACGCCACAGGTCCAGGGCCCCGCCCGGCACCCCCACCTGCCCGACGCCGACCCCGCCTGATCGGCGCGCCTCGCGGCCCTGTCCGATACCGGGGGTAATGGCTCGTACGGCCCATCTGAGCCGGGATGGGGCATGGGTAGGTTGAGCCGGTGGAGGGAACCACCCGCCCCATGCAACCCACCTCCGTGCTCCTCGCCGACGACGACGTCCGGTTCCGGAGCATCGTGCGGTCCCTGCTCGAGAGCGACGGGTACCAGGTCATCGCGGAGGCGGGCAACGCTCGCGAGACGGTTGCGGCGGCCAAGGACCATCTGCCCGACGTGGTCGTGGTCGACCTGGTGATGGAAGGGGCGCACGGCCTGAGCGCCGTCGAGGAGCTCGTGGCCCTCGATCCCCATCGCCCGGTGATCGTCATCTCGAGCCTGTTCGATCCGCTCATCGAGATCGAGGCCGGCCGGCTGGGCGCGTGGTACCTCGAGAAGGTCGAGGGCGTGGAGGCGCTGGAGCACGTGATCGACCAGGCGATGTCGGTCACCCACCCGCGCTGATCCTCCGCCGGAGCGACCAGAATCCCGGGATGGACATCGACGCGCTGCGCGCCGACCACCAGCGCCACGGCTTGGACGTCGGCGACGTCGACGCTGACCCGTTCGTGCAGGTCGAGCGGTGGATGGAGGAGTGGGCGTCGGTCGCGCCGAACGAGCCGAGCGCCGTGGTCCTCGCCACGGCCGACGCCGAGGGCCGGCCGGCAGCGCGCACGGTGCTGATGCGGGGCTTCGACCGCAACGGGTGCACGGTGTTCACGAGCTACGAGAGCCGCAAGGGCCTGCACCTGGCCGCCAACCCGCAGGGCGCGCTGCTGTTCAGCTGGGTGCCGCTCCTCCGCCAGGTGCACCTGCGTGGCGCGATGCGCCGCGTCGACCGGGCCGAGAGCGAGGCGTACTTCGCCACGCGTCCCCGGGGCAGCCAGCTGGCGGCGTGGGCATCGCACCAGTCGAGCGAGCTGGCCGACCGGGGTCAGCTGGAGGCGCGGTTCGCCGAGGCCGAGGCGCGCTTCGAGGGCGTGGACGTGCCGTGCCCGCCGTACTGGGGTGGTTACCGGCTGGTGCCCGAGGAGATCGAGCTGTGGCAGGGCCGCGAGAACCGGATGCACGACCGCCTGCGCTACGAGCTCGACCCCGGCATGCCCGGTGGGTGGAGGATGGTCCGTCTCAGCCCGTAGCCGCTCACCGCCCCCAGGATCGGATGGCCGCCACCAGGCCGGAGATGAGGTCGAGCTGGTGGGGGATGGGGTCGGACGCCGGCAGGTCGCGCCACATGGGCACCGTGCGGGACCGAGGCCGCGGCGGCAGCTCGAGCTGCACGCCGCTCTGGGCCGGGAGGTTCACCGGGTTCGCGCGGTGGACGCCGCGCAGGTCGCGTGGGATGGCCTCGAGGTCGTCGACCACCTGGTAGCCGGGCATCGCCCGGCGGAGGTGCACGCCGACGTGAGCGGCGAGCTCGCGGTTGCGGCCGCCGAGCAGCAGCGTGGTCCAGAGCCCCTCACGCCCGTAGCCGTGGACGGCGATGGCGATCTCGACGTGGTCGACGAACGCCGCCAGCGCCGCCGACTCGTCGGGACCGACCTCCACCGACGGCACGTGCCACCGGAGGCCGGCGGGCTGGCGCACGGCATAGAGCGATGCGCCCGCCTGTTCGGCGACCGAGCTCGCGACCAGGTCGGTGCCCTCTTCGAGGTTGCCCCCGTGGAAGGCCATCAGCCCGAACGACGACCGCAGCTCGAGGTCCTCCTCCACGCCGTCGTGGCCGAGCAGCTCGGCGAAGCGTCCCAAGGCGGGGCCTATCGCTTGGCGCGGAGCCCGAAGGTGGCGGTGAGGATCGCAGCCAGCGCCAGCGACAGGAGCAGCCCCAGCCGCACCGACCCGACCTGGTCGACCCAGCGGCTGATGTCGCCCGACCAGCCGGTGACCTGGTCGACGGCGGCGGACCCGTCGCCGCCGTCGCCGGCGCGCACGCGCTGCTCGTACCAGCCGTAGTGGGCGAGGTAGAGGCCGGCGATCACGATGATCGCGCCCGACACGCGGTTGATGTACGGGAGGGCCTGGCGCAGACGGCGCAGGAGGCCCTGCTTCGCCATCCCCAGGCTCACGGTGAGCGCCAGCAGCACGAGCGTCATGCCCAGCGCGTAGGCCACGAACACGGCTCCGCTGGAGACGAGGTTCTCCCGCCGGAACGTGCCGACGACCGCGCTGGTGAAGAGCGGGAGCGCGCACGAGATCGAGGCGATGGCGTAGGAGATCCCGAACACGAACATCGATCCGCCTCCGGTGGTGCGCCCGCCCCGCTGCATCTTCGGAAGGGAGATCACCGGTTCGAAGCCACGGAGCATGGCGAACCCGAGCACGGCGAGGCCGACGCCGATCACGATCGTGGCCCACGGCACCCACTCGTAGACCGAGGCCTGCAGGTGGTAGATCGCCAGCCCTGCCAGCCCGAACACCACGAGGAAACCCGCCGACACGGACAGGCCCACCCCGAGCGACCGGCTCACGCTCGCCTGCACGTCCCTGTCCTGTCCCTCGAGGCCGAGGAAGTAGCCGAGGTAGGCGGGCAGCATGGCGAAGCCGCACGGGTTCACCGTGGCGACCATGCCCGAGGCGAAGGCGAGCGCGAGGGGCGCGTCGATCACCGCGAGCCGATCACGTCTTGATCCCGAGCTCGTCGGCGAGCAGCGAGCGGAGCTGGTCGGCCGTGAGCTGGCCGGCGTGCCGTGCCACCACCTCGCCGTCGGCGTCGAGGAGCACCGTCGTCGGGAGCACGGCGCCCTCGAGCGCCGTGATCACCGATGCGTCCTTGTCCTGCCCGAGGGGGTAGGTGACGCCGGTCTTCTTCGCCATCTCCTGGGCATCGTCGGTGCGATCGGCGACGGCCAGCCCGAGGAACGCCACCTCGTCGGCGTCGACCTCGCGGTACACCTCCTCGAAGGCGGGCATCTCCTGGAGGCACGGCGTGCAGTACGACGCCCAGAAGTTCAGGACCGTGGGGGTGCCGCGCACGCTCGACAAGGGCACCTCCTCGCCGTCGAAGCTGGTGTAGGTGGCCTCGTCGAAGGTCGGCACGGCCTCGTCGGGCACGAGCGTCACCGGTGAGGTGGCGTCGGTGGAGACGTCGTCGTCCCCTCCGTCCGACAGGAGCACCACCGTGCCGGCGGCGGCGAGGAGTGCCAGCACCGTCGAGACGACGAGGAGCCGCCACGTCGGCCGGGGGGAGTCGGACACGGCAGCGACGGTAACGCCGAGGCGGCGCACGCCACACGTCGACCGCTGGGTGGGCCGGGGGTCGGTCGTCGACGTCCCGTGCGTTCGGGGGGAGCGAGCGCGCGGGACGGCGGCCGTTGCCCCGGCCCACCCGAGGCGGTGACCTCGCCCCCGGGGGAGCGGCACTGACGCCGCCGCCCCCGGGGGGTGAGCTAGGCCGTCTTGTAGACGACCCGGTCCTGGAGGTGGGCCGGGATCGGGATCTCCGGCAGCTGGTCCTCTGGCCGGGCCACCTTCGGCGGACGGCCGCGACGGCGCTTCCCCTGGAGCACCTTGCCGTTGAGGAGGAGCTGTCCGCCCCAGACCCCCCACGGCTCACGGCGCTCGAGGGCGCCCTCGAGGCACTGGGACATCACCGGGCAGAGCGCGCAGATCTGCTTCGCCTTGGCGATGTCCTGCAGCTCCTCGCTGAAGAAGAGCCCGCTCATGGTGCCGGCGAGGTCGTTGCAGCGGGCCTGCGCCCACCAGTCTCGGTCCTCGGCGGGCTCGGGCCCGCTGGGACTGTGGAACTCGTACTCGTAGCGCTCGGGCAACATCGCCCTTCCCCCTTCTCGGGATGTTGGTGGTCTGGCTGGTCGGTGGGTGGTCGTCGGTGGGTGGGTGGAGATCGGTGGCCGGAGAACGAGAAAGGCCGCCGGGCTGATCCCGGCGGCCTCTCGGAGAGCCTGTGCGTCTCGCTGGTGGGTACCTATGGCGAGAGCTCCGAGAGGGGCCGGGCGGGGCGGTTCTTGGCGTCGAGCACCATGAAGGTGGACGGCTCGCCCGTGGCGCCCTTGATCCAGGTGGTCTGGTGGACAGACACCGGGTGCACGGCCGGCGCGTAGGACGCGAAGGTGGTGCGGGCGCAGGCCGAGGACGTGCCCGGACGCGCGCCGGGACGCGCGCCAGCGGCGGCCTGCAGGCCTGCCGTGATGTGCGTCTCGGTGGTCATCGTGGGGCGCTCCTGGAGCCGAGGGCTCGGCGGTCGGGACCCGAGCCGGCGGCTCGGGTCCTGGCATCGCACCACGCACCTGACCTCACGGTCAACCCATTTCCAACATTTCTCGTGCAGATAGGTTGCCGCCCCATGACGGACCTGGTGCCTCGGCCCGCCTCCGGCCGGGTGTTCGAGGGGTCGCGGCGGGTGCGGCTGGCCGACGTGAGCCCGGCGGGTCGGCTCCGGTTGGACGCCACCGCCCGCTTCCTCCAGGACCTCTCTGCCGACGACACCGCCGACGCCGCCCTGCCCGACGCCGAGGCGTGGGTCGTGCGCAAGACGGTGATCGAGGTGTCGGCGTTCCCTCGGTACCTCGAGCCGCTCGCCCTCGCCACCTGGTGCTCGGGCACCGGGAGCCACTGGGCCGAGCGGCGCATCTCGATCCAGGGCGCGCGCGGCGGTGCCATCGAGGCCGCCACCACCTGGGTGCACATCGACCTCGACTCGGGCCGCCCCAGCCGCATCCCGGCGGGCTTCGACGACCTGTACGGCGAGGCCCACGGCGGGCGGAAGGTCAAGGCACGCCTCGACCACCCCGGTCCTCCGGCCGGCGAGCTGGACGGGTTCGCGTGGCCGCTGCGCTTCACGGACTTCGACGTGCTGGGTCACGTGAACAACGCCGCGTGCTGGCAGATCGTCGAGCAGGCGCTGTCACAGCGCCGCGAGCTGCGAGCGCCGCTGCGCGCCGAGGTGCAGCACCGCACCGCCATCGAGCGCGACGTGGATGTGCGGGTGACGGTGACCGGGGACGACGGACGCCTGTCGGTGTGGGCCGCCGCTGACGGTGCCGTTGCCGTCACCGCAGTGGTCACCGCCCGCTAGATCCCTACGTCTGTGCGGAGAAATCGTCGCGATGCGACGAGAAGTCCGCACAGACGGGTCATTCGACCAGTGCGTAGTGGAGGAAGCCGTCCTCGTCGCGCGCCGCAACCTCGCCGGACTGGCGGAGGTGCTCGAGGTGCGCGTAGGTCTCGCTCTCCGCCATCTGGCCCCAGCTGCGCGGTTGGAAGAGCTTGTGGCTGTACTCCTCGACCGTCGCGTCGCCGAGCTCCTTGGCGGCGGCGCGCAGCGTGTCGAGGCGCTCGCCGTGGTGGTCGCGGATGGCGTGGGCGCGGCCGGTGAGGTCGTGGAAGGGGTGGCCGTGGGCGGGCAGGGCGAGGTGGACGCCGTCGAGCCCGGCCACCTTCTCGAGGCTGGTGAAGAACTCGTTGAGCGGATCAGCGCCCGCGACCAGCCCCGAGATGTGGGGGGTGATGGTCGGCAGGACGTGGTCACCGGTGAGCACGATCCCGTCGGCGGCGTCGTAGAGGCAGAGGTGGTCGTTGGTGTGCCCCGGCGTGTGCAGCGCCACCCACTCGCGCCCGCCGAGGGTGATCACCTCGGCGTCGTCGATGCGGCGCGTCGGCGCTGGCGTGCGCACGAAGCGGCGAGCCGCGATGCGGAACACCTGCATCTTCATCCGGCGCTTCAGCGGCGGTCGGAACACCTCGTCCTTGCGCCACGGCATGGCCCGGCCGAAGGGCGAGGGCGCCGGTGCGCTGTCGCTCGCCTCGTCGTCGTCGAGGGCCTCCTCCTCCTGCGGGTCGAACCACGTGCGGAAGCTGCGATGGGTGATCACCTCGGCGCCGTACGTGTCGCGCATGCGGCCCGCCCCGCCGAAGTGGTCCGGGTGCGAGTGGGTGACGACCACCGTGTGGACGTCCTTGGGCTTGTACCCGGCGCGCTTCAGCCGGTCGACGAGGGCGCGCCAGGACTGCGGACCGGGCATGCCGGGGTCGACGATGGCGACGCCGCGCTCGTCCTCGAGGAAGTAGCAGTTCACGTGGCCGAGGCCCGGCAGCATGATCGGAAGCTGCGACCGGAGGATGTTGGGGGCCACCTCGGTGATGTCGGTGGTGGCCGGCTCCGCCTCCTGGCGGCGGGGCCGCTGCGTCGTCGTGTCCCCCACCCCGCCGAACCTACTTGACCGGTGGGTCAAGCGGTCCAGCCGGCTTGAACACGTGCGTGCGGTACCACCGCAGCTCCTCGATGGACTCACGGATGTCGTCGAGGGCCCGGTGGGCGGTGGCCTTGCGGGGCGTGGCCTCGAGCGCGCCGGGGTACCAGCGCCGGGTGAGCTCCTTGATCGTGGAGACGTCGACCGAGCGGTAGTGGAGATGCTCCTCGATGGCGGGGAGGTGCACGGCGAGGAACCGACGGTCGGTGCCGATCGAGTTGCCGCACAGCGGGATCGTGCGCGGCTCGGGCACGTGCTCCTTGATGAAGGCGAGGGTGGCGGCCCCGGCCTCCTCGAGGGTGGTCGTGGACGCCTTGATGGCCTCGAGCAGCCCGCTGCTGGTGTGCATGTCGACCACCACGGGGTCCATGCCGGCGAGCGCGTCGTCGGGCTGGTGCACCACCAGGTCCGGGCCCTCGGCGACGATCTCGAGCTCGTCGTCGGTGACGATGGTGGCGATCTCGACGATGACGTCCTTGGCCGGATCGAGCCCCGTCATCTCGAGATCCATCCACACCAGCACCGGCGCACCCTACCGGCGAGGGTGTGACGACCTCCTAGCCTGCGCCGGGTGTCGGAGGGTCTCGTCGTCCCGGTGGTCCAGCTCGACCCGGACCTCCCGCTGCCGGCGTACGCGCGCGCCGGAGACGCCGGGCTCGACGTGCTCGCCCGCGTGGACGCTGACCTCGCGCCCGGCGGAGGTCGGGCGCTGGTGCCCACCGGGATCGCCTTCGCCCTCCCCGAGGGCTACGCCGGGTTCGTGCAGCCGCGCAGCGGGCTGGCGCTGCGGCACGGGATCACCTGCCTGAACAGCCCAGGGCTGATCGACAGCGGGTACCGCGACGAGCTCAAGGTGCTCCTCGTCAACCTCGACCCCTCCGAGCCGTACACCGTGCGGCGCGGCGAGCGCATCGCGCAGCTCGTGGTGCAGGCGGTCGCTCGGGTCGAGTGGTCCGTGGTCGACGCCCTCGACGGCGACGACCGAGGCGGCGGCTTCGGGTCCACCGGCCGCTGACCCTCGCTCACTCGATGCGCGTCGAGCCCACGTCGATCGTCATGCGACCGGCGTGGGGGTGCAGGACGATCTCGATCGGATCGTCGGTGATCGCCGCCTGCGCGGTGAAGGTGTCCACCACGGCGGCGCGCAGCCGGTCGATCTCGGTCTCGGGCAGCGCGACCTGGCGGGCGGCGGCCCGCACCGCGACCGAGGCGACGGACACGAGGTCGGGGTCCGACGGAAGGGTGAGGCGGATCGGGTCGTCAGGCATCGCGGGTGACCTCGTCGGCCGGCTTGTCGGTGCGCAGCCCGAGGTAGCTCGGGTGCCGCAGGCGGTCGTCGTGCGTCCACTCGCCGAACTCGAGCTCGGCCACGAGCTCCGGTCGCACCCAGCGGGGCCCGCGGAGGATCTCGGCACGAGGCGGTGGCGGGTCGAAGGGGCACTCGTCGGTGGCGAGCTCGGAGAGCAGCCCGCCCAGGCGGGTGAGCTCGGCGTCCTTGAACCCGGTGCCCACGCGACCGGCGAAGCGCAGCTTCCCACCGTCGCCCGCGGCACCGTGGTAGCCCACCAGCAGCGCGCCGAGGCGCCCGGTGCGGTTGCCCTCGCCCGGCAGCCACCCACCCACCACCATCTCCTGGCGGAGCCGCACCTTCACCTTCAACCAGGCGCGGGTGCGCTTGCCGGGCTCGTACCGGGAGTCGAGGCGCTTGGCCACCACGCCCTCGAGCCCACGCTCCTCCGCGGCGTGCAGCAGCGCCTCCCCGTCGTCGTGCAGCGGCGAGACCCGCCACCGGGGCCCCGGCTCGAGGACCTGGTCGAGGAGGCGCCGGCGATCGGAGAGCGGGAGGTCGCACAGGTCGTGGCCGTCGAGGTGGAGCAGGTCGAACACCACGTACGACACCGGCACCTCCGCGGCACGCGCCGCGACCTCGGCGGGCGCGGTCACGTGCATCCGCTGCTGGAGCAGCCCGAAGCTCGGGCGCCCGTCGCCGTCGGTGGCGACCAGCTCCCCGTCGAGGAGGGCGGTGGCGGCAGGGACCGCTTGGGCCAGGCCAGCCAGCTCGGGCCAGGACACGGTGACGTCGCGCTCGTTGTAGGACTGCACGCGCACGCTGTCGCCCTCGATGAAGGTGAGCGCGCGCATGCCGTCCCACTTCACCTCGTAGGTCCAGCCGTCGCCCAACGGCAGCGCGGCGGACGTGGCCTTCATCGGCACCAGCGTCCGCGGCAGCCGATCGTCACCCATCTGAGCGAGGCTAGGGCGATGACCGCGATGCGGGTCGAGGCATGGCGCGTGCACGACACCGGCCTGGTGGCGCTGCCCACGCGGTTCCGTCGCCTCGGTGGGCTCGTCCGCCACCTCCAGGGCCAGGGTGACGGCTGGCCGGCCCGCGTGGTGCTCGAGCTCGTGGACGGCGACGGGCTGCGCGTGTCCGGGCCCGACGGCGAGCTCGGCACCTGGCGGCGCGACGAGGTCCGCGCCGCCAAGCAGAGCAGCGGACCGCCGGTGCACTTCGTGCTCGAGGTGCCCGGGGGCGCCCACCTCTTGGCCGCGCCCGCGGGCGCCGAGATCGACGCGCTCCTCGCCGTCTTCCTCTGACGATCGCGAAGCGCGACCTCCTAGGGTGACGGCCTCACGACCTGAGGAGGTGGAGATGGGGGAGCTCGTCCTCGCCGGCACGGCCGGGCTGATCACGGGCGGCGGGAGCGGCATCGGGCTGGCGGCGGCGCGCCACCTGCTGCGGGACGGGGCCACGGTGACGCTCGCCGGCCGCTCGCAGGAGCGCCTCGACGCTGCCGCCGACGCGCTCCGCGCGGGGGCGCCGGAGGGGGCGGAGGTCCGCACCGTCGCGTGCGATGTCGCGCAGGAGGACGACGTGGCGCGAGCCGTCGAGGTGGCGACGGGCGCCGACGGGCTGCAGCACTGCGTCGCGTCGGCGGGCACGGGCACCGTCGGACCGGTGGTCGCCCTTCCGGTGTCGGAGTGGGACCGGGTGATGGACATCAACCTCCGCGGCGCCTTCTTCACCCTCAAGCACTCGGCGGCCGCCATGGTGGCCTCGGGCGGGGGAGCGTTCGTGGGGCTGTCGTCGATCGCGGGGCCGCTCACCCACCCCTTCATGTCCGCCTACTGCGTGTCGAAGGCGGGCCTCGAGGCGCTCGTGCGCAACGCCGCCGACGAGCTCGGTCGGTGCAACGTGCGCGTGAACGCCATCCGCCCGAGCCTCGTGCCCACCGAGCTCGCCGCACCCCTGGAGCAGGACCCGGCGGTGCACGCCGACTACCTCGAGAACATCCCGCTGCACCGCACGGGCACGGTGGACGACGTGGCCCACCTGATCCGCTTCCTGTGCGGACCCGAGTCGGGCTGGATCACCGGGGAGTGCATCAGCATCGACGGCGGCCACACCCTCCGTCGGGGCCCGAACGTCGAGGCCTGGGCTCGGGCCGTGTACGGCGATGCTGCCATCGACGGGCCGGCGGCCACCGGACCAGGAACCGCCTGACCAGGGCCGTTGTCCCGCCGAACCGGACAGAACGCCCCGTCTTTTCCTCCCTACCGACCGGTCGGTAGGCTGGACGGATGCTGGATCCCGGCCCCCTCCTGACCGAGCTCGAGCCCACCGCCGCCGCCCTCGTCGATCGCCACCTGGCCACGTCGAAGGAGTGGTTCCCCCACGAGCTGGTGCCGTGGAGCCGCGGGCAGGACTTCGACGAGCGCTACGAGTGGTCGCCCGACGAGGTCGACCTGGCGCCCGAGCTCCGCAGCGCCCTCTTCGTCAACCTCCTCACCGAGGACAACCTCCCGTACTACTTCCGCACCATCGAGCGGATGTTCGGCGCCGACTCCGCGTGGGGCGCGTGGTCGAGGCGTTGGACCGCGGAGGAGGGTCGCCACTCGATCGTGATCCGCGACTACCTCACCGTCACCCGCGCCCTCGACCCCCGCGAGCTCGAGCGGGCGCGCATGGCGCAGGTCGAGTGCGGCCAGGTGCCCGAGCCCGAGACCCCGCAGGACGGCTTCGTCTACGTCGCGCTGCAGGAGCTGGCCACGCGCATCGCCCACCACAACACCGGCAAGCTCCTCACCGACCGGGCGGGCTACGAGGTCATGAAGAAGGTGGCCAGCGACGAGAACCGCCACCACCTCTTCTACCGCGACCTCGTCGGCGCCGCCCTCGAGGTCGATCCGTCAGGGATGGTGTGCGCCATCGAGCGGCAGGTGCGCGAGTTCGAGATGCCCGGCACCGGGATCGTCGACTTCGAAGCCCACGCCAAGGCGATCGCCAAGGCCGGGATCTACGACTTCGGCATCCACCACGATCAGATCCTCGTCCCGGTCGTCCTGCGCACCTGGGGGGTCGAGGCGCTCGAGGGCCTCGACGCCGAGGCCGAGGCCGCCCGTGCCGCGCTCGTGCAGCGCATCGGCCGCATCGGCAAGGCGGGCCGGAGGTTCGCCGCCCGTCGCGACGAGGCCCGCCAGGCCGAGCTCGCCGCCGTCTGACGCCGCCGTCTGACGCCGCCGTCTGACGCCGCCGTCGAGGACGTCGTCTACGACGTCGAGCCCTCATCCCCGCTCGGGTCGGCGGGGTCGTCGAACTGGACGGTGAGGTCGAGCTCCTCGGCCCCGCGCACCACGTGGAGCCGTAGCGACCGGGCCCCTCGCGCCGCGTCGAGCGCCGTGTGCAGGTCGTCGACGGTGGTCACCCCGGTGCCGTCGGCCTGCGTGATGAGGTCGCCCGACCGCACGCCAGCGCGGTCAGCGGGGCTGTCAGGCGCCACGGAGCGCACGAGCAGCCCCTCGCGGTCGGCCAGGCCGACCGAGGCGCGCAGCTGGCGCGCCACGTCGGCGGGAGCGAGGCCCACGCCGAGCACGAGTCGGTGCACGGACTCCCCACGCAGCAGCGCGTCGACGCGGTTGCGCAGGTCGTCGTCGGCCGGGATCGCCAGGTAGAAGCCTTCGGCGAGGCGTGCGGTGTTGATGGCGAGGAGCCGTCCGTCAGCGTCCACCACAGGGCTGCCCGAGGAGCCGCGTGCGAGCGGCGCGGTGTGCTCGAGGCTGCCGGTGATGCGTCGCCCGCGCGGGCCGCGGAAGCTCCGCTCGGCGCCGCTCACCATGCCGTGGGTGAGGCGGGGACCGCCGTCGCCCGTCCGGCCGACCGCGAAGACGACGTCGCCGGGCTCGGCCGGGTGGTCGGCCCACGGCAGGGCCGGGGCCCCCGCGGTGTCGACCTCGAGCACGACGAGGTCGCCGTCGGGGTCGATGGCCGCCACGCGCCCTTGTTCGGCGCGCCCGTCGGCGAAGGCCACCTCCGTGGTGCGGTCGCGGAGGTTGTGCGCGTTCGTCAGGACGCGGTCCTCGCCGACCACGATGCCGCACCCGCGCCCGGGAGCGCGGCCGATGCGGACGACGGACGGTGCGGCAGCGGCGAGGGCGGCCCGAGCCGCCTCCCCGAGCGTGGTGGTGTCAGCCGTGGCCATGAGGCCTCCTCGCAGGTAACTTGTGATCTGCAAGTGACTGTAGGAGGAGCGCACCGCGATGCCAACCCCGAACCGCCGCTCGGCGCCGGTGAGCGCCCTCGACGTCGCCCTCCACCGCGTCGGCGACCGGTGGAGCCTCCTGCTCGTGGAGGCGCTGCTCGGCGGGCCCCGCCGGTTCGGCGAGCTGCTCGAGGACCTCGACGGCTTGGCCCCGAACATCCTGTCCAGCCGCCTCAAGGCCCTCGAGGCCGAGGGCCTGCTGGCGGCGCGCCCGTACTCCGAACGGCCGCGTCGCGTGGCCTACGTGCTCACGGCGAGCGGCGCCGAGCTGGCGGGGGCCCTCCGACTGCTGTCGCACTGGGGCGCGGTCCGATCGGCCACCACCCGGCCGCCGCTGCTGCACGCGGCGTGCGGCACGGGCGTGGAGGCGCGCTGGTGGTGCCCCACGTGCGCGCGGGTGGTCGACGAGCAGGAGGACCCGCAGCTCGACTGGGTGTGAGCCGGTGGGCCGTCAGGAGCTGGCCGACCGCGGCGGGAGCACGTGGATGTGTCGACGGCGCTTGTGGTCGTACAGCCGCCGGTCCGCCGCCTCGACGAGCTCCTCTCGGGTCCAACCGTCCTCGCCCGTGCGCGCGACCCCGTAGCTGGCGCGCACGCCGAGCGCGGGTGGGTCCGACTCGGTCGTCGCCGTGATGCGCTCGAGGATCCGCGCCACGTCGTTGGCGTCGGCGCCGGCGAGGAGGAGCGCGAACTCGTCGCCCCCCACCCGGCCGACGGCGTCGGAGGCACGGACGTTCCGCTCCAGGATGCGAGAGAACGTGCGCAGCGCGGCATCGCCCGCGGGGTGGCCGTGGCCGTCGTTCAGCGCCTTGAACTGATCGAGGTCGTAGAGCACGACGGACACAGGGGCCTTCGTGCGACGGGCACGGTGGACCTCCACGTCCAGCCGCTCGAAGAACGCGCGCCGGTTGAGGACCCCGGTGAGCTCGTCGACGCGCGCCAGCGCCTCGAGCTGGTCCACGTGGGCAGCGTCGGTGACGGCGGCGAGCGCCTGGTTGGCGAAGGTGCGCAGGATGCGGAGCTTCTCCCGCGTCGGCAGCAGGTGGTCCGCGGGATCGTCGGGCCACACCCACCCACCGATCCGGCCGTCCGGGTGCCGGAGCGGGACGATCAGCCAGTGGTGGTCCCACGCGAGCGGTCCCACCCCGTTGTTGCGCGACTCGTACCGGCGGGCACGCAGCCCGACGCGAGCGATGGCCTGGTCGGCCGGCCACAGGTAGCAGCCTTCGATCTCGTAGGCCGGGTCGCAGAGCTGCTCGACGTCCTCGAGCGAGGTCACCCCGGCCGGCGCGCCCTCCTCCCATCCGACGGTGGCTCGCAGGCGGAGCTCGTTCGATGCGTCGTCGGCGATCTCGATCACGATGCGCTCGAAGCCGAGCGCTCGGCGGATGCCGTCGCACGCGGTGTGGAGCACCGTGTCCACGTCGTCGTCGTTCGTGAGCGAGGCCGACAGCTCGAAGAGGAGCTCCAGCGCCTCGCGGCTGGCGCGTGCCTCGAGGGCGCGCTGCGCCCCGCGGACGGCGGCTCCCGCGGCGTCGGCGACGGCAACCGCGATCCCGATCTCGCGTCGACCGAGCCGCAGCCCGGAGGTCGGCTCGTCGATGGACACGAACCCCACCAGCGCGCCGTCCGACCGGATGGGCACGATGAACTCGTCGTCCTCCTCCCACCGGTCGGGGTGGTCGGGACGGTCATCGCGCGGGATCACCGCGCTGGGGCCGCCGAGCTCGGCCTCGTCGACGGCCCCGGCCGGGATGAAGTAGGCCCCGCCGACGTCGAAGGCAGGGTCCAGCAGGCGCTCGATCGTGGCCCTCGGCACGGCCTCTCCCCGGAGGGCGCTGACCACGTCGGCCGGCGCGTGGATCGCGACGATCTCGAAGTCGTCCCACGCTGGTCGAAGGAGGTTGATCGCGACGGCGCGGACGTCGAGGACCAGCGCCAGGCGCTCGACGACCTCCTGGAGGGCGCCCGGGAGGTCCTCGTCCAGGGCACGCGTCTGCACCTCGATCAGCCCGCGCAGGGCCCGGATCGCGGCACCCGCCCACTCGTCCACGGGCGACATCCTCGCAGCGGAAGCGATCGCGGGCCAGGAGTCGTTCGGCCCACATCCGCGCACCCTGCGAACACGAGGTCAGTGGCGCAGCGTCACCTCGACCGGCACCGCCTGGAACTGGGGCTTCCCGAACACGGCACCGTCGGAGTAGACGTCGACGCGGATGGTGCACGCGAGGTGCACGCCATCGCACATCTGCTCGGGGCCGGGCAGGGGAGACCCACACGTCGCCTCGTCGGCGCAGCTCGTGGTGGTGGGCACCTCGCCAGAGAGGCCGCTGATGTCCGGGACCTGGAACAGGCGGGCGAATCCCCCGTCGTCCTCGATCTGGTGCTGCTGATCGTCCGGGCTGACGCACGCGTACACCTCGGCAGGGTCGCCGGGACGGCCCGCGCACATCGAGATGGAGTAGTCGGCGCCGGGCTCGAAGCCCGCGCCCCGGACGACGATCTCCTGGCCGCGTCGGACGTCGTGGTCGGGCGAGACAGCGATGGCAGGGGGGCGTGGGGCAGCCCCGCCGGAGCGGAACTGGAGCGCGGGCGGCGCCGGCGAGTGCCCGCCGAGCTCGGAGGTGAAGCGCAACGTGCACCGGCTCACGGCGCAGTCGATGTACGAGCTCGGATCCTCGGTGGGGAGGAACCGCCACACCGGCACGTCGCCGCTGACGCGGCCGGCCGCATCGGCGACGAGCCCCACGCCCTCGTAGGCGCCGCCGAACACCTCCGTCAGCCCGGCGGCCTCGACCTCGTCGGCGGTGAGCGCGAAGGGCTCGCCCACCGTCCAGCACCCGGCCGGGTCGATGGCGCACTCGCTGAGCGACACGGGTCCGGGCGCGAACCCCTTGCCCTCGACGTGCACGACGTCACCGTCCGACAGCCCGTCCGTGGGCGAGACGGTGACGGTGGGGATGTCGACCGGCTCCCCACCACCCCGGAACGCGAGGCCGAAGCCTCCCGAGCGGTCGTAGTCCTGCAGCGCTCCCATGGCGACGATGCAGCGCCGGGCCTCGGCCGCGCAGTCGACGGTGCCGGTCGCAGGGGTGGTGAGCACCCGGTGCACGGTGAAGGTCCCGGTGGCCACCCCGTCGGCGTCGGCGTTGGCGTACGCCACGCCGCCGACGTCGCATGCATCGATGCCGACGCGCGCCTCCCGGGTGCCGCCGTTGCCCTCGCCGGCCTCGCTCGCGCACTGCACGATGCCGACGCGCTCGCCGGCCACGAACCCCGGCCCGTTCGCGGTGACGACGTCGCCGTCGTCGAGGTCGGCGTTGGGCTCGACCGTGACCGGGAGCTGGATCGAGTCGCGGCCGTCGCTCGGCCCGAGGGCGGTGAGGGCTCCCGCCTGGGGGGCGGGCAGCTTGTTGCCGTCCTCGTCGACCTCGAGCCGCGAGCGCTCGTCGCGGGGGTGGCCGTCGCCGATGACCGCGACGGTGCCGATGAGGAGCGCCGCGACCGCCGCGGCCGCCAGCAGCCGGCCGCGCTGGTTCGACGGTGCAGCCGGGGGGAGGGCGGCGAGCAGCAGCTCGGGCTCGACGGTGCGGTGGACGTGGGCGCGGAGGCCGTCGCTCGCCCTGCGGGCGGCGCGGTCGACGTCGTCGAGGCCGGGGTCGGGGCCGAGGTCGTGCTGATCGGTCATCGTTCGTGCTCCGGTTCCTGCTCCCGTTCGAGCTCGGGGTCGTGCGCCGAGCGCAGCTGGGTCGCGAGCGTGCGGCGGGCTTGGTGGAGGTGGGCCTTCGCGGTGCTCTCGGAGCACCCGAGGGCATCGGCGATGTCGGCGATGCTCAGGTCCTCGAGGTAGTGGAGGGCGACGGCGGCCGCTTGGCGGTGGGGGAGGCGGCGCACCAGCGACCAGAACTCGTCGACCTCCGGCGGCGGCGCGTCGAGCTGCCGGCGGCCACCGGCGCGCTCCAACGCCCGTCGTTCGGATGACCGCCGCCGGCGGGACGACGTGGCGAGGTTGATGGTCACCCTGCGGACCCACGCGCCCGGCTTGTCGTACCGGGAGACGCGATCCCACTCGCGGTGGGCCCGCAGGAGCGCCTCCTGCGCGATCTCCTCAGCCCGATCGGCGCCCGCGATGGCCGCCGCCAGACCGATGAGCGAGCGGACCTCGCGCCGGAAGAACGTGGTGTAGTCGCCGGTGAAGCGCTCGAACGGCGCGGGGACCGGTGGGCCCGTCATGGCGTCTCGATCCCACGGTTCCACCACCGGTAGCGCCCCCATCGGAGAACCACACGCCCGAAGCGCCTGCGAGGTTTAGTCGACGGTGGAGGTCAGCCGCCGTACCGCTCGCGCACTGCCCGGACGATGGAGTCGGCTTGGAGGTTCGGTAGCCCGGCTCCGCCGTCCACGACGAGGTTCTGACCGGTGACGTACCGCGCGCCGTCCGAGCACAGGAACGCGATCACCTCGGCGACGTCCTCCGGCGACCCGATGCGTCCCATCGGGGTGCCCGCCTCGGCGACGGCGGTGAAGTCCGGGTCGGTCGTGATCACGGCGGTGAGGTCGGTGGCGATCATCCCCGGTGACACGGAGTTGGCACGGATCGTGGGTGCGTACTCGAGGGCGGCGGTGGCGGTGAGGTTGACGACGCCGGCCTTGGCGGCGCTGTAGGGGGCCTCGCCCTGGAGCGGCCGGGTGGCGTTCAGGGTCGCGACCGTGACGAGGTTCCCCCGGCCGGCCGCGAGCAGGAGCGGGATCGCCGCTCGGATCGTGTGGAACACGCCGTCGAGGTTCACCCCGACCACGAGCCGCCACTCTGCGTCGGTGTACTCGTGCAGCGGCTTGTTCCGACCCATGCCGGCGTTGGCGACGACGTCGGTGAGTCCGCCCATGGCCTCGGCGGCGGCGGCGACGGCCGCGGTCGTGGCGGCGGGATCGGCGACGTCCACCTCGACGGCGTGGCCGCCGATCTCGGCGGCGACGGCGCGGGCGGTGTCGCGGCGTCGGTCGAGCACGGCGACGGTGGCGCCGCGGGCGGCGAGGAGCCGGGCGGTGGCCGCGCCGATGCCGGCACCGCCACCGGTGACGATGGCTTGGTGCCCGTCGAGATCGCCGGTCACCGAGGGTCCAGCGTGAGCGGCGCCGACTTGATGCCCGAGATGACCGATGACCCGCTGTGCACGATCGGACCGGCGACCCGCAACCGCCGCCACCGCGCCGCCGTCTCCTCGAGCACGACGCTCAGCTCCAGGCGCGCCAGTGCCGCGCCCAGGCAGAAGTGGGGACCGTGGCCGAGCGCGACGTGGTGGTTGGGCGACCGCCCCACGTCGAAGGTGCCCGCGGTGGGACCGAACTCGGCCTCGTCGCGGTTGGCGGCGGCGTAGATCAGCAGCAGGGGATCGCCCGCCGAGATCGGCGTGCCGCTGAGCGCCGTGTCGGCGACGGCGGTGCGCATGAACGAGGTCACCGGTGTGGTCCAGCGCAGCACCTCCTCGACCGCGGTGGGCAGGAGCGTGGGGTCGTCAGCGAGCCGGTCGAGCTGTGACGGGTGCTCGGCCAGCGCGACGAGCGCGCCCGAGATGGCGTTGCGCGTGGTCTCGTTGCCGGCCACGAGGAGCTGGATGAGGAACATGCCGAGCTCGCCCTCCGTGAGCTGCTCGCCGTCCTCCTCGTAGGTGGCGAGCATCGAGACGACGTCGTCTCGGGGCTCCTGGCGCCGGGCCGCCGCCAGGCCCAGCAGCTCCGTGGTCATCTCCCCGAGGAGCGCGCCGCGCTCGTCCTCCGACCAGTCGGTGGCTCCGGGGATGGCGGCCTCCGACCACCGGAACAGCCGCTCCTCGTCGCCCTCGGGCAGCCCGAGCAGCTGCGCGATCAGCTGGATGGGCAAGGGCACGGCCAGCTCCAACGTCACATCCACCGCGGCTCCGTCGGCCGAGCGGGCGGTCAGCGCGTCGAGCGCGTGCGCGGTGCGGCTCCGCACGAGCGCCTCGAGGTCGCGGACCACGGCGTTGGTGAAGCCCGGTCGCACGAGCTTGCGGTAGCGGGTGTGCTCCGGCGGGTCGGCGTGCATCATCGTGGGCGGCGAGTCGTAGGACACCCCGATCTCGTCGATCAGGATCCCCTTCGCCGAGCAGAACCTCGACGGATCGCTCGACGCCTCGGACACGTCGGCGTGCCGGGTGACCGCCCAGAAGCCCCTGCTGCCGTTCCATGCGAGCGGCGCCTCGGCGCGCAGCCGGTCGAGCACGAGGTGCACGTCCGACTCGTACGTGGCGGGCTCCAGCAGCGCGTCGGTCAGCGGCTCGTGGGGTCCCGGCATCGGGCGAGCAACGTACCGCGCCGTGGCGGTTCAGGTGCCGACGTCGGCCGGGGCGCCCGGGAGGCTCTCGACCACGGCATCGTGCAACGCGTCGAAGGCCTCGTGGAGGAGGCCCACGACGTCGCCGTCGCCGTTGCTCGCCAGCCACAGACCGCTGGCCGCTGACATCGCGGAGATGGCCGTGCCGGCGAGGAGCCGGGGCCGGATGTTGACGGCCGGGTCGACGTCGAGGCGGGCGGCCACCGCCTCGGTGAGCGCGTCCTCCCACAGGGGGATGAGCACCGTCTGCGTGTAGGCCGTCACGCTCGCTCCGCTGGCGGCGAGGCGCGTGCGGGTGAGCTGCAGCTCACGGTGCTCGGCGGTGCGCTCGGTGATCTCGATGACGGCTTCGCGCAGGACGACCATGATCGGCTCACCGGCGGGCCGCGCCGCGATCGCCTCTCTGATGAGCTCGAGCCGCTCGCCGTGGTCTCCGAAGAGGATCGCCTCCTTGGAGCCGAAGTAGCGGAACACCGTGCGCGGCGACACGTTGGCGGCTGCCGCGATCTCGTCGACGGTGACGGCGTCGAAGCCCCGCTCGCGGAAGAGGTCGTGGGCGGCTGCGGTCACCGCGTCCCTGGTCTGGTGCTTCTTGCGCTCCCGCAGGCCGTCGGCCACCGGGCCATCGTACTCGTGGCAGGGGTGACAAGTGGCAGCCGTGCCACCTTCACGGCTACGGTCGCCGCTCGCACGCGGGCAGGAGGATGGGTGGCGAGGCAGGACGACGACGGGGCGGGTACGGGTTCGGACCGGCTGTGGACCGCGGTGACGGTCGCGCTGTGGGCCATCGCGATCGCGCTGGCCGTGTGGGTGGTCGCCACCACGTTGCTCGACTGACCTGCCGCCGGGCGCACCGTCTCGACTAGACCCGCCGGGATGGCGAACCCTGCGCGCTTCGTGGAGCTCGGCTGCTACGGGCTCGCCGGCCACGTCACCGACCCGCGGATGCTGCTCGACGAGGTGCGCGACGCCGAGCGGATCGGCCTCGGGTCGGTGTTCCTGTCCGAGCGGTTCAACGTGAAGGAGGCGGCGACGTTGTGCGGCGCGGCGGCGGCCGTCTCCGACGAGGTCGGGATCGCCACCGGTGTCACCAACACCCCGACCCGGCACCCGCTGGTGACGGCGGCGTGGGCCAACACGATGCACGAGCTCACCCGCGGCCGGTTCGCCCTCGGGATCGGTCGTGGCATCGCCCCTCTGCTCGGGATCATGGGCATCCCGCCGATCACGATGGCGCAGATGGAGGACGCCGTCGGGATCTGTCGACGGCTCTGGAACGGCGAGGCGGTCGCGGGCCACGACGGCCCCGCCGGGAGCTACCCGCTCCTCAGCCTCGGAAGCGACGTCCACGCCGACATCCCGGTGATGGCCGCATGCCTCGGCTTCAAGACGATGCGCTGGGCGGGCCGCCTGGTCGACGGCGTGATCCTCCACACCTTCGTCAGCGACGAGGCGCTGGCCCGGTGCGTGGCCGAGGTGCGCGCCGGCGCCGAGGAGGCGGGGCGCGATCCCTCGCGCGTGCGGGTGTGGGCGGTGCTCGCCACGCTCCACGAGCCCGACGACGAGCGGTTGCTGCGCGGCGTCACCGGCCGGATGGCCACCTACCTCCAGGTGTACGGCGATGCGCTCGTCGCCATGAACGACTGGGACCCGGCACCGCTCAGCGCGTTCCGCGACGACCCCGTCGTGCAGTCGGTGCCGGGCGCCATCGACGCGGTCGCCACGATCGACCAGCTCGAGCACATCCGCGGCCTCATCCCCGAGGAGTGGCTGCCCGCCGCCGTCGGCCCCGCCGGCGTCTGCGCCCGTCGCGTGGTCGATCAGCTCGACGCCGGTGCCGACGGCGTGATCCTCCACGGGTCGGCGCCCGCCGAGCTGGAACCAGTCGTCCGGGCCTACGCGCAGATCCGACCGGAGGGCACGTTCGACGGCCGCGAGGCGAACCCGGGCCGCTGACGCGGCGGAGCTCCCTCAGGTGTGCCGCAGCACCCCGGCGCGCAGGTCGATGTCGGCCAGCTCCTCGCGGGCGGCCTCGAGCGCCGTGAGCCGCTCGCGTACCCGCGTGGGGCCACTCGAGCCGGCGTGGGCGGCCGAAGCGCCGGCGAGCGTCGTGAGCCGTCGGGCCACCGCCTCCAGCTCCGAGATCCGAGCCGACAGGTCCCGGCGGAGCGCGCCACCGGCGCGACCCGAGCGGGCCGCGGCCAGCACGTGGGGCTCCAAGGCGACGACCTCGCCGACGAGGTCGTCGGCGACGGCGGCGAGGCCGGGGTCGAGGGACGAGGCCACTCGAGCCGAGCACGAGACCGTGCGGAGCCTCCGATGGAGCCGGGCGGCGCCGCTGGGCGACACGAGCCACGCCGTCGGCGCCGTCGAGCGACGCGCCGGGAGGATCCGGAGGTGCCGCCGCACGCGGTGCCGCACCCAGAGCACGCCGACCAGGAGCACGCCCCACGCGACGAACCCGGCGATCACCAGTCCGCGGAGCACCTCGGCCACGGCCCGACGCTATCGCTCGGGAGCCGGGCTGACGTCCGCGGCGCGCGCCAGGAGGCGAACCGGGAGCCGCGAGGCGCGACCGTTATCGTGCAGCCCCGGGGGCGTAGCTCAGCTGGTAGAGCAGCAGCCTTTTAAGTTGCCGTGCGAGAGTTCGACCCTCTCCGCCCCCACGGCGCATACCGTGGCGAGATGGACGACCCCCGTGTCGAAGAGGCCGCGCCGGATCTGTTGGCGTTGGAGCAGATCGAGGGCGAGCTGTTCGCGGTGGAGCGGGCGCTCGAGCAGATCGACGAGGGCGTGTACTCGGGGTTCGAGGGCCTGCCCGAGCCCGGCGTGACCCCCTAGGCGACGACGCCTACCCGTCGACCTCGTCCTCGGTGATCTGCATGGCGAGGAGGAAGCCGTGGGCCCGCTCCTGCCTCGGGTAGCGGTCGGCCAGCGCCTGGAACTCGGGGCCGTGGCCGAGCTCCACGAGGTGGGCGAGCTCGTGGACGATCACCGCGTCGAGGACCCAACCCGGGAAGCCCGCGATCCGGTCGCTGATGCGGATCTCACCGGTCGACGGTGTGCAGGATCCCCACCGGCTCGCCTGGTTGCTGACGAAGCGGATCGACGATGGCCGGGGCAGGTCGTACCGCCGCGCCAGCTCCCGCGCCCGTGCCGGGAGGTCGACGGCCTCGGCGGTGTGCTGGCGCACGAGCTTGGCGACGAGCGAGTCGACGTACTCGCGCTCCTGTGCCTTGGTCATCCACTGCGGCATCCGGATCACGATCCGGCCGTCGACGATCCGCGCCGACACCGACTTGCGACGCTTGGGGGAGCGCACGACCTGCACGTCCATCTGCGCCACGCGCTCGGCTTCGGTGACCGCGGGCGCCCGCAGCGTGGGGACCCGACCGAGCTCGACCGGCTCCCAGTCGTCGGCTGACCACAGCGTCTCCACCATGCCGAACCTACCGACGCGGTGAGACAGGCACGGTCACCCACGACCGGGCCGCACGCCCGCCGGGAGGGGTGTGCCGCGCTTCGGGCGGCTAGATCTGGGCCGGCACGGTGAGCTCGTCGGGATCGACCAGCACCACCCGCTCGCCCAGGGCGCGGAGCTCACCTCCGGGACCGAGGTCGATCCACCGACCGGCCAGGTTGGCGAGGCGTTCGAACGGAGAGCCGAGCCGCCCTTCGAGCGCGTAGACCACGCCGCCGTGGGTCACCACGATCACCTCCCCGCCGGGCACGAGATCGTGGACCCGACCCAACGCGGCGACGACCCGCTCGAGGAGGAGGTCGTCAGGCTCCCAGCTGGGTGGCCGACGTCGCTCCGCCTTCGGCTGCTCGACCGGATCGGCGGCGAAGGCAGCGTGACGGCTGGCGCCGGGGGCGTCGAGGTAGCCGGGCCAGTCCCGCTCGATCTCCGCACGGGTCAACCCTGACCACTCGCCCGCGTCTCGCTCGCGAAGGCCGGGCTCGAGCACCACGGGGCCGACGCCGAGGGCCTCGCTGAGGATGAGGGCGGTCTCGCTCGCGCGCTGCAGGTCGGACGCCACGATGGCGTCGACCACCCCGAGGTTGCGAGCGGCGTGGAGGGCCTGGTGCCGTCCGAGGTCGGTGAGCGGAGGGTCGGCCTGGCCCTGCCAACGCCCTTCGGCGTTCCACTCGGACTGCCCGTGGCGGATCAGCAGCACGCGGGTCATGGCGAGCGAACCTATCCGCGCGACCGCGGCCTCCGGCACCCTCGGTTGGGTGGGCGCGACCAGGCCATCGCTACGCTCAGGCGGACATCGGCGGCGTCGGAGGAGGTGACCGTTGGCCGTGTTGCGACTCTTCGCCGGGGCGCGCGAGGCAGCGGGCACCGGGCGTGACGAGCTGCCGGGCAGCACCGTGGCCGACGTGCTCGACGCCGCCCGAGCGCGCTACGGCCCCGCGTTCGCCGACCTCCTCGAGCACTGCGCCGTGTGGTGCAACGGCGAGCCCTGCGAGCCCGATCACGTGGTGGCCGAGCGGGATGAGGTCGCCGTGCTGCCGCCGGTGTCGGGAGGGGCGGCGTAGTGGCGACCCGACAAGCGACCTCACGACGCAAGCCCGTGTACAAGGAGGTCGAGGAGCGGGAGGCCAAGCGGATCGGCAGTCGGCTGCGCGCCTCCCGCACCAGGCGCGGCCAGCGGGTCGAACGCCGGTACGCCGTCGTCTACGACATCGACGGGCCCCGGGTCCGGCTGGGGATCGCCTGGTTCCTCGTCGCCTCGGTGGCCATCGTGTTCGGACCGCTGGCCACGGCGCTCGCGTACGGCGCCACCGCGGCGGTGGCGGCGGCCCAGGCGGTGCGGGCGTGGCGCCGCCGCCGGGAGCGCCCCCACCGCCTGGTCGCCCCCGTCATGGCCGGCGGCATCGCCCTCGGGGCGTGCCTCGGCGCAGGAGGGGCGGGCCTGGCCGTGCTCGGTGGCGCCGGGGCCGCGCTCGCCGTCGCCGCACGGGACACGGCGTCGCGGAAGCCGTTGCTCGCCGACGCGGGGTGGACGATCCAGTGCGCGCTCCCTGTGGGGATCGCCGCCATGTCGATGGTGCTCCTCACCCGGCTGGACCAAGGCTCCGCGTTCGGGCTCCTCCTGCTCGTCTCCGCCTACGAGACGGGCGACTACCTCATCGGCTCCGGCGCCCGGAACCCGTACGAGGGACCCGTCGCCGGGATCGCCGCGATCACCGTGGCGACGTTCATCGTGTCGACCTTCGGCATCTCCGCGTTCGGCATCCGCGAGACGTGGGTGTTCGGTGCGCTGGTCGCGGTGCTCGCCCCGCTCGGTCAGCTGCTCGCCAGCGCGGTGCTGCCCGCCTCGGGGTCACCGGCATCAGCGCTGCGGCGCCTCGACTCGCTGCTGCTCGCCGGGCCCGTGTGGTGGCTCGGCATCGCCAGCGTGCTCTAGGACGCGAACCGCTCGGCGACGAAGTCCCAGCTCACGAGGTGATCGAGGAACGCCTCGATGTAGTCCGGTCGCTTGTTCCGGTAGTCGACGTAGTAGGCGTGCTCCCAGACGTCGATGGTGAGCAGGGCCCGCTGGCCGTGCTTCAGCGGGTTGTCGGCGTCGTGCGTGCTGGTGACGAGCAGCTTCGAGCCGTCGTGCACGAGCCAGGCCCACCCGGACCCGAAGTGGGTCTCACCCGCAGTGGCCAGGTCCTTGCGGAAGGCGTCGTAGGAGCCGAAGTCGTGCTCGATCGCCTCGGCCAGCTCGCCGCTGGGAGCGCCGCCACCCGTGGGGCTCATGCACTGCCAGTAGAAGGAGTGGTTCCAGTGCTGGGCGGCGTTGTTGAACACCTTCTGGTCGTCGGTGCCGACGACCACGTCCTCGAGGTCGTCGTTCGACTTGCCGTCCACGAGGCTGTTGAGCTTGTCCACGTAGGTCTGGTGGTGCTTGCCGTGGTGGAGCTCGAGCGTCTCTCGGCTCAGGTGGGGGGCCAGCGCGTCGGGGCTGTACGGGAGCGGGGGAAGGGCGAAGGCCATGGACCGAACGTACCCATGGGCCCCGCCGATCGAAACGTTGCGCCGACGCCTCAGTCGGCGGTCTGGGACACCTCGAAGACCACCCATCCCGAGTCGTACTGCATGCTGAAGGTGGTGGAGCCGCCCTCGAACCGCCAGAAGCACGACGTCGGGTCGGTCTCGGGGTCGGGGACCTCGTCGCAGCCGCGGAACTCCCACCCGCCACCCGACCCCGGGATCGCGAACAGCGCATCGAGGGCCTCGTTGGTCATCAGGCTGGCGGCGCACCCGCGGTCGTTCACGGTGTAGGCGTCGTAGACGACGTTGGCGGTGATGTCGGGGTCGTCGGGCTCGGAGGACACGCACCGGGCCGGGTCGATCGTGGTGGCCGGCGCCGCCGTCGTGGTGGTCGGCGGCGCGGTGGTGGTGGTCGACGAGGTCGTGGAGGTCGTGGTCGACGCCGTCGTGGAGGTCGAGGTGGTGGTGTCGCTCGACGCCTCGTCATCGTCGTCCTGCAGCAGCAGCCACAGGCCCAGCCCGAGGAGGAGCAGCAGGATCACGAGGCCGACGATCGCCCATGGCCGCCGATCCGGCGGGGGGGCCATCGGCCCGTCGGGGCCGGGCGGGACCAGGGGCGGCCCACCGGGTGCGGGCACCGGTGCGGGCATTGCCATCGTCGGATCGGAGACGGGGGTGTCGGCGCGCGTCGGGTCGCCGAGATCGTCGGCCGGGCCCGTCGGCGGGCCCTCCCCCGGCGGGGTGGGGTCGTCGCCCGGGACGCTCGGGTCGTGGTCCGACATGGGCCAACCGTACCGACGGGCGCGCCGGCGAGGCGGCGATGCCGACCTGGGTTGTTGAGTGGCGTTCGCGGCATCTGTAGGTTGCGCAGCGTCCCGATCCGACTGCAGCGAGGTGTGCCCGTGGAGCTGTTCAACAACTTCGGAGACCCCGGAGGAGCGCTGTCCGTCATCGGCCGGGCCGCCCACATCCTCGCGGGCATCACGTGGATCGGCCTCCTGTACTTCTTCAACTTCGTGCAGACGCCGTCCTACGCCGAGCTCTCCGACGGCGCCCGCTCCGAGGCGCTGCGCAAGCTCACGTTCCGGGCGCTCTGGTGGTTCCGCTACGCCGCGCTGCTCACGTTCCTCTTCGGCGTGCTGTTGCTCGGCGTCCAGAGCAACTCCGACGTCCCCGGGTACAACTACCTGGAGGGCGCGAGCGGCACGTCGATCCTCACCGGCATGCTCTTCGGCATCACGATGTTCCTCAACGTGTGGGGGATCATCTGGCGCAACCAGAAGATCGTGATCGGCAACGCCGAGAAC
This sequence comes from Acidimicrobiales bacterium, assembly GCA_045807565.1. Taxonomy (GTDB): domain Bacteria; phylum Actinomycetota; class Acidimicrobiia; order Acidimicrobiales; family VFJN01; genus VFJN01. Next base: position 16,769 of record JBJMHD010000173.1, on the reverse strand, counting down.
GTCGCCGCCGGTGGTGAGGCCAACCCCGACGCGCCCGCCGCGGCCAAGGCCGGTGCTCGGGCGTCACGCTGCAACACGCTCTTCTCGATCCCCATGCTCTGGTTCATGGTGTTCACCGCCCACAACGGCGGCTTCTACGAGAAGGCGATCGGCTCCACGGTCGTGTACTGGATCCTCGTGCTCGCCCTCTGGGGCTTCATCGAGGCGTCCGCCCTCGGGCTGATCGGCGGCCTCGACAACGCCTTCAACAAGCAGGCGTTCGACAGCCACAGGAACACGATCGTGGGCGGGTTCATCCTGCTGGCCGTGATCTGGGTCGTGGGCTGGGAGCTCCTGCTCCCCGTCTGACGCCTCGAGGCTCGGTGACGATCCGAGCTAGCTGACACCCCGGCCGGAGGCGAGCCGGCTTCGCCGGTCGCCGGGAGGCACTAGCGGAGGGCGCCCGGAGCGAAGCGACGCCCGGAGCTAGCGAACACGCAGGTCGGCGTGCATCGTGGCGCGGTGACCGGCCACGTCGCAGTAGAGCTCGTAGGTGCCGGCCGGCAGGTCCACGGTGCCCTTGTCCACGTCGCCGACGCTCAGCTTGAAGCCCGACTTCCCGTCGATGAGCAGGTTGTGGGCCGTGCTGCCGCCGTTGGTGTAGGTGACCTCGATGCACCCCGCCTCGGCGTCGTAGCTGTCGCTGTCGAACTTCAGGCTGTCCTCGGCGGTGACCTCGAGGTTCGACTGGGGCGTGCAACCGCTCGCGCCGTCGTCATCCCCGCCGCAGGCGGTGAGGAGGGCGCCCAGGGCGAGCGCGGCGGTGACGGGCAGCAGGGTGCGTCGCATGGCGCGCACGATATCGGCGGGCCCTGGCTCCGCAGAACTCGGGAGTACGCTCGGGTGGATGGCCGCCGAGCTCGACGCGCTGCTCGACCCGGAGTACCTGGGCGACCTCACGGCGCGGAAGATGGACGAGGTGCGCACGATGCGCGCCGACTGCCAGGAGGTCGAGACCGGGCTCTCGCTCCTCCGCCGCGTGGTGCAGGGGCGGCTCGACATCGTCGGACTGGAGCTGCAGCGCCGGGCGGACGGCGGCGACCCGGAGGACCTGCCCGACCTGATCGCGCGGCTCCCCGAGCTCCTCAGCGACCGCACCCGCTCGCCCGGGGTGGGGCGCCTCCCTCAGATCATGGCGCCCGGCGAGCTCCCGCCCGAGCTGGAGGCGGAGCTCGACGGCATCGTCGGCGACGGCCACCTCGCCGACCTGCCCTCTGTCGACGACGCCGCCCTCCAGGACATGGCAGACCGGCTCACGGAGTTCGAGCAGCGCGTCTCGGGCTTCCGTCGTGAGCTGTTCGAGCGCATCGATGCCCTGCAGGCCGAGATCACCCGTCGCTACAAGACGGGTGAGGCCACGGTCGACACGCTGCTCCAGTAGCGGATCGGGCCGCCGCGCCCGTTCGCGCAGGACTAACGCTTGCTCGCGGGCGTCGCGTAGCCTCGCCTCCTGTGAAGGAGGACCTCGAGAGCCGCTGGCGTGACCTGGGCGAGTTCATCCGCGACCAGCGGCGGATCGACCACCTCTCCCTGCGGAAGCTGTCGGAGCTGGCGGGCATCTCCAACCCGTACCTCAGCCAGATCGAGCGCGGTCTGCGGAAGCCGTCGGCCGAGATCCTGCAGCAGATCGCCCGGGCCCTCGAGATCTCGGCGGAGACCCTCTACGTGCGGGCGGGGATCCTCGAGGAGCGCGACGGCACCGACCTGGTGGCCGAGATCCGCCGGGATCCGCGGCTCACCGAGGAGCAGAAGAAGACCCTGATCCGGATCTACACGTCGTTCCGGCACGAGAACGACGACGCCGTCCCAGGTGCCTCCGGGACTGGAACCGCGGAGGACGAGGAAGAACCACGCACCGCCGGGCGTTGACCCCCGCGGTACCCACCATGCGACGACTGGCCGTCCTCTCCCTCCACACCTCACCGCTCGCCCAGCCCGGCCAGGGCGACAGCGGCGGCATGAACGTCTACGTGCGCGAGCTGGTCTCCGCCCTGGCCCAGGCCGGCGTCCAGGCGGACGTGTTCACCCGCCGCGCCGACCTCGACGTGCCCGAGGTGGTGGAGGTGGAACCCGGGTTCCGGGTCCTCCACGTGGAGGCCGGCCCCGTGGGGCTGGCCAAGGAGCAGCTCCCGGACGTGGTGGACGAGTTCGCCGACGGCGTCGCCGCCCATCTGGCCGACCTCGGCGACGTCGACGCGCTCCACGCCAACTACTGGCTGTCCGGTGTCGCCGGTCACCGCCTCAAGCACGAGCTCGACCTCCCGCTGGTGTCCACGTTCCACACGCTGGCGCGGGTGAAGGCCGAGACCGGCGACCCCGAGCCGGAGCGCCGGGTGCGAGCCGAAGCGGACGTGATCGGCTGCTCCGACGCGATCCTGGCCTCGTGCGAGGCCGAGGCCGACCAGCTCGAGCGGCTGTACGGCGCCGACGCGCGCCGCATCGAGATCGTCGCCCCAGGGGTCGACCACGCCTTCTTCTCGGCCGGGCCTCGTGACGGCGCGCGCACGGCGCTGCAGCGCCTCGACCTCGGTGACGGCCCCGTGCTGCTCTTCGTCGGCCGCATCCAGCCGCTCAAGGGCCTCGACGTCGCGGTGCGAGCGCTGGCCGCGCTCCGACGGCCCGACGCTCGCCTCGTCGTGGTGGGCGGCGCGAGCGGTGCCGACGGTGCCGCCGAGGTCGATCGCATCGAGAAGCTCATCGCCGAGCTCGGCGTCGCCGACCAGATCCGCATGGTCGACCCCGTGCCGCACCACCTGCTGTCCACCTACTACCGCGCCGCCGACCTCGTGCTGGTCCCCAGCCGGTCGGAGTCGTTCGGGCTCGTGGCGCTCGAGGCCGCCGCGTGCGGCACGCCCGTGGTCGCGGCCGCGGTGGGCGGGCTCCGGACGCTGGTGGACCACGGTCGCACCGGGTTCCTGGTCGACGGCCGGGACCCTGCCGTGTTCGCGTCCTACGCCGAGCAGATCCTGGACTCGCCGGCACTGGCGGCCGAGCTCTCGCAGCAGGCGGCCCGCCGCGCGTCCAACTACACGTGGTCGACCGCGGCCGGCCGGTTGCGACGCATCTACGGCGACATCACCGCTCGGGCGCTCGTCGACTGTCGCTAGGGCTGGTGGCGTCGGTACCGGGTCCCGACGAGCTCGACGCGCTCGAGCAGCGCATCGACGCGTGGCTGGCGCGGCAGCTGGAGGAGAACCCAGTGGTGGCCGCCGTCGACCGAGACGAGACGCCGGGCGTGCGTCGGTGGTTCGTGCGCGTGCGGGGCGAGCAGAAGGACACGTTCTCGATCTGGTTCCACCTCCAGCAGCGCACGCTCCACTACGAGACCTACGTGATGCCGGCGCCCGAGGAGAACCACGCCGCCTTCTTCGAGCACCTCTTGCGTCGCAACCGCAAGCTCTACGGCGCTGCCTTCGCCATCGGCGAGGAGGACGCCGTGTTCCTCCTCGGCCAGCTCGACAACACGTCCGTCACCGAGGACGAGCTCGACCGGGTGCTCGGCTCGCTGTACGCCTGGGTGGAGCAGTTCTTCCGCCCGGCGCTCCGGATCGGCTTCGCATCGCGCTTCGCCGGCTGACGGCGGCCGCGTCCATCCGTTGCATCTCGGCCCTTCTCGGCCTACGGTCCGGGCACGCGGCCGGGGGCCCCATGCGAGTGCCCGCTTGGGGAAGAGGCGCACCCGCTCGAGCCCCCGCCGCTGCCGCCGACGGGAACCCGTCGCGTCCTGCCCGGACCCCGGCGCGCCCCGGCGACGCCGGTAACGTCGCCCGGCATGGCGGCACTCCAGGTGGTCGGCGGCGGGCGGATGGGCGAGGCGCTGGTCGGCGGTCTCCTCAAGGCGGGTGGGCACAGCCTGAGCAGCCTCGTCATCGTCGAGCCGGTGGCGGGACGCCGCGCCGAGCTCGAGACGACCTTCCCGGGGGTCGACGTCGTCGACGCGCCGACGGCATCGGATGGCACGGTGCTCGCGGTGAAGCCCAACGACGTGCCGGCGGCGTGTCGAGCGGTCGCGCAGGCGGGCTCCGGGCGCGTGCTGTCGATCGCGGCCGGCGTCACGATCGCGACGCTCGAGGAGCACCTCGCACCGGGGACGGCCGTCGTGCGGGCGATGCCGAACACCCCCGCGCTGGTCGGGCTCGGGGCGTCGGCCATCGCCGCCGGGACCGGCGCGGGTGACGAGGACCTCGAGTGGGCCGAGCGGCTCCTCGCGGCCGTCGGCGTCGTGGTGCGCGTGAAGGAGCCGCTGCTGGACGCGGTCACCGGCCTGTCGGGCTCGGGCCCGGCGTACGTCTTCCTGATGGTCGAAGCGCTCGTCGAGGCGGGCGTGCTCGCCGGGCTGCCGCGCGACGTCAGCGAGGCGCTCAGCGTGCAGACCCTGCTGGGGTCGGCCACCCTCCTGTCGACCTCCGATGAGGGTGCCGAGTCGCTGCGAGCTGCGGTCACCTCGCCCGGCGGTACCACCGCCGCCGGGCTCCGCGTCCTGGAGCAGCACGGCTTCCGATCGGCCCTGTTGGAGGCGGTGGCGGCGGCCACCGCCCGCAGTCGAGAGCTGGGTGGATCGCCCGGTCAGCAGCCCCAACGTCCCCTCTAGCAACTCCAGCCACAGGAACGTACGCTTCCGCCACACCTTTGGAGAGGGGTGCCTTCCTTGGCAACGTCATCACCACGGCCGCGGCTGCTCACCCCGAGCGAGGTCGCCGAGCAGCTCCGGGTCTCCACCATGACCGTGTACCGGCTGATCAAGTCGGGCGAGCTGCCGGCGGCCCGGATCAGCAGCTCGTACCGCCTCCGCGAGGACGACGTCGACGCCTACCTGGAGTCCCGCTTCAGCGACGCCGGGTAGGCGACGCACCGAGACCCGCCGATACCCTCGGCGGCGCGATGGCCGCGCCGTTCGACACGATCACGTTCCTCTCCGACTACGGCACCGGTGACGAGTTCGTCGGGGTCGTGAAGTCGGTGATCCGCCAGATCGCCCCGCACGCCACCGTGGTGGACCTCACCCACGAGGTGCCGGCGTACGACGTCCGCGCCGGCGGCCTCACCCTCAGCCGAGCCGCGCAGTACCTGTGCCCCGGGGTGGTGCTCGCCGTCGTCGACCCCGGAGTCGGCACGCAGCGCCGGGCGATCGCGGTCGAGGTGGGGGGCGGGCAGAGCTACCTCGTCGGGCCCGACAACGGGTTGCTCGCAGGGGCCGTCGCGATGTGCGGCGGCGCCACCGCCGCGGTGGAGCTCACCAACGCCGAGTACCAGCTCGCCGCTCCCGGGCCGACGTTCGCGGGTCGAGACGTGTTCGCACCGGCTGCCGCCCACCTCTGCACGGGCGTGCCCCTCGCCGACCTGGGGCCGAGCGTCGACCCGCTCTCGCTCCTCCCCGGCCTCCTGCCGCTCACGCGCGAGGAGGACGGCGCCCTGCTCGCCGAGGTGCTGTGGGTCGACCGCTACGGCAACTGCCAGCTGAACGCCGATCCCGACGAGGTCAGCGCCTTCGGTCCGCGCGTCCAGCTGCGCTGGGGCGACGACGTCCGCACGGCGGAGCGCGCTCCCACCTACGAGGGCATCGCGCCGGGCCAGGTCGGCCTGGTGGTGGACAGCTACGGGATGCTGTCGGTCTGCATGGGCCGGCGCTCGGCCAGCGCGGAGCTGCGCCTGCCGGCGGGCACGGAGGTGGCGCTGTCCGCACCGTCCGACGACGCCGCGCCCCAGGGCGCACCGGTCACCCTCACCACGAAGGCCCGACCGTGAGGCCGGGCACCACCATCGTCCTCGGGATCCTGCTCGCGCTGATCCTCGGCGCCGCCGCGCTGCAGCTGTTCTTCATGATGTAGCGCTGGTTGGCGCGCGCCGCCGGACCGCCGTGCGCCTGCCTGGCCAGGGCGGGCTGGTCGGTGCCGCGCAGGTCAAGGGCGCGGCGGAGGCGGCGGTGGGGAGCCGTCTCGCGAGACGTGCGCCCGTCGACACCTGACGTCGACCAGCGCACGTTCGCGACGGCACCGGCCGTCAACCCTCGTGGAGCGTGCGCTCGTCGACAGCGCGTGTGGAACGGCGCACGTTTCGCGACGGCACCGGCCGTCAGCCCTCGTGGAGCGTGCGCTCGTCGACAACTGAGGTCGACGTGCGCACGTTTAGCGAGAGGCCGGACCGCCCGATGCCCTCGCCGCGCCCTTGACCTGCGGCCCATCGCGGACCTCGCCCTCGCCAGGCAGGCTCGCGGCGGTCCAGCGGACCCTGCTACAGGCGTGCCGCCAGCTGGTCGCGCGTGAAGCGCTTCGCGCCGCCCCGCACGAGCAGGAGCGCGATGGCCCACAGCACGCCGCCGGCGATGACGGCGATCTCGATCGGGACGAGCAGCAGGCCGCTCGACTGCCCGACGGCGAGGAAGATCAGCGGCAGGATCACGGCGCCGCCGAGCTGGTTCGCCTCCTGGCTCGTGCGGGCGCGTGCGGACACGCGCACCATGATCGCCAGCCCCAAGGCGGCGACCGCGGGCGCCATCCACACGATCAGCACGATCCACAGCGGGGTGGGCACGAAGATGCGGTGCAGGACGGGCCAGGCCACGGTGTTGGCGACCACGCCGAAGCAGAGGAAGCCCGCCCACGACACGATCATGGCGGGGATGAAGGCGGTGAGGAGCTTGGCGTAGAACAGCTCCGAGTCGCTGATCGGCAGGTGGAGGAGCGACTCGAGCGTCTTGCGCTCCTTCTCCCCGGCGAAGGCGTCGGCCGCCAGCACCGCCGACACCATCAGCGGCACGATCAGGAAGAGCGGTGCCAGGAGGTAGCCGAGCACGAGCACCACGAGCTGCTCGTCAGCGGGCAGCGCGAGGATCGGGTCGGCGAAGTCGCCGGGGATGTTCTGGAGCACCTGCTCGATGTTCGAGTGGCTCGAGCTCCGCGACGCCATGCCGATCACCGCCGGCATCACGATCATCAGCAGCGCGGGCACTGCGAGCATCGGGATCACGATCGCCTTCGACCGCCGGATGGCGGTGACGTCCTTGGCGATGATGGCGCGCATCACGGACCAGCTCATCGCGTGACCTCGGCCGGTTCGCTGGGCGCCGGGGGCGGTGGCGGAGCGTCCGCGGCGATGCGCGCCTCGACGGCGAAGTACACGTCCTCGAGCGTGGGCCTCTTGGCCTGTGCGCCGTAGACCTCCACGCCGCGCTCCACGAGGAGCCGCACGAGGTGCGGCACGACGTCCCGGTCGGCCACCCGGACCAGCGCCCCCTCCGGCGTGGGCGCGACCATCGTGACGCCGCGGTTGGCGCGCAGGGCGTCGGCCGTCCCGTCGTCGACCGGTCCGCCGAGCTCGAGCTGGGCATCGACGCCGTCCCAGAGCGAGGCCGCGATCTCCTCGGGTCGGCCGAAGGCGTGGAGCACGCCGTGGTCGAGCACGGCCATCCGGTTGGCGAGCCTCCCCGCCTCCCCGAGGAAGTGCGTGCACAGGACGACGGTGCGCCCGTGCTCGGTGGCGAGCGATCCGATGAGGTCGATCACGTCCCGGGTGGCGGACGGATCGAGGCCGGAGGTGGGCTCGTCGAGGAACAGGACGTCGGGATCGTGCAACAGCGCGCGGGCGAGCGCGAGCCGCTTCCGCTGCCCGGTGGACGTGCCCTGCACGGCGAGGTCGGCGCGGTCGGCCATGCCGAAGCGCTCGAGGAGCTCGGTGGTCCGCTGCTCCACGCTGCGCCGGTCGAGCCCGCGCATGCGCCCGGTGAGCACGAGGTTCTCGCGGGCGGTCAGCCGCTCGTCGAGCCCAGCGTGCTCGGTGAGGACGCCGGTCCGCCGGCGGATCGCGTTGGGGTCGACGGTGGGGTCGAGGCCGAGCACGAGGGCCCGTCCCCGGTCCGGTCGCAGGATGCCGTTGAGCAGGCGGACCGTGGTGGTCTTCCCCGCACCGTTCGGCCCGAGGAGGGCCAGCACCTCACCCTGCTGCACGTCGAGGGTCAGACCGTCGAGCGCGATGCCGCTGGCGAACGAGCGGGTGAGGTCTTCGGTCGCGACGGCCGCGGTCATCGCGACCAGTCTCGCCCCTTCACGGCTGTTCGAGGCTCCGGAGGGGATCGAGGACGGCGGTGACGCGCTCCTCGGTGGGCTCCGGAGGCGGTGGCGGCGCAGTGGTGGTCGTGGTGGGCGGCGGGGGTGGCGCCGTCGTCGTGGAGGCCGCCCGGGGGGTGGTGGTGCGCGTCGTCGACGGCGGCGGCGGGGGCGGCGGCGCGGTGGACCCGCTCGGCTTCGCCATGAAGTTGTGGGTGGTGTACATCCGACCGTCACTGCCGTAGGAGACGCCGACGCCCACGTAGTTCCAGTCGGGGTCGACGAGGTTGTGGTAGTGCGGCGCGCTGTTGATGAACGCCTTCATCAGCCCGTCGACGTCGTAGCCCACGCCCACGTTCTCGCCGAGCTTCGTCCAGTTGCCGCTCACCTGGGAGCCCAGGTTCGGGTTGTGGCTGATGCCGCCGTCCGCGACCATGTGGTCCGTCCACCGGCGAGCCACCCCGGTGAGCTCGCTGCTCACCTGGAGCTGGCGGAGCCCCTTGGACGCCCGCAGGCTGTTGATGCGGCTGACGAACTGCGCCTCGGTGCCCGGGTCGGCGGTCATCGACACCGGTCGGGACGGCCTGCTCACGGCGGCGACCTCGGTCGGGGACGCCCCCGCCACGGCTCCTCCGGCCAGCAGGACGGTGGCCACCAGGGCAGGGAACCACCGCCAGCGTCGGCGCGCGAGGGGGCGAGCGGGCATCCCCTCCTTCATCGGGACAAACCGGGACAGACTTGAGCGGGCGCGCCGCGAGGTTCCACCCGTCCTGCAGCCCTGTGCTGGACTGCCGCTGTGAACCTGGCGACGATCATCGACCCACACCCCGATGCCGCGGTGGCGCTGATCTCCCGCGGGCAGGCCACAACCTACGGCGACCTGCGCACGCAGGTGGCCGGCTTGCGGGGCGGCCTGATCGGGTTGGGGCTCGAGCCGGGCGACCGGGTGGGCATCGTCGCCGCCAACAACTGGTACTTCGTCATCTCCTACCTCGCCGCGCTCGGCGCCGGCCTCGTGGCCGTCCCGCTGAACCCGCTGAGCCCGGTGCCCGAGATCCAGCAGGAGCTGGCTGCGATCGAGGCCCGCGCCGTGATCGCCGGCCCCACCGCCAAGGCCGTGATCGGCATGCTCGACCGCACCGCGATCCCGACCCTCGAGACCGTGGTCGCCAGCCAGCTCGGCGAGATCGCAGGGGCGATCCCGATCGACGACCTCATCGCACACGAGCCGGCGCCGATCGTCGACCGCCAGCCCGACGACCTCGCCGTCCTGATCTTCACGAGCGGCACCGCGGGGTCGCCGAAGGCGGCGATGCTCACGCACGGCAACCTCCTGTCGAACCTCGAGCAGTGCCAGGCCCACCCCGGCCGGCAGCAGGGTCCGGACGACGTCGTCCTCGGCGTGCTGCCCTTCTTCCACATCTTCGGCCTCAACGTCGTCCTCGGCCTCTCCCTCGTCGCCGGCTCCGCCGTGCTCCTCGTGGAGCGCTTCGACCCGCAGTCGGCGATCGAGTCGATCCGCGCCCACGGCATCACGGTGATCAGCGGCGCGCCGGCGATGTGGAGCGCGTGGGCGTCGCTCCCGGGCACACGGCCCGGCGACCTGGCCACCGTCCGGGTGGGCACGTCGGGGGCGGCGAAGCTCGATCCCCAGGTGCGGCGCGCCATCCAGGAGCGGTTCGGCGTCGCGATCATGGAGGGCTACGGGCTCACCGAGGCGTCGCCCGTCGTCACCTCCGGCACCGGCTACGAGGCGCCCGAGGGCAGCATCGGCGTGCCGCTCCCCGGCCTGGAGGTCCGCCTGGTGGACGCGGCCGGCGACGACGCGCTCGTCGGCGACCCCGGCGAGATCTGGGTGAGGGGCCCGAACGTGTTCGCCGGCTACTGGGAGGACCCCGAGGCCACCTCCCGCACCCTCACCCCCGACGGCTGGCTGCGCACGGGCGACGTCGCCGTGGTGGACGACGACGGCTTCCTCTTCCTCGTCGACCGGGTGAAGGACCTCATCATCGTGTCGGGGTTCAACGTGTACCCGGCCGAGGTCGAGGAGGTGCTCCGGCTCCACAAGGACGTGGCCGAAGCGGCGGTGATCGGCGTGCCCCACCCGCACTCCGGCGAGGCCGTCAAGGCGTACGTCGTCACCGCCGACGGCGCCAGCGTGGAGGAGGACGAGCTGATCCAGCACTGCGAGGCCCACCTCGCCCGGTACAAGTGCCCGCAGAAGGTGATGTTCGTCGCCGAGATCCCCCAGAGCGCCACCGGCAAGGTGCTGCGCCAGGAGCTCCGCGCCGCCGGGTGAGGCCGCCGCCACCTGCTCGATGACCTCGACGGGTGACAAGTGAACATGTGAACGCGGGCCTACGCTGGGGACGATGGCGCCGCACCGGAAGATCCCCGAGGCCACCGTCGCCCGGCTCCCCCTGTACCTGCGCAGCCTGCTCGAGGGCCAGCACGCGGGGCTCACCACGATCAGCTCGGAGCGGCTCGCCGAGCTCGCCGGCGTGAACGCCGCCAAGGTCCGCAAGGACCTCTCCTACCTCGGGTCCTACGGCACCCGGGGGGTGGGGTACGACGTCGAGTATCTCCTCTTCCAGATGAGCCGGGAGCTCGGGCTCACCCAGGACTGGCCGGTCGCCATCGTCGGGCTCGGCAACCTGGGCCAGGCCCTCGCCAACTACGGCGGGTTCGGGGAGCGGGGCTTCCCGATCGCCGCGCTCTTCGACGCCGATCCGAACGTGATCGGCACCGAGGTCCACGGCATCGTGGTGCGCTCCATCGACGACCTCCCGGCCGTCGCGGCCGAGCGCAACATCGCCATCGCCATCATCGCCACCCCAGCGTCGGCCGCCCAGGACGTCGCCGATCGCCTGACGGCGGCGGGCGTGCCGTCGATCCTCAACTTCGCGCCCACCGTGATCGCGGTGCCGCCCGAGGTGTCGCTCCGGAAGGTCGACCTGGCCGTCGAGCTGCAGATCCTGAGCTTCTACCAGCAGCGCCAGTCCGGCGGCCCCCCGGTCGCGCTCGCCGACTGAGCTGCCTCGATGCTTGCTCCAGGCCTCGCTCCGCTCGAACCGCCTTCCGCAAGTGCCTCCCGCCGACCGGCGAAGCCGGCTCGGCTCCGGCGCCGCGCCGAGACGGACTGAGCCGTCACATGCCCGTTGACGGCCCGCTGTACCCCGTGAACCTGCTGCTCGACGGGAAGCGGGTGCTCGTGGTGGGCGGCGGCGGGGTCGCGGCGGAGAAGGCCCGGGGGCTCGTCGCCGCCGGGGCCGTGGTGCACGTCGTCGCCGAGGCGGTGGGCGACGCGGTGAAGGCGCTCGAGCTCACCTGGGAGGAGCGTGCGTACGAGCGGGGCGAGGTCGCCGGCTTCCGGCTGGCGGTGGCCTGCACCGACGATCCGGGGACCAACCAGGCCGTGTTCGACGACGGCGAGGCCGCGGGCGTGTGGGTGAACGCCGCCGACGACCCCGACCGGTGCTCCTACACCCTGCCGGCCCGTCTGGACCGCGGCCGCGTCCTCGTCACCGTGTCCACCGGCGGGCACAGCCCCGCCCTCGCCGCGTGGCTCCGCGACCGGCTCTCGGAGGAGGTCGGCGAGGAGGTCGACGCGCTGGTCGACCTGCTCTCCGAGGCCCGGGCCGAGCTGCTGGCAGCCGGCCGATCGAGCCTCGGCGCGGATTGGCGGACGGCCCTCGATTCGGGGATGCTGGACCTCGTCCGGGCCGGTCGTGTCGACGAGGCCAGGGAGCTCCTGCGAGCCACCCTCCACCCCGCCGATCCGCACCCCCTGGGCTCGGAACCCTAGGAGACCGCCGCGTGTCCGTCGTCGTCATCGGGCTGAACCACCGCAGCACGCCGCTCGACCTGCTCGAGCGCATGACCATCGGTGATGCCGCGCTGTCGAAGGCCCTCCACGACCTCATCTCCCGCACCGACGTGTCCGAAGCCGTCGTGCTCTCCACGTGCAACCGCACCGAGGTCTACGCCGTCGCCGAGCGCTTCCACGGTGCGTACCAGGACATCCGCGACTTCCTCGCCGAGGTCGCGTTCCTGGCGCCCGAGGACTTCAGCGACCACCTCTACGTCCACTACGACGCGCCGGCGGTCGCCCACCTGTTCGGGGTGGCGGCCGGGCTCGACTCCGCCGTGCTCGGCGAGAGCGAGATCCTCGGCCAGGTGAAGCAGGCGTGGGAGCGCGCGCGCGAGGAGGGCGCGGCGGGGCCGGCGCTGAACCTCCTCTTCCGCCACGCCCTCGAGGCGGGCAAGCGGGCCCGCACCGACACCGCCATCGGCCGCCACATCACCTCCGTCTCGCAGGCCGCCGTCGCCATGGCCGCCCAGCGGCTCGACGGCCTGGCCGGGCGGGTGGCGCTGGTGCTCGGCGCCGGCGACATGGGAGAGGCGATGGCGCTCGGTCTGGCCAAGGCCGGCACCCAGCTGGTCATCGCGAACCGCACGTGGGACACCGCGCTCGCGCTGGCCGAGCGCACCGGCGGTCGAGCGGTGCGGCTCGGCGACGTGCCCTCCGCGCTGGCCGACGTGGACGTGCTGCTCACCTCCACGGGCGCCGCCACGCCGATCGTCGAAGCCGAGGAGCTGGCGCCGGTCCTCGAGGGCCGTGCCGGTCGGCCGCTCCTGATCGTCGACATCGCGGTGCCACGCGACGTGGACCCCGCCGTCGGCAGCCTCCCCGGTGTGACGCTCCTCGACATGGACGACCTGCGAGCCTTCGCCGCCGCCGGTGAGGTCGCACGGGAGGGCGAGGTCGCCGGCGTGCGGACGATCATCGACGACGAGCTGGAGCAGTACCTCAGCGCCTCCTCGGCGCGCGAGGTCGCACCGATCATCGTGGCCCTCCGCGATCGCGCCGAGGTGGTCCGCCAGTCCGAGGTCGAGAGGTTCCGGGCCCGCCTCGGCGACCTCGACGACGACCAGCGCGCCGCGATCGACGCGCTCACCCACGGGATCATCGGCAAGCTCCTCCACGACCCGCAGCTCGCCCTGAAGGACGCGGCCGGCTCGCCGCGCGGCGACCGCCTCGTCGCCGCCCTCCGCGACCTCTTCGGCCTCGACGACGCCTGAACGGCCGCGGCCTGTGGTTGCGCGACAGGCGCAGGCTGACTGGCGGCCACAGGCCGCGGGGGGAGGACGGACGTGCTGATCCGCGCCGCCACGCGCGGGAGCCCGCTCGCGCGGTGGCAGGCGGAGCACGTGGCCGGGCTCCTGCGTGGCGTCGACCCCGCCGTCGAGGTGGAGCTCGTCGTCGTCGACACCCAGGCCGACCGGCAGCTCGACGTCCCGATCCACGAGCTCGGGGGCAAGGGCGTGTTCGCGAAGGAGGTGCAGGCGGCGGTGCTCGAGGGGCGGGCGGACCTCGCCGTGCACAGCGCCAAGGACCTGCCGGCGATCACGCTCCCGGGGCTGGCGCTCGCCGCCGTGCCCGAGCGAGGCGATCCTCGCGACGCGCTGGTGGGCAGCACGCTCACCGACCTCCCGGACGGCGCGGAGGTCGCCACCGGCTCCCTCCGCCGCCGAGCGGAGCTCTGGCGCCACCGGCCCGACCTCCGGATGGTGGAGCTCCGCGGGAACATGCAGACGCGCCTGGCCAAGGCGGCCCAGCACGACGTCGTCGTCGTCGCCGCCACCGCGCTCGATCGGCTCGGGCTCGCCGACCGGATCGCGGAGCGCCTGGCTGTCGACGTGATGGTGCCCCAGGTCGCCCAGGCTGCCCTCGGGGTCGAGTGCCGCGACGACGACGCCGACCTCCGGGCCCTCCTTGCTCAGGTGGAGGACGCAGCGGCGAGGCGCTGCGTCGACGCGGAGCGCGCCTTCCTGGCCGAGCTCGGGGGCGACTGCTCGCTGCCGGCAGGCGCCCACGCCGTGCTCGACGCTGGCGACGTCACCGTCACCGCCTTCCTCGGCACCGAGGATGCCCGCACGACCGTGCGCGGCACCGCAGTGGGTCGCGACCCGGCCGTCGGGGCCTCGCTCGCCGCCGACCTGCGCGCCCGCCTCGGCGCCTGACCGCTGACCGCGATCGTCGAGCTCGTTCGACGCGCAGCGTTACCGTGCTCGGCGTGGAGCTCTCCGCCACGACCGCGACCGCCTATGCGAGGTTCGCCTTCGAGCGGATGCTGGCGGTGGCGGACCGCCTCGGTGACGAGCGGGTCAACGAGCGACCGATCGCGCCGCAGGTCAACTCGGTCGCGAGCCTGGTGATCCACTGCTGTGGCGTGGCCGAGTTCTGGCTGGGGCACGTGGGAGCGGGACGGCCCACTACGCGCGACCGGGCCGCCGAGTTCACCGCCACGGCGACCGTGGTCGAGCTGCACGATCGTGTCGACGCGTGCCTCGCTCAGCTCGCCGCCGACGTGGAGGTGGTCGCCGGCGGCGTCCATCCCGCCAACGCCCGCACGCTCGATCAGCTGGAGGTCGCCCCGGGCGATGACGCCTCGCTCGTCCTGCACGTGATCGAGGAGCTGTTCCAGCACCTGGGGCACTGCGAGATCACGGCCGACGCGCTGCTGCCGCTGCGCTGATGTTCGAGGTGTGCTCCTAGGCTCGCCCGGATGACGGTGTACCTGGTCGGCGCGGGGCCGGGTGACCCTGGCCTCCTCACCGTCCGCGCCGACGAGGTGCTGCGGCGGGCCGACGTCGTGGTGTACGACCGGCTCTCGGTGGAGGCCCTGCTCGACCTCGCACCCCCGAGGGCGGAGCGCATCAGCGTCGGCAAGGCGCCCGGCCGGGTGACCATGAGCCAGGAGGAGATCAACGCGCTGCTCGTCGAGCGTGGCCGGACCGGCGCCACCGTCGTCCGCCTCAAGGGCGGCGACCCGTTCGTGTTCGCGCGCGGCGGCGAGGAGGCTGCCGCGCTGGCCGAGGGCGGTGTGCCGTTCGAGGTCGTCCCGGGGATCACGTCGGCCATCGCGGTGCCCGCCTACGCCGGGATCCCGGTGACGCTGCGCCACTCGTCCACCTCGTTCACGGTCGTCACCGGCCACGAGGACCCGCGGGCAGGCGCCGAGGGCAGCGTCGACTGGCACGCCGTCGCCCGCGTGGGCGGCACGATCGTCATCCTGATGGGGGTGGCCCGGATCGGGCGCATCGCCGACGAGCTCATCGCCGGTGGGCTCGACCCGTCGACGCCCGTCGCCGCGGTGCGGTGGGGCACGCGCCCGGAGCAGGAGACCGTGCGGTCCACCCTCGCCACCATCGGCGACCGACCGCTCGCCACCCCCTCGGTGATCGTGGTGGGCGAGGTGGCGGCCGTCGACCTGGCGTGGTTCGAGCGGCGCCCGCTCTTCGGCAAGCGCGTCGTCGTCACCCGCACCCGCGACCAGGCCTCCGCCCTGACCCGCGCCCTCCGTGAGGCGGGCGCCGAGCCGGTCGAGGTCCCGGTGATCCAGATCGCCGACCCGGCCGACGGTGGCGCCGCGCTGCGCGAGGCCGCCACCCGGCTCGGCGGGTACGACTGGGTCATCGTGACCTCCCCCAACGGCGCGGCGCGCCTGGTGGCCGCGCTGTCCGAGGCAGGACTCGATGCCCGGGCGTTCGGCGGCGCGCGCGTCGCCGCCATCGGTCCTGCGACCGCCGCCCGGCTGGCCGTCGCCGGCGTGCGGGCTGACCTCGTGCCGGAGGCGTTCGTCGCCGAGGCGCTCCTCGACGCCATGGCGGGCACCGGCGGGCCGGGTCGAGCCCTGCTCGCCCGTGCCGAGGTGGCGCGAGACGTGGTGCCCGACGGGCTCCGCGAGCGCGGCTGGACCGTCGACGTCGTCGACGCCTACCGGACGTTGCCCGCCTCCGTCACGGACCAGCAACGTGAGGCGATGGCGGGGGCCGACGCCATCACGTTCACGTCGTCGTCCACGGTGGAGCGCTTCGTCGAGGCAGCGGGGATCGACGCGGTGCCGTCGGTGGTCGCGTGCATCGGCCCGGTCACGGCGCAGACGGCGCGAGACCACGGGCTCGCCGTGGCGCTCGAGGCCGAGGTCCACACGGTGCCCGGGCTCGTCGACGCGCTGGTGCGCTGGGCGCGGCGATGACGCTCGACGCGGTCGTCTTCGACTTCGACGGCCTCATCATCGACAGCGAGTGGGCGATCTACGAGTCCGCGGTCGTGGCGTTCGCCGAGCACGGCCACGAGCTCAGCGTGGAGGCGTGGAGCGCGATCGTCGGCCTCGGCGAGGAGGACGACGACCTGGCGTGGTCGATCCTCATGGATGCCCTGGAGATCGAGGGGTTCGAGCGGCAGGCCTTCTCGGCGGCGTACGAGGCACAGGACCGGTCGAACCGCGATGCGATGCCGCTGCTGCCCGGGATCGAGGTGCTCGTGGACAGCCTCGTGGCGGCGGGCGTGCCGATCGGCGTGGCCTCGTCCTCCTCGCTGGGTTGGCTCGATCGCCACCTCGGACGCCTCGGCCTGCGGGGCAGCTTCGGCGCGGTGATCGGGGCCGACGTGGTGGGCGGCGTCGGCAAGCCCGCGCCCGACGTGTACCTGCGGGCGTGCGCCGACCTCGGCGCCGCGCCGGCGCGCTCGGTCGCGCTCGAGGACTCCGCCCACGGCGTCGCGTCCGCCAAGGCGGCAGGCATGACGGCGGTGGCGGTGCCGAGCCGGATCACCCGGTTCAACGACTTCGCCGCCGCTGACCTCGTCGTCGAGAGCATCGAGGACCTCAACGTCACGCTGCT
>JBJMHD010000172.1:0-16390 GCA_045807565.1 Acidimicrobiales bacterium | reverse complement strand
GGAGGCCGCCACCACACCGGGGTTGGGTCGCAGCGGCGCGTCCTCGGTGAGAGGGACCGGGTTGTTCGCCCACGCGCCGTACACGATGGCGCTCGACAGCAGCACGATGTGCTCGGCACCGACCGCCGACGCGGCATCGAGCACCCGCCGGGCGAGGGCGCCGTCGCCGAGAGCCTCCTCCTCCGGCGCCTCCGGCCCGCTCACCTCGGCGAGGTGGACCACCGACGTCGCGCCCTCGAGCAAGGTCTTCAGGTCGCCCGCGGCGAGGTCGACGGTGTGCGCCTCGACGCCGGGGATGGGGGGCGCCACGAGGCGCCGATCGAGGGCGACGACGCGTCCGACCGCCGGATCCCCGGCGGCGAGGGCGGCCACACGGCGCCCGAGGGCGGACGCCCCGCCCGTCACCACCACCACCTCGGGCCCGAGGCCGGTTCCGGATGCCATCGCCCTACGATGCCCTCGTGGCTGACGACGGTCCACTCGGGAACCCGTTCGAGGGCATGCCGCTCTTCGGCGACATCGCCCGCCTCCTCGGCCAGCAGGGCGGGGGGTCGTGGGACGGCGCCCGTCAGCTGGCCATCAGCGTCGCCACCGAGGGCACCAGCGAGCCCAACGTCGACCCGATGGAGCGCATGCGGATCGAGCAGCTCGCTCGGGTGGCCGACCTGCGGGTCGCCGACGCCACCGGCCTGTCCACCTCGGTGAGCGGCCGGGCCGTGTCGGTGCAACCGGTCAACCGCACCCGATGGGTGATGGAGAGCCTGGAGGCCTACCGACCGCTCGTCGAGCGCCTGGCCGAAGCCCTCGGCCCCGGTGACGCGCCAGACGACGACGACGACCTCGACCCGATGAGCGGGATGTTCAGCGGGATGCTCCAGATGTTCCAGCCCATGGTGCTGGCGATGACGGCCGGGTCCATGGTCGGTCACCTGGCCCAGCGCACCTTCGGCCAGTACGACCTCCCGATCCCGCGCCCGCTCACGGGGCCAACTGCCGACGAGCTGCTCCTCGTCGTGCCCAACCTCGACGCGTTCGCGAGCGAGTGGAGCCTCGCGCCCGACGACCTGCGCCTGTGGATCTGCGTGCACGAGGTGGCGTCGCACGCCGTGCTCGGCGTGCCCCACGTCCGCGCTCGCCTCGACGACCTGCTCACGCGCTACGTGTCGAGCTTCCGCAACGACCCCTCGGCCCTCGAAGACCGCATCGGGGAGATCGACCTCGCCGACCCGTCCGCGTTGTCGAACCTCCAAGAGGCGATCGGCTCCCCCGACGTGATCCTCGGCGCGATCACGTCGCCCGAACAGGAGTCGATCCGGCCGGCCCTGGAGGCCATCGTTTCGGTGGTCGTCGGCGTGGTGGACCACGTCGTCGACGTGGTCGGCTCGCAGCTCATCACCGACTACCCGATGCTCACCGAGGCGCTGCGGCGTCGGCGCGTCGAAGCCGCCGCTGCCGACCGGTTCGTCGAGCGGCTGTTCGGCCTCGAGCTCACGCAGGCCACCTACGACCGCGGCAGCGCGTTCGTGAGCGGCGTCATGGAGCGCGAGGGCGACGAGGGCCTGCGCCGCCTCTGGCAGGGCGACGAGCAGCTCCCCACCCCTCCTGAGGTCGACGCCCCCGGCCTCTGGCTCGCCCGCCTCTCGCTGTAGGGGGCTGATCGCTGGACCGCCGACGTGCCTGGCCGGCCCGGACAGCCGGCGTTCCGAGGATCGTGCGCTGGTGCACCCCACCTGTCGGCCAGCGCACGTTTCGCGGCCGACGTGCGAGAGCAGGCGTGGCGACACCGAGGGCACCCTGCCGCCTCGTCGCGCCCTTGTCCTTGATTCGATCCCGTCCGCCGTCAGTCCTGGATGCGGGTGTCGTCCGGGAGGGTCTGGATGGCGGTGTGGTCGACCGTGGTGGGGTCCGTGATCGCGGTCGGTTCGTCGTCGCCCGAGGGCTCCCCGCCCCGGCTGAGGCCTCGCTGCCCGGCGACGTAGGTGAAGAGCGCGAACGCGGCGACGCCGGCGATGGCCAGGAACCCCACCGTGAGCGGGATGCGTACGAGCACGGGGATCACGGCGCCGATCACCCACACGATCTGGAAGCGAAGCTCGAAGGATGCGAACGAGCGCCCGCGGTTCGCCTCGGGCGCGTCGCGCTGCACGATCGAGTCGAAGGCGAGGCGACCCGACGTCGACACGATGGCCACGACGGCGGCGAGGAGCATGCTGCCGGGCAGGTCGCCGACCCACGCGGCGGTGAGCCCTCCCGCCACCGCGACCGACAGGGCGAGCAGCAGGATGCGCTCCTCCGGCAGCCCGCGGCGCAGCGACGGCGCGACCGCGGAGCCGACGAGCGCCCCGGCACCGGTGATCACGAGCACGGCACCGATCTGCCAGGTGGGGTCGTCACGCAGGTCGAAGAGCACGAGGAAGGTGAGGAAGCCCACCATGCCGCGCACCAGCCCCATGGCCGACGCCGCCAAGCGGATGCCACCACCGTGGAGCTCGGCCGACTCCTCGGCGGTGGCGGGGGCGGCGGCGATCTGCGTCTTCGGGATGCGCAGCGCCGCCAGCGCCGCCGCCAGGTACACGACGACGGCGAGCACGAGCACCGCTTCGGAGCCGGCGATGGCGTAGGCCAGCGCCGCGGGGATGGCGGCGAGGGGCACGGCGATGCCCGAGAGCAGCTGGAGCTTCGAGTTGGCCTCCACCAGCTCGGCGTCGTCGTGCACCACCGTGGGCACGATGGCGCTACGTGAGACGGCGTAGGCCTTCCCCATGGCCAGCACCGCGAACGCCTCCGGGAACAGCAGCAGCCCTTGGAGGTCGTCGATCATCACGAAGCAGAGCAGGGCGCGCCCGAAGGTGACGCCGATGAGCATCCATCGCCTTCCGCCGACGGTGCGGTCGAGGACGGGCCCGATGAAGGGGGCGACCACGGCGAGCGGGGCCATGGTGAGGGCGAGGTAGAGGAACACCTTCCAGCGGGCATCGTGCGGGTCGAGGTCGAAGAACAGCGAGTTGGCGAGCGCGATCGCCACCAGGGCGTCGGCGGCGGCGACGAGGACGTGGGTGCGCGCGAGCCGAGCGAACGGCGACAGGTGGAAGGCATCCGCACCCGCCCGCTGCTTGGGCGACCGGTAGGGCTCCCACCCGGCTGGGCTCGACATCGGCCCCATCGTACGAGCCGGGTGCGACGCCCCGATCGGGCGGTCAGCCCCTGGGGACGTCGTACTTGTAGCCCAGGCCCCGGATCGTGACGATGCGCGTGGGGCTGGACGGATCGGGCTCCACCTTGGCCCGAAGCCGCTTCACGTGGACGTCGAGCGTCTTCGTGTCGCCCACGTAGTCGGATCCCCAGACGCGGTCGATCAGGGTCTCCCGCGGGAGCACATGGCCGGCGTTGGCGAGCAGCAGCTCCAGGAGCTCGAACTCCTTGAGCGGCATGGGCACCGCTTCGCCCCGCACCATCACCTCGTGGCGCTGAGGGTCGAGGGCGACGTCGCCCACCTGCAGGGCGTCACCGCTGAGCTCGTAGGAGGAGGTGTCGTTGGCCCGGCGGCGCAGCACCGCCCGCATGCGGGCGACCAGCTCCCGGAGCCGGTAGGGCTTGGTGACGTAGTCGTCGGCGCCGACCTCGAGCCCCACCACCGTGTCGATCTCGCTGCCCTTGGCGGTGACCATGATGATGGGCACCGACGACTTCCGGCGGATCTCGCGGCAGACGTCGATGCCGGAGATCTTCGGGAGCATCACGTCGAGCAGGACGAGGTCGGGCCGGATGGCGTCAAAGCGCTCGAGCGCCTCGGCGCCGTCGGACGCGACCTGCACACGGAACCCTTCGCGCTTCAGCCCGACGGTGAGGGCCTCGACGAAGGAGTCCTCGTCTTCCACGACGAGCACGGTGGCATCGGGGGTGGGCATCGAGGATCAGCCTGCCTCTGCAGTCACGGCGACCGGCCCGGCACCGACCGGGAGCCGCAGGGTGAACGTGGAACCTTCGCCTTCGGCGGACTCGACCCGCACATCGCCGGCGTGGTTGCTGGCGACGTGGCGCACGATGGCGAGGCCGAGCCCGGTGCCTCCGGTCTCCCGGCTGCGCGCGCGGTCGACGCGGTAGAAGCGCTCGAAGACCCGCTCGAGGTCGCGCCGGGGGATGCCGATCCCGTGGTCCTCGACCTCGATGTCGACCCAGCGACCGTCGGTGCGGGCCCGCACCACGACGCTCGAGCCGCGATCGGAGTACTTCACGCCGTTCTCGAGCAGGTTGTAGGTGGCGGAGACGAGCTGCCGGCGGTCGCCCGACACGACCAGGCGCTTGGGGGGCTCCTGCAGCTCGATGGTGATGCCCTGCTGCTCGGCGGCCGGCCGGACGCGATCGACGGCTTCAGCGATCACCAGGTGCACGGGCACGTCGTCGCGTCGGGCCTCCTCGTCGGCTTCGATCCGGGACAGCTCCAGGAGGTCGTCGATGGTGCGCCCGACGCGGAAGGCCTCGGCCAGCATGCGCTCGGTGAGGCGGTGCGCCACGGCGGCGTCGTCTTCGGCGAGGAGGGTCTCGGCCAACAGAGCGAGCGCGCCCACGGGCGTCTTCAGCTCGTGGCTGATGTTGGCGACGAAGTCGCGCCGCACCGCCTCGAGCCGGCGCCGGTCCGTGACGTCGTCGACGACCACCAGCACCCCGAGTCGCCGCAGCCCCTGGTACAGCGGCGTGGCGCTCAGCACGAGCGTGCGGCGTGGCGGTCCGAACAGCTCGATGGTGCGGGGCGGGACGTCGTTGGCGATCGACACCCGATCCGCCTGTTCGACGATCGCCTCCTCCACCAGTGCCTCGGCGTGGCGCGCCTCCAGGTAGCTCGCGGCCACGTCGTTGCGGAACACGAGCGTGCCGCGGTGGTCGAACACCACCACGCCCTGGGGGATGCCTCCGAGCGCGCTGGCGAGCCGCGCCTCCGCCATCGAGCCCTCGCCCCCGAGCACCGCCCGGTCCACCGCGCGCTCGACGACCGAGGTGGCCTCGGCCAGACCGGAGCCGAGGGGCTCGATGTCCTCGGAGAGCCGGCGACTGGCCGCCACCAGTCGACGGGCGAGCCGCTTCTGGCCCGCGAGGACCATCGTGAGCGTCGTGACGAGGACGACGACCACCGCAGCGAGCACGAGGGAGAGCAGCACGTAGGCCCGATCCTCCTAGCGGACCTCAGCGGCGAGGTGAGCGGGCTCGCCGGTGATGAGGTACCGCAGACGTGCCCCGATGATCGCACTGTGGTCGGCGATCCGCTCGAGGGCTCGCCCCGCGGTGAAGGCGGCCATGGCGATCGCCACCGCGTCCGGCCCGTCGAGCCGCTTGAGCTCGGCCATCAGGCGCTCGTAGTAGAGGTCGAGGCTGCGGTTCTGCGTGGCGAGCTCGGTCGCCAGCCGTAGGTCCTGGGCCGACCAGGCGCGGAGGGCGACGCGGTACATCTCCACCGCCTCGTCGGCGACGGTGGTCAGGATGTCGAACAGCACGTCCGACTGGCGCAGGAGCTCGTGCTTCGGCGTGAGCTTCACCACCCTGAGGGCAAGGTCCCCCACCCGCTCGAGCTCGGCGATGATGCGGAGCACCGACACGACGAAGCGGAGGTCAGAGGCCACCGGCGCCTCGCGGCCGAGCAACAGGTAGCACCGCTCGGTGAGCGACACGTTCATCGCGTCGATCTCGTTGTCGGCCCGGAACGCCAGGTCGGCGAGGGCGGGGTCGCCGGTGCGAAGGCCCTCGCGCATCCGCTCGAGGTTCTCGTCGACGCGCACGCCCATCAGCTCGACCTGGAGCCGGAGCTGGTCCAGCTCCTCGCGGAACCCATGCCGCATGGGTTCGAGCGGCTGCGCGCTGGAGCTCATCCGAAGCGGCCGGTCACGTAGTTCTCCGTCCGCTCGTCGCTGGGGTTCGAGAACATCTTGTCGGTGCTGTCGCACTCGATCAGCAGACCGGTGCGGGTGTCGCTCTCCGAGTTCACCTCGGTGGTGAAGAACGCGGTGCGGTCGCTCACGCGAGCGGCCTGCTGCATGTTGTGGGTGACGATGACGATCGTGTACTGGTCCTTGATCTCCTGCATCAGGTCCTCGATGCGGGCGGTGGCGATCGGGTCGAGTGCCGAGCAGGGCTCGTCCATCAGGAGGACCTCGGGGTCGTTGGCGATCGCCCGCGCGATGCAGAGCCGCTGCTGCTGGCCGCCGGACAGGCTGAGCCCCGATGCCTTGAGCCGGTCCTTCACCTCGTCCCACAGCGCCGCCCCTCGGAGGGCACGCTCGACGATGTCGTCCATGTTGCCCTTCACGCCCGCGATCTTCGGCCCGTAGGCGACGTTGTCGTAGATCGACTTCGGGAACGGGTTGGGCTTCTGGAACACCATCCCGATGCGCCGTCGAACCTCCACCGGGTTGACGGCCCGGTCGTAGAGGTCCACGCCGTGGTAGGTGATCGACCCTTCGACGCGCGCCGTC
Source organism: Acidimicrobiales bacterium (assembly GCA_045807565.1). GTDB lineage: Bacteria > Actinomycetota > Acidimicrobiia > Acidimicrobiales > VFJN01 > VFJN01. Next base: position 9,926 of record JBJMHD010000172.1, on the reverse strand, counting down.
TCGATGAGGTCGTTCATCCGGTTGAAGCAGCGGAGCACCGTGGTCTTGCCGCAGCCGGACGGCCCGATGAACGCCGTGATCTCGGTGCGGTGCACGTCGATGCTCACATCCCGGACCGCTCGGAACGTGCCGTAGTACACGTCGAGGTCCTTCACCGCGAACACCACCTCGCGCGGCGACACGTCGGCGTCCGTGACGACGGGTTCGGCGTCAGGTGTCATCTCTTCCACGTCAAGGGGCTCCGTGCGCTCGATGGCGGGCGTCAGGTCGACGTCTCGACCGGCCATGGTCATGACCTCTTCTTCTCGTAGTGCGTGCGGAGGAGGATCGCGATCGTGTTCATGATCAGCACGATGACGAGCATCACCATGATGGCGGCGGCGGCGATCTCGCCGAAGCCCTCACGGGGCGTCTTCGACCACTCCGCGATCACGACGGGCAGCGCGGTGAACCGCTCGTGCAGCTGGCTCGGGTCGAGCAGGCCCTCCTTGCCCGGCAGGAGCCCGGTGACCGCACCGACGAGGTAGAGGGGAGCGGCTTCGCCGATGGCCCGAGCCAGGGCGAGGACCGTGCCGGTGATGATGCCGGGCAGGGCGTACGGGATCACCTGGGTGCGCACCACCTCGGAGCGGGTGGCGCCCACCCCGTAGGCGCCCTCCCGCAGCGCGCTCGGCACCGCCCGCACCGCCTCGGCCGACGTGATGATCACGATCGGCAGCACGAGGATGGCGAGCGTGATGCCTGCCGACATGAGCGTGCGTCCTCCCGTGACCGACTCCATCTGATCCACGAAGAGGGCCAGACCCAGGATGCCGTAGACGATCGACGGCACCCCGGCCAGGTTGCGGATGTTCACGTCGACCAGCTGCGCGAAGCGCCCTCTGCTCGAGTACTCCTCGAGGTACACGGCGGACGCGACCCCGATGGGGAACGAGAACACGACGACGAACACACCGATCCAGAACGTGCCACGCAGCGCCTGGAACACCCCCGAGGCAGCGGCCCGGGACCGCAGACCTCCGCGCAGGAACGACTCGGCGCGGCTGCTGAACACGCCGACGCCCTCCACGAGCACGTCGTAGAAGAGCACGGTCAGCACGAGCAGCGAGACCCCGAGGGACGCCAGCAGGAGAACCTGGAACAGCCGGCCCGAGGTGTCGCGGCGTCCACCCGTCAGCTGGTCGCGCACCGACGACCGCGCGTGCTCGGCGCCGATGCCGATCGTCGTCGCCATCAGTACGCCTGCCGGACCCTGCGCACGAAGCGCCCGGCCACGAAGTTGAGCAGCAGGGTGATGAGGAAGAGCACGGCCCCGACGAAGTAGAGGCTCTGGAAGGTGAGGTCCGCGCCCTTCACCTGGTCGGTGCCCTGTGCGACGGTGGCCATGGCAGCGGTCATGGTGAGGCCGGGCTCGAGCGGGCTCGTCTCGAAGGGCTGCGAGCCCGCCGCGCCTCCCGCGATGAACACGACCATCGTCTCACCGATGGCTCGGGAGACCGCCAGGATGAACGCTGCGACCAGGCCGGACACGGCCGCCGGCAGCACGACCTTGGTGACCGTGGTGATCTTCTTCGCGCCCATCCCGTAGCTGGCCTCGCGCAGTGCCAACGGGACCGACCGGAGGGCGTCCTCGGACACCGATGCGACGAGGGGCACCGACAGGATCCCGACGGCGATGCCGGCCGAGGTGAGGTTGAACAGCCCAGCATCGGTGAACCGCTGGACGATGGAGGGCGAGATCACGGAGAGGGCGAAGAAGCCGAGCACGACGCTCGGGATGCCGGCGAGCACCTCGAGGGTGGGCTTGAGGATGCGCCGGATCCTCGGCCGGGCGTACTCGGACAGGTAGATGGCGCTCCCGAGACCGATCGGCACCGCCACGGCCATGGCGATCACGGTCACCCAGAGCGTGCCGATCAGCAGCGTCCGGATGTCGTACAGCCCCGACCGCGGGTTCCAACCTCCTGAGAACAGCACGCTGTCCCACTCGACCTGGGTGACGAAGGTCCACGTCTCGCGGGCCAGGGACCAGATGATGGCGACGCTGATCAGGATCGAGACCGTGGCGGCCGCGGTGAGCACGCACCGCACCACTCGCTCCTTGCGGACGCGGCGGCGGTCGCCCCGGAAGTCGTTGAGCGTGAGCCCGTGCGATGGCACGGGGAGGTCGGACATCAGCGGCCTCGGGGATCGGGTGGCGTGGGGCGAGCGTAGGGCGGGAGGCCCGGGGCCGACCTCAGGGAGGTCAGGCCGGCCCCGGTGCTCTCCAGGGGTCGGCTACTCCGCCGTGGTCCCGACGGTGCGGGCATCCCAGGTGTCGCGGCTCGCCTGGACCTGATCGTCCGGGAGGTCCACGTAGCCCACCTCGTCCACTGAGGCGATGCCGGCGTCGGAGAGGTAGTAGTCGACGAAGCCGGTGACGGCCGGGTTGTCCTTGGCCTTGGCGGCGTTCACGTAGATGTACAGCGACCGGCTCAGCGGGTAGGACCCGTCGGCGATCGTGTCGGCGGACGGCGCCACGCAGTCGGTGCCGGCCTCGGGGGCGACCTCGATCTCCTTGACCTTGTCACCCGCCTCCTCGGCGAAGGCGAAGCCCACGAAGCCGAACGGGGTGTCCTCGGCCTCCATGGCGGAGATGATCGCCGTGTCGTCGGCCTGCGAGGCGTAGTCGGTACGGCTCGTGGTCGCCTGGTCCTCGGTGATCTTCCCGGCCTCCACCCGCGCTGCCGCGATGCTCTTGAACGCGATCTCGATGAAGCTGTCGTAGGTGCCCGACTCGGTGCCGGGAGCGGTGATGGTGAGGTCGGCGTCCGGGAGGTCCGTGGCGCTGCCCAGCTCGGAGGCGAGGGCCTTGGCGTCGGACCACTTGTCGACGCCCTCGGCCTCCGGACCGAAGAGTGCGTACAGGTCAGCGAAGTTCACGCACTCGACGGCGTCGTTGGCGGGGTTGGTGAGCACGGAGATGCCGTCGAAGCCCACCTTCAGCTCGACGAAGTCGATCCCCGCGTCGGCACAGGCCTGGGCCTCCTCGGGCTTGATCTTGCGCGAGGCATCCGAGATGTCGGTCTCGCCCTTGCAGAAGAGCTCGAAGCCGTCTCCGGTGCCCGGGCCGTCGACGGTGGCGGCGATGCCGGAGCAGTCGAGCAGCTTCTCGCCGACGGCCGTGGAGATGGGCTCCACGGTGGAGGAGCCGGAGACGACCACGTCGCCCTCGACGTCGGTGGGGCAGTCGCTGTCGGCGTCGTTCCCGCCGGTGTCGCCAGCGCCGGCATCGTCGTCGTCGCCGCACGCCGCGGCCAGGAGGCCGAACGCGAGCAGCACAGCCAACCAGGCGAACCGCTTCTTCTTGAGCAAGGGGTGCCCTCCTTGGGGGAGCAACGGGTGTCCTACAGGTGACGAGTCGTCGGTCCGACCGTAGGCAGGCGGCATGGCCCCGGAGCATGGGCGAGGTGAACCGCAGGTGAACCGGGCACCAACCTTCGGCGCGCCGCCGGAGGCCCGACCGGCTATCCGAGGCGGCGTGCCCGCGTGCGGGCGATCTCCTGCAGGCGCAGGTGCGTGTCGACGGACCCGTCGCCGTCCACGTGGCGCCAGGCACCAGTGGGCTGGAGCTCCCACGCCAGGGTGTCGTCGGCCAGGTTCACCTCGAGGATCTCCTCGAGGCGCAGCTGGAGATCGGGCTCGTCGACGGGCACCAGGGCCTCGACGCGACGGTCGAGGTTGCGGGGCATGAGGTCGGCGGAGCCGATGAGGATGGTCGGCAGACCGGGGCCGCGGCCGTTGGCGAAGCGGTAGATGCGGCTGTGCTCGAGGTAGCGGCCCACGATGGAGCGGACCCGGATGTTCTCGGACAGGCCCGGGACGCCGGGGATGAGGCAGCAGATGCCCCGGATGATCAGGTCGACCTGCACCCCCGCCCCCGAGGCCCTGTACAGCGCGTCGATCATCCGGCTGTCCACCAGGCTGTTCATCTTGAGGGTGATGGAGGCGAGGCCCCCGGCGGCAGCGTCGTCGATCTCGCCCTGGATGAGCGCCTCGATGCCCGACCGCGTGGTGTGCGGTGACACCAGGAGCCGCTGGTAGCGCAGGTCCCGCCCGTACCCCGTGAGGAAGTTGAACAGCTGCGTGAGGTCGGAACCGATCTCGGGATCGCAGGTGAGGAGGCCGGTGTCCTCGTAGGTGCGGGCCGTCTTGGAGTTGTAGTTGCCCGAGCCGATGTGGCAGTAGCGCCGGATCCCATCGGGCTCGTCACGCACGACGAGCGCGGTCTTGGTGTGCACCTTGAGGCCCACCAGCCCGTACACCACGTGCACGCCGGCGGTCTCCAAGGCCTTCGCCCACTCGATGTTGGCGCCCTCGTCGAACCGCGCCTTCAGCTCCACGAGCACCGCCACCTGCTTCCCTCGCTCGGCGGCGCGGATCAGGGAGCGGACGATCGGGCTGTCGCCGGAGGTGCGGTACAGGGTCATCTTGATGGCGAGCACGTGCGGGTCGACCGACGCCTGCCGGATGAACTCCTCGACGGTGGTGCGGAAGGAGTCGTAGGGGTGGTGCACGAGCACGTCGCCCTCGCGCAGCACGCCGAAGAAGTCGGGCCGCTCCTTCTCGCCGTTGTCGAGGCGGGCCGGTGACACCCGCTGGAACACGGGATCCTTGAGGTCGGGACGGTCGAGGGCGTGCACGGACCACAGCCCCCCGAGGTCGAGCGGCCCCTCGAGGCAGTAGGTGTCGTCCTCCCCGAGGTCGAGCTCGCGCTGGAGGAGCTCCCGCACCTCGTCGGTGATGTCGTGGCTGATCTCGAGGCGCACGGCCCGCCCGAACTGGCGCCGGCGCAGCTCCACCTCGACAGCGGCGAGGAGGTCTTCGGCCTCCTCCTCCTCGAGGGTGAGGTCGGCGTTGCGGCTGACGCGGAACGTCGCGGTGGACTCCACCTCCATCCCGGGGAACAGCTGGCCGAGGTGCGCGGCGATCACCTGCTCGAGCGGCACGAAGCGCTCGCCGTCCGGCATCACGACGAAGCGCGGCAGCAGGTCGGGGACCTTCACCCGGGCGAAGCGGCGCTCCCCCGTGACGGCGTCGTGGAGCAGCACGGCCAGGTTGAGCGACAGGTTGGAGATGTACGGGAAGGGGTGCCCAGGGTCGACGGCGAGCGGTGTGAGGACGGGGAAGATGCGCTGCTCGAAGGTCTCGACGAGGAACTTCTCGTCGTCGTCGTCGAGGTCGTCCCAGCGGGACAGCCGGACGCCGTTGGCGGCGAGGCCGGGGGCAACCTCGTCCAGGAAGAGCCGCTGCTGGCGGTCCACCAGCACCTCCACCCGCTCGCGCACCTCGATGAGCTGCTGCCCCGGCGTGCGGCCGTCAGGTGAGGCCACGCCCAACCCCGCCGCCACCTGCTCCTTCAGCCCCGCCACCCGGACCTGGAAGAACTCGTCGAGGTTCTGGCCGAAGATGGCGAGGAACTTGGCCCGCTCGAGCAGCGGGACGGTGTCGTCGGCGGCGAGGGCGAGCACTCGCTCGTTGAAGTCGAGCCAGGAGAGCTCGCGGTTCAGGTAGCGGCGCTCGCGCTCCGGCTCACCGAGGAGGCCCTCGAGCTCGGAGTGGATCTCGTCCGCCATCGGTGGACGAGCGTACCGATCGGACCCTGTCGCCTGGATGGCCAGGAGGTGAACGGACGGGGTGGGGCTATGCCTCGTCGTCGGGGAGCCCGAGGTCCCAGTCGAGCAGGATGTTCTCGCGCTCGGCGTCGCGGATCACCCGCTCCCGGTTGCGGCGGAACTGCGGGTCGTGGGGCGGGAGCAGCACCAGGCGGGCCAGGACCCGGCCGCGGAACTCGTCGATGGCCTGGCGGTCCCCGAAGTCGGAGTCGATGCGCCAGTGCGGCGCCACCGGCCCGAGGTACACCACCCGCGCGTGGGCACGGGGCGGTTCGAGGGGGGCAGCGGCGACGTCAGACATGGCGGGCAACGATAGCGGGACCCTGGTCCGTTCCCCCAGTGCGGCGCGGCCGGCGTGACGGGCCGCGCACCGACGGCGGGCTCAGGAGCGGTCGCCCCGCTCGCCGAGCGTGGCGTGGAGGGTCTTCTCGTCGCCGTCGCGCTGGATGACGATCTCGATCTCGTCGCCCGGCTTCTTGTCGAGGATCTTCTCCCGCACGTCGTTCGAACCGCTGACCTTGTCGCCGTCGATCTCCACGATCACGTCGCCGGTCTGGAGCCCGGCGTCGTCCGCCGCAGACCCGGACACGACGTCGGTGACGAACGCCCCCTCGTCCACGTCGATGTTGAAGTTGGCCTTCACGCCGTCGGCGAGCTCGTCGACGTCGGTGCTCGACACACCCAGGAACGCCTGGCCGGGTGTGACCTGGCCCTCGCCCGCCTTGAGGTCGTCGATGATCGGGCGGGCGACGTCGATGGCGATGGAGAAGCCGAGGTTCTGGGCATCGGCCACGATCGCCGTGTTCATCCCCACCACCTGGCCGGCGGCGTTCACGAGCGGGCCCCCCGAGTTGCCGGGGTTGATGGCGGCGTCCGTCTGGATGAGCCCCTCGAGGGTGACGCCCTCGGCGGTGAGGTCGCGGTCCTTGGCGGACACGATCCCGCGGGTGACGGTGGGGTCCCCGCCGAGGTTCAGCGCGTTGCCGATGGCGATGACCTCGTCGCCGACCTGGAGGTCGTCGGAGGAGCCGAGCTCGGCCGGGACGAGGTCGTCGTCGAGGTCCTGCGCCTGGATCAGGGCGACGTCGTCGTCCGGGGACTGGCCGACGAGCGTCGCCGTGTGCTTGCTGCCGTCGGGGAGCACCACGGTGATGTCACCGAAGCTCCCGATGACGTGGGAGTTGGTGAGCACCAGGCCGTCCTTGCTCAGCACGATGCCGGTGCCGGCACCCTCGAACGGGCCCGACGCCGTGGTGCCACTCGTCTCCACGGCCACCACCGACGGCTGCACCTTGGCGAGGATCCCCTGCACGTCGAGGGCGCCATCGCTCGTGGTGACGGGGGTGATCACGGGGCGCTCGACCGACGTGGGCGCGTCATCGTCCACCGCGACGGTCACGCCGGTGGCGACCAGCGCGGCGACGATGGCACCGACCAGCGCGCCGATGAGCGCGGCCCGACGCGGGCTCGTGCCCGACGGCCCCGCCGCCTCGTCGGTGGGCGGGGCGGGCGGAGGGAGGTAGGCGCCTGCGGGGTCGCTCGCCCCGGTGGCGTACGACCCGGCCACGGGCTCGGACCGTGCCGCGACGTCGTCCTCGACCACCGGCTCGGTGGGGGCCGACGACCAGGCCGGAGGGGGAGGCGGCGGAGGTGGGGGCGCCAGGGGGCGCTGGGCGGTGCGGTCCTCCGGCGGCGACCAGGTGGGCAGCTCCTGGGTCAGCTCGGGTCGGTCCGGCGACTCGCCCTCGGTGGGCTCGACATCGGTGGGTCCCATGGCGACATCCTCGCGGCGCCGGCCCGGTTTGCCGTCGCGCGGAGCCCTTTTCACAGCGAGTTCTCAGGTAGAGGGTGTGGGATGCACGCAGATCTCGGGAACCAAACGAGGTCGGCCTCCGTACTACTGAGGCAGCTCCCCCCGAAAGGCAGGCACCCAGGCGATGGACCCCGGTTACGAGTGGATGGCCCGAGGGCTCTGCACCAACATCCCGCCCTCCACGTTCTTCCCGAGCGACGGCGCCGGCGTGGAGGTGGCCCGGAAGATCTGCGCGGACTGCCCGGTGCAGGAGCAGTGCCTGGAGCACGCCCTGGTGAACCGCATCGACCACGGCGTGTGGGGCGGCTGCTCGGAGCGTGAGCGCCGGCGGATCCTGAAGCGGCGCCGAGGTAGCCGCTCGACGGTGACGGCGAGCAGCTAGCGGCTACGCCGGCTTGTCGTCGGAGGTGTCAACGTCTTCGTTGGCACCTTCCTTGAGGCCCTGCTTGAACTCGTTCTGCGCCCGACCGAGCGAACGGGCCAGCTGCGGGACCTTCGAACCACCGAAGATCACGAGCACGACCAGCAGGATGATGAGGAGCTCTCCGCCCCCGAGTGAACCCATGGGCGGAACGGTACCAGCCCACCTGCGCCGCCGGACAGCAGGGGCGCGAGGCTGACGTCGTGCTCGAGTGCGTGCTGAACGTGAGCGAGGGGCGGGACGACGCCGCCCTGGCCGCCCTCGCCGCGGCGGCCGGCGCCGACCTCCTCGACGTCCACACCGATCCCCACCACCATCGGTCGGTGTTCACCCTCGTGGGCGAGGCGGCGCCGCGCCGGCTGGCCACGGAGGCGATCGCTCGGCTGGACCTGTCCTCGCACTCCGGTGCGCACCCTCGGGTGGGCATCGTGGACGTCGTGCCGTTCGTGCCCCTGGCCGGCTCGACGATGGCCGACGCCCGCCGAGCACGCGACGAGCTCGCGCGCTGGCTGGCCGACGAGCACCAGGTGCCGGTGTTCCTCTACGGCGACGAGCGCTCGCTGCCTGATGTGCGGCGCGGCGCGTTCCGGACGTTGTCGCCCGATGCGGGCCCGAGCACGCCGCACCCGACCGCGGGGGCGGCGTGCGTCGGCTACCGGTCCGCGCTCGTCGCGTACAACGTGTGGCTGGGCGACGTCTCGATCGAGGAGGCCCGCAGGATCGCGGCGGCGGTGCGCTCCCCGGAGGTGCGAGCGCTCGGCCTGCTGCTGGGCGATCACGTGCAGGTGTCCATGAACCTGCTGGCGCCGGACGTCGTCGGGCCGGCCGTGGCGTACGACCTCGTCGCTCGCCACGTGCGCACGCCCGCGCACATCGAGCGCGCCGAGCTGGTGGGACTGGTGCCGGCCGACGTGCTCGAGGCGATCGAACGAGATCGCTGGCCGGCGTTGGACCTGTCGCCCGAGCGGACGATCGAGGCCCGGCTGGACCGTGGGGACGGTGCCTAGGCGGTCTGGCCGGCGCGGCGGGCCAGCGCCCGCTGCCGGCGGAGCCGTCGGCGCTCCCGCTCGCTCATCCCGCCCCAGATGCCGAACTTCTCACCGTTGACGAGCGCGTACTCGAGGCAGTCCTCGCGCACGACGCAGCCCCGGCAGACCTCCTTTGCCTCCCGCGTGGACGCCCCCCGCTCCGGGAAGAACAGGTCGGGGTCGACGCCCAGGCAGTTCGCGTAGTCCTGCCAGGAGCGGTCGTCGGGTTCGATGGTGATGGGGATCTGCACGTGTCCTCCTCAGGAAGTGGACGGTGCAACAGCTGCTCTCGAGGTGACCGGCGCCCCCGGCGACTGCCACCTCCGTAATTACAACGGTGTGATCTTGGCGTGGAACGCGCTGGCGCGCAAGGGGCAGGCCCGAGTTTCCGGGGTTTTCCTCCGAGGACCATGCGCGTGGCGTCGGGGCCCGGCGTTCCTGTCCCCCGCCCGCGCTGCTACGCCGAGCGGCGGTCGCGGGCGCTGCGCATCGCCCGCTTCTGCTCGATGAAGTCCACGAGCACGTAGTCCCCGAGGGTCTCGGGGGTGGTGAAGAAGGCTCGACCGCGGTTCATGGCGGTGAGCTTCTCGACGAACGCCTTGAGGTACGGCGTGGCGTCGAGCATGAAGGTGTTGATCCGGATGTCGTCCTTCGTGCAGCGCGCGACCTCGCGCAGCGTGGCGTCGATGGTCTCCTGCACGGGCGGGTAGCTGAAGAAGGGCTGCGCCATGCCGGGCTCGAAGTGGGCGGTGGGCTCGCCGTCGGTGATCATGATGATCTGCTTGGTACCCGTCTGCTTGGCCAGCATGCTGCGCGCCAGCATGAACCCGTGGTGCATGTTGGTGCCGTAGAGGAAATCCCACGACACTTCGGGGAGGCGTTCGGGCTTGATTTCGTGCGCGATCTCGCTGAAGGTCACCACACCCAAGTAGTCGCGCGGGTACGTCGACGAGATGAGCGAGTGCAACGCCATCGCCACCTTCTTGGCAGGCAAGAAGTTCTCGCGCATG
>JBJMHD010000171.1:0-17809 GCA_045807565.1 Acidimicrobiales bacterium | reverse complement strand
CTGCAGCCGGCCATCCGCCGCGTCGTCACGCCGCGGAACATGGCCCAGAAGCTTTATCTCCAGGCCATCAGCGACTTCGACATCGTCTTCGGCGTCGGTCCCGCCGGCACGGGCAAGACGTACCTCGCCGTCGCGATGGCGGTCGCGGCGCTGATGAAGCGCGAGGTCGCGCGCATCGTGCTCACGCGTCCCGCCGTCGAGGCAGGCGAACGCCTGGGCTTCCTGCCGGGCGACCTGCACGAGAAGGTGCATCCGTATCTCCGTCCGCTCTACGACGCCCTCTACGACATGATCGAGGCGGAGAAGGTGGCGAGCCTGATGGAAAAGGGCACGATCGAGGTCGCGCCGCTCGCGTTCATGCGCGGCCGCACCCTCAACGACTCCTTCATCATCCTCGACGAGGCGCAGAACACGACGCCGGAGCAGATGAAGATGTTCCTAACGCGCATCGGGTTCGGGTCCAAGGCGGTGGTCACGGGCGACACCACCCAGGTGGACGTGGCGGGCGGACGCAGCGGCCTCGGGGGCCTGGAGCGGGTCCTCGAGGGCATCGACGGACTCCGGTGGGTGCACCTGACGAGCGGCGACGTGGTGCGCCACCGGATCGTGCAGGACATCGTCGACGCCTACGAGCGGGCCAACCCGGCCGAACCGACCCGCTGATGGTGCCAGCCGACCCTCCGGAGGGCCCCGACCGTCCCGATCCCGACGCGCTCCCGGACGGCGTCGACCCCGAGGACCTGCCGCCGATGCCCATGACGTCGCGGAAGCGGCGTCCCCCGGCGGAGGGCGAGGTGGAGGTGTTCGGCGTCGACGAGCAGCGGGACCAACCCGTCGAGCTCGCTCGGTGGGTGGATCTGGCGACGGCGGCGCTGCACGACTCCGGGGTGCGCGGCGAAGCCGAGCTCTCGCTCGTGTTCGTCGACGAGGAGGTGATGGCCGACCTGAACCAGCGGTACATGGGCGCCGACGGCCCCACCGACGTGCTCGCGTTCCCGTTGGAGGACCCCATCGAGTCCGGCAGGTGGCCGGACGCGGGCAGCACCGGGCCGGACCGGGAGCCTCCCGAGGTGGGCGAGCTGCCCTTGCTGCTCGGCGACGTCGTCGTGTGCCCCGCCGTCGCGGCCCGGCAGGCCCCCGAGCACGCCGGCAGCTACGACGACGAGATCGCGCTGCTCGTGGTCCACGGCGTGCTCCACGTGCTGGGCATGGACCACGCCGAGCCCGAGGAGGCCGCGGTGATGCAGGCGCGCGAGCGGGAGCTGCTCGACCGCTACCACCACCAGCGCTGATGCTCGCCGTCGCCCTCACGTCCACCGACTGGTGGATCCTCGTCGCGATCACCGCCCTGTTCCTCGCGTCCATCGTGCTGGCGGCGGCCGAGACCGCGCTCACGCGCGTGTCGCGGGCCAGGGCGCAGGCACTGGCCGAGACGCACGGGAGGCGAGGCGAGGTGCTGCTCTCGCTGGTCGAGGACCAGGAGTGGCTGAACCCCACCCTCCTCGTGGTGCTCTCCACCCAGCTGGTGCAGTCCACGATGCTCGGCGTCCTCGCGGCCCGGTTGTTCGGCGGGTGGGGCGTGGTCGCCGCCACGGTCGTGAACGTCACCCTGTTCTTCGTCATCGCCGAGGTCGCGCCGAAGACCTGGGCGATCCAGCACACCGACCGCGCCGCCCTGGCCGCCGCCCGGCCCATCAAGGCGCTCGCGGGATGGGGCCCGCTCAAGCTGCTGTCACGGGCGTTGATCGGTCTCACCAACGTCCTGCTCCCTGGCAAGGGCCTCAAGCGCGGGCCCTACACCTCCGAGGAGGAGCTCCTCGCCGTCGCCGACCTGGCGGTGGAGGACGAGGTGATCGAGGCCGAGGAGCGTCGCCTCATCGAGTCGGTGATCGAGCTGGGCGACACCGTGGTGCGCGAGGTCATGGTGCCGCGCACCGACATGGTCACGGTCACCGCAGACTTCCGCGTCGCTGACGCCATGGAGGTCGCCATCCTCAACGGGTTCAGTCGCCTCCCCGTGTGCGGCTCGGGCATCGACGATGTGGTGGGCGTGGTGCACGCCAAGGACCTGATGCGCGCCGAGCGCGACGATCACGAGGACCGGCCGGTGGGCGAGCTGGCGCGAGGGGCGGAGTTCGTGCCCGAGACGAAGGGCGTCGCGCACCTGCTGCGCGAGATGCAGCAGCAGCGGTTCCACATGGCGATCGTCATCGACGAGTACGGCGGCACCGCTGGGCTGGTCACCCTCGAGGACATCATCGAGGAGCTGCTCGGTGAGATCGTGGACGAGTTCGACGTCGAGGACGCGATGATCGAGCCCCTCCCTGGTGGCGACTACCGGGTGAACGCCCGCACCGCGCTCGACGAGGTGAACGATCTGCTGCGAGCGCATCTGCCCGAGGGCGACTGGGACACCATCGGAGGCCTCCTGCTCGCTCGGCTCGGGCACGTCCCGGCGGAGGGGGAGTCGGTGGAGGTCGACGGCTGGCAGCTCACCGCCCAGCGGGTGGTGGGCCGGCGCATCGGCCGTGTGCGCGTGCACCGCCTCCACGCCTTCGATCCGTCCGCACCCGTACCGGAGGGGTGAGCTGATGCGCTCCGGCTTCGTGAGCTTCGTGGGGCGGCCCAACGTCGGCAAGTCCACCCTGGTGAACAGGATCGTGGGCACCAAGGTGGCCATCACGTCGGACAAGCCGCAGACGACGCGCACCCGGATCATGGGGGTCCTCACCCGGCCCGATGCCCAGATCGTGTTCGTGGACACCCCGGGCATCCACAAGCCGCGGACGGCGCTCGGCACCCGTCTCAACGCCACCGCGGAGAGCACCATCGGCGACGTCGACGTCGTGTGCCTCGTCCTCGACGCCACCCAGCCCCTGGGTCGCGGCGACCGGTGGGTGGCGGCGCTCGTCCCGTCCGACGCGGTGTGCGTCGTTAACAAGGTCGACAAGGCGTCGAAGCAGCAGGTGCTCGAGCAGCTCGGCGCCGCCGCCGAGCTCGAGCTCAGCGAGTACTTCCCGGTCTCGGCCCGCACCGGTGAAGGCGTCGAGGCGCTGGCTGCGCACCTCGTCTCCCGGCTACCCGAGGGCCCGCAGTACTTCCCCGACGACATGGTGACGGACGTCCCGGAGGCGTTCTGGGTCGCGGAGCTCGTGCGGGAGCAGCTCCTCGCCCGCACGCGCGATGAGCTCCCGCACTCCATCGCGGCGCGCGTCGTGGAGTGGGAGTGGCCGCTGATCCGCTGCGAGATCCTGGTGGAGCGCGAGAGCCAGAAGGGCATCGTGATCGGCAAGGGCGGCCAGATCCTCAAGGAGGTGGGCACGGCGGTGCGCGAGCAGCTTCCCGACGGGGCGTACCTCGAGCTGCAGGTGAAGGTGGAGAAGGACTGGCAGCGCCACCCGTCGGCGATGGAGCGCTTCGGCTACTAGGTCACGACAGCGAGCGGCGCATCACGACGCGCGCGGCGGGGTCCAGGCCGAGGGTTGCTTCGTGCGCCACCCGGTCGCGAAGCGCCTTCGTCCACTCGTCGGTCGGGACGACCTCGAAGCCCCGCTTGGCGTACAGAGGCGCGTTGAACGGAACGTCTCGGAACGTCGTGAGCGTGACCTCGGTGTGGCCCTGGTTGGTGGCCCACCCGGCGACCGCATCGAGGAGCTGGGTGCCGATGCCGCGACCACCGTGGTCGGGCAGCACCGACAGCTGCTCGAGGTGGGCATGGTCGTCCACGAGCTCGACCATGGCGTAGCCGAGCAGCTCGCCACCGTCGTCGGACGTGGCCACGAACACCATCACGGCCGCGGCGAGCTCGTCAGCGTCGAACGGCTCGTGGTCGGCGATCGCGTCGAACCCCACCTCCCGGAAGCGCTCGCCCGCCAGCCGCTCGATGTCGGGCAGCAGGCGGTAGTCGGCGGGGCGGGCGGACCGGATCACCATCGGGCGCGCCTCAACCCAGCGCCTGGGCGATGGCGTGGAGGGCGAGGCCGGCCACGCCGCCGACGACGGTGCCGTTGATGCGGATGAACTGCAGGTCCGGGCCGAGGAGCAGCTCGAGCCGCTCGCTGGTCTCCTCGCCGTCCCATCGGGCGATGGTGGTCGACACCAGCTGGTTGATCTCGCCGCCGAAGTGGTCCACCACGTAGCGGGCGGCCGCCTCGGCGGTGTCGTCGATCTTCGCCACCAGGGCGGGCTCGGCGAGCAGGCGCTCGCCGCCGGACGCGACGGCGCCCGCCAGCTGCGCCCGGAGCAGCGACCTGGGATCCGCCGACTGGGCACGGAGCTGGACCTTGGCGTCGCTCCAGATCGAGGCGATCCAGGCTCGGAGCTCCGGTCGCTCGAGCAGGTCGCGCGTGAGCTGCTCGCCCTTGGCGCGCCACTCCGGCGACGTCTGCAACCGCTCCACCACGAGGAGGATCTGGTCGTCCAGCTGCTGCCGGAGGCCGTGCTGGCGATCGCGGACCATGTCGTCGAGGATCGATCGGGCCCCGTCGAGCAGCCGGATGAAGATGCGGTCCTCCACCGCCCCTGGCAACCACCACGGGGCCTGGTCGCGCACCTTGGCGTGGAGCTCGTCGCGGTGGTCGTCGAGGTACCGGTCGAGGCCGCGCAGGGCGGCGTCGACGAGCTCGTCGTGCCGGCCCTCCTTGGTGAGGGCACCGAGCGCGCGTCCCGCCATGGGCACGATCGACGCTTCCTCCAGGCGCTCGCGGAGGAGCCGTTCGAGGACATCGTGGACGGCCTCGTCCTCGAGGAGCTCGACCACCTCCACCGCTCCGCCGAGGAGGTGGCCGGCGGCCCGATCGGCGTTCACCGGATCGGCCAGCCAGCGGGCGAGGCGGTCGCCGACTCGGGCGGCCCGCACGCGCTCGGCGACGGCGTCGCCCGTGAGGAAGCTCGACTGGATGAACTCGCCCAGCGTCTCGCCGAACTGCTCCTTGCGCTCGGTGATGATGGCCGTGTGCGGGATCGGCACGCCGAGCGGGTGCCGGAACAGGGCCACCACCGCGAACCAGTCGGCGAGCCCGCCGACCATCGACGCTTCGGCGGTTGCCTGCACGTAGCCCAGCCAGGTGCCTCCCTCCGCGCCGGCGAGGACGGTGGCCACGAACACCCCCGCCACCGTCGCCAGCATCAGCGTGGCTCGGCGTCGGGTGATGATCAGCTGGGCGCGCTTCGCCTCCAGCTTGGGCGACGGGGGGAGGGGGCGCCGCTCGGGCGGTGCGACCAGGGTCGTGGACATGGACGCAGGTCTACCCCGAGGGGGACGAATCGGGTCATGCCGTCGGCGACGCCCCGTCGCGGATGGATTCGAGGGTGCGCAGGGCGTCGTCTCGATCCTTGGACCGGCGCATCGCCGGCAAGGCGTTCACCAGGTCCCATCGGTAGCCGGCCTTGGCCAGGCGCGGGTCGAGCACCGCCACCACGCCGCGATCGGTGGCGGTGCGGATCAGCCGGCCCGCGCCCTGGGCCAGCAGCGTGGCGGCGCGGGGGAGGTCGATGAGGCCGAAGGCGGCCGATCCCGCTCGCTCCCGGCGAGCCTCCAGCAGGGGCTCGTCGGGACGGGGGAAGGGGATGCGGTCGATCGTGACGAGGCTCAAGCTGCGGCCCGGTACGTCGACGCCCTGCCAGAACCCCATCGTTGCGAAGAGGCTGGTGGCCTCGTCGGTCGTGAAGCGCTCGATGAGCTTGGCCTTGGGCAGGTCGCGCTGGGACAGGATCGGCAGGTCCTCGCCGAAGCGAAGCTGGAGGGCGGCGGCGGCCTCGTCGAGCACCCGGAAGCTGGTGAACAGGGCGAGCGTCCGCCCCCCGGCTGCCTCGATGAGGTCCCCGAGCTCGTCGGTGAGCGCCTCGACGTAGCCGGGGTTGCGGGGATCGGGGAGGTGCGCGGCGCAGTAGAGCAGCGCGTGCGACTCGTAGTCGAAGGGGCTCCCGACGTCGAGCTCGTCGATCTGGGAACGGGCGACGCCGAGGCGCGCCGGCAGCTGGGCGGGCAGCGTGGCGCTGGTGAGCACGGCCGTGCGCTGCTCCCACAGCCGCTCCTGGAGGAGGCTCGACACGTCGAGGGGTGCCATGCGCAGCACCGGGTTGGCATCGGTGCCCTCCACCCACACCACGTGGTCGTCGCCCACCTGCTGGACGCCGGAGAGGTCGGCGATCAGCGCGCTGCTCGACTGCACGAGGCGCAGCGCCTTCGTGCGGGTCGCTTCGGGCGCGTCGATCGGCACCTTGCGCGCCGCCTCGAGCACGTGCTCCACCCGTCCCCGTGCCACGGTGATGACCCCGGCCAGGTCGTCAGGCAGACCTCCTCGCAGCCGGCGATCGCGGTGGGGCCGCAGGGTCTCGGTGAGGAGCCGGCCGGCGTCGTCGATCCCGGCGCTCAGCTGGTCGTCGGCGATCACGCCGCGGGTGCGACGAGCGAGGTCGATGAACCGCCCGCCGGTCACGTCGATCCCGCTGGTGGCCGACACGATGTCCTCGAGCTGGTGCGCCTCATCGATGATCGCCAGCTCGTGCGCTGGGAGGAGCACGCCGTCCATGGCGAGGTCGAGGCCGTACAGGTGCAGGTTCACGACCACGATGTCCGCCTCCTGGGCCCGCTGCCGCGCCGCCTCGGCGAAGCACACCCCGCCGCTCGGGCACCGCGCCGCGCCCGGGCACTCCTGGGCGGACACGCTCACCGCGCTCCACGCTCGCTCAGAGGGCTCGACGTCGAGCTCGGCGCGATCACCGCTCTCCGTCGTCCCCGCCCACTCGACGAGGTGCAGGAGCTCCTCGGCTGGCGCGCGCTCGGCGACGCCGTCGAGCGCGAGCTGCCCGCCGTCGCGGCCGGCCTCGAGGAGCTCGTCGAGCCGCTGCATGCAGAGGTAGTTGGACCGTCCCTTGAGCAGTGCCCACTCGAAGGGATGGGACAGGTGGCGCTGGAGGAACGGCAGGTCCTTGCCAGCCAGCTGGTCCTGCAGGGCCTTGGTGGCCGTGGCCACGATCGTCGGGCGCCCGGACAGGATGGCGGGCACGAGGTAGGCGAGGGTCTTGCCAGTGCCGGTGCCGGCCTGCACGGCGACGTGCTTGCGCCCGGCGATCCCCGCGCGGACGGCGTCGGCCATCTGGCGTTGCCCAGCACGGGGCTCCCCGCCACCGGGCAGCTCGCCGATCACCCGCTCCAGCGCGTCGAGCACGGGTTCCACACGCGCGTCAGGCACCGCCCGAACCTACCGGCGACCAGCTGCCGCCCGGTGGGTGCCAACAGCACCGCAACCCCGAGGCCGGGCGCGCTCGCACGTCAGGCGGTGACCAGCTCCTGACCGGCTGCCACCAGGCGCTCGACGTCGGCCATGGCGTCGTGGAGGTCCACCAGCTCACGCTCGACCGCGCCCTGCGGCGTGAGGAACAGGAACACGACACGAGCGACCAGCTCTCCCGTCGCCCGTCCGACCGCCACCGCGTAGGCCGCGCCCTGCAGCCGGTAGCCGGCGACGCGCCGGTCGAGCTCCTCGGGGTCGGCCGACGCGGAGGTCTTGTGGTCGACGACCACGAGACCGTCGTGCGCGCGGTAGAGCAGGTCGACGTAGCCCTCCAGCAGACGGTCGCCGATCGGCGTGCAGGCGTAGACCTCGCGCCAGTGCGCGCTGCCCGACGCCGCGACCACGGACGGCGCCCCGAGCGCGTCCTGCACCAACGTCCGGACGTCGTCGGCCCGGTCGGGGACGGCCTCGGCGTGGCACTGGGCGGCGACGGCGTCGTCGAGCCCCGCGCCGGTGCCGAGGTCGATGGTCTGCAGCACCCCGTGGACGGCGCGGCCGACGGCCGTGCCGTAGCGCCCCTTCAGCCACGGCGGGAGGTCGAGGTCGCGCGGCCGCTTCTGCAGACCGGGATCGACCTCGTCGGCCAGGGGCGGCTCGGCGGGGCCGGGATCGCCGGCCTCGCCCACCCAGGGATCCGTGACGGACGCCGCCTCCGTCGGCGCGGCAGGTGCCCCGTCGTCGAAGAGGCTGCCCTGCACCGGAGCGGTGGGCGAGGGGACGCCGTGGGGGTCGGCACCGCGATCGGGGCCGCCCTCGTCGGAGAGGGCGGTGGCGGCGACGGCGCCGGGCCGGCCCGCGGCATCGAGCGCAGCGGCGCGCTCCTGGGCCCAGGCGTCGAACGGCGGCGGCGGCGCGGGCACCGAAGCGGGGGGCAGGGGCCGCGCCACCGGGTCGCCGCTGAGGTCGGGCAGGTCGACCAGCCGGTCGCCCATCCCCGCTTCGAGGACCTCGGCGTTCGTGCGGCTGCTGCGCTTCTCGGGCGGGCGCCTCCGTGCCACCCGGTGGAGCGAGAGCACCAGGTGGTCGCACGCACGGGTGCACGCGACGTACAGCAGCCGGAGCCGCTCGTCGTAGCCCATCTGCTCGTCGAGGGGCTTGGCGGCCTCGAACTCCTGGGTGACGACGTCGCGGCCCATCCGGTAGCCGACGGGCCCGCCGTCCCTGGGGAAGTGCACCTCGACCGGGCTGCGCTGACCGCCGGGTCGGGCCGACAGGCCCGACACGATCGTGATCGGGAACTCCAGGCCCTTGGCGGCGTGGATCGTCATGATCCGCACGGCGTCGTCGTCGGTCTCCGGGAGGACCGACTCGGCCACCCGCGAGCCCTCGGTGGTCTGCTGCTCGACCCAGTGGAGGTAGGCGCGGAGGCTGCCGCCGGTCGCCTCGCTCCAGGCCCGCGCCTGATCGATCACGAACCGGACCCGACGCCACGCGTCCCGGGGCCGGCCCTCGGCGAAGCCGAGCTCGAGGGCGCGCCGTTCGCGCGCGATCCGGTCGAGCAGCTCGGCGGGCGACTGCCAGTGGCGGGCCTGGTGCAGGTCGAGGAGGAACGCGAGCCCTGCCGACACGACCCCCGCGGTCGGATCGGGCGGCGTGGGGGTGTTGTACGACCAGCTGCGGCCCTGCAGGACCTTGTGCTCGAAGAGGTCGTCGTCGCCACAGCCGAGCAGCGGGGTGCGGAGCGCGCTCACGATGCGGAGGTGGTCGGTGGGGTCGTCGGCCGCCCGCAGCACCATCAGCAGGTCGCGCACCGCCCTCGTGGCGTAGACGAGGGAGCTCGACTCCGCCCGGTAGGGGATGCCGGCCGCCTCGAGCTCGTCCTCGAGGAACGGGAGCGAGGTGCGAGCGGGCACCAGGATCGTGATGTCGCCGAGCCGGCACGGTCGCCAGCCGTCCTCGCCGTCGCGCACGTGCCAGCCCTCCGCCAGCGCGGTGGTGATCACGTGGGCGACGTCGCGGCCCTCTGCGGTGCGCACGTCGTCGGCGTTCGTTCCCGGTTCGTGAGCCGCACCGCCGATGACGCCGACGGCGGGGCCGACCGTGGGCGCGGGACGCACCGGCTGGAGGTCGATGTAGTGGGGCTGGGAGTCCGCGACCTCCTGGTCGGTGTCCTCGCGGAACAGGGCGCCGAAGGTGGCGTTGACCCAGTGGATGACCGGGCTCACCGTGCGGAAGTTGGCGGTGAGCTCCACCGGGCCGTCCGGCGCGAAGCGGGCGCGGGCGGCCATGAACACGGAGATGTCGGCGCGGCGGAAGCGGTAGATGGACTGCTTGGGGTCGCCGACGACGAAGAGCCGGCCGGGGGTGGTGTCGACCTCGGGCCAGCCGCCGTCGCCGGCGTTGGCGGGGTCGGCCGCGGCGATGCGCACGGCGAGCTCGATCTGGATGGGGTCGGTGTCCTGGAACTCGTCGAGGAGGAGGCGCTGGTAGCGCTCCCGCAGCTGGGCTCTCACGACCGGCCCCTGCACGGGATGGCGGAGGACCTTGCGGGCCAGGACCAGGAGGTCGTGGAACTCGAGGCGACCGTCGGCCCGGCGCCGGTCGGCGGCTGCCAGCGTGGTCGCCCGAAGGGCCGACCCGAGCCGGTGGGCGCACGCGTCGAGCACCGTGCGTCGGACCTCGGCAAGCGCGTCGGCCACGATCTGGAGCTGGGCGAGCACGTCGTCCTTGCAGCCCTTCCACGCCTGGGCCCGACCGACGTTCTTCTTGTAGCCCGGGGCGCCGCTCAGGACCTCGAGGAGGTCGAGATCGTCAGCGCCGGTGCCGGCGAGGACCTCACCGAAGGCCACCAGCTCGTTGACGCAGGCGAGGAGCTTGTCGCTGGGGTCGATGCAGACGTCGGCGAGCTTGCCGAGGGTGGCCAGCTCGGCCAGGACCCGCGGGACGAGGTTCGCCACCTGCGGTGGTTCGGGGCAGCGAGCTGGGACGAGGTCCTCCACGAGGTCCCAGGAGCGCTCGAAGGCGAGGGCGAGCGAGCGGAGCTTGGTGGGATCGACGTTGGCGGTGTGCAGCAGCAGGATCGTGCGCTCGAGACCCTCGTCCTCGAGGAGGCGATCGAGCACGCGCGCCCAGCGTCGGTCGAACGCCACCGCCGAGCTCACCTCGTCGAGCACCTCCACCTTCGGTGGCAGCATCGCCTCGACCGGGTGCTCGGAGAGGATGCGCTGGGCGAAGGCGTGCAGCGTGCCGATGGCGGCGCCATCGAGCTGCGTGAGGGCGAGGCGGCACCGGTCGGCTTCCACGCCCGCTCCGGCCGCCCTCGCCTGCAGCTCGCGCCGCACCCGATCACGCAGCTCCGCGCCTGCCTTCTCGGTGAAGGTGATGGCGGCGAGGTTGCGGAGCTCGACGTCGCCAGAGGTGACCAGCGCGACGACGCGGCCCACGAGCGCGGTGGTCTTGCCGGACCCCGCGCCGGCCTCGACGAACAGCGTGGTGTCGAGGTCGGTGGCGATGCGGTGGCGCGACGCCTGGTCGGGCGGCGTGAGGGTCATGCCTCCACCTCGAGCGGTTCGGCGAGGTGCGCGTACTCGGCGAGCGCCGGGTCGTCGCGCTTGCGATCCCACTGCTTGCGGAGCTCGGCGGTGCCCAAGCCGTCGGGGTCGCACACGTGGCACGCGATGCGGAAGTAGGTGGACGTGGCTGGTGGGTGGGGTGGGAACACGCCGTGGTCGATGCCGCGCACGATCACGTCGAGGACCTCGACGGTGCGCTCGAGCACGTCGTCGGTGATGTCGTAGCCGCACCGAGCGAACGCCCCGTCCCTCGTGACGAACCAGTACTCGGCGTGCACGGGCGCGCCCGGTTCGCCCCGGGCGACCCGCCCGGCCAACCCGTAGAGCGGCAGCTGCAGCTTCGTGCCGCCCCCCACCGGGTCGTCGCCGAGCAGCGCGCGGTAGGCGTCGGCATAGCGGCCGGTCTTGTAGTCGACGACGTGGATCGTGCCGTCGGCGGCCACGTCGACGCGATCGATCCGACCGCGCACGCGCAGGATGCGCCCGTCGGGCAGCCGCACCTCCACGGCCTCGATCGACTCCGCGACGAACCCGAACGCCAGCTCCGCGAAGAGCGGCGCGCTCCGGTGCGCGGCCCGGTGCTCGGAGTCGCAGGCGAGGGTGGCCTCCAGGTCGGCGAGGATGCGGCGGCGGTCGCGGGTCCAGAAGATCGGCCGGCCCACGAGCCCGCGGGCCTCGTACTGGTCGCAGAGCGCGCCGCCGATCTGGAGGAGGTGGTCGAGGTCGGCCTCCGTCCACGGCTGCCCGGGCTGCGGGCGCGCCGCCATGGGACGCTCGAGCACGCTGAGCAGGAACCGCTCGAGCGCCTCGTGGACGAGGCTGCCCTTGTCGATCGGCGTGATCATGAGGTTGTCCTCGGGGTTCTCCACGGGCGCGGCGCGCAGGAGGTCTTCCACGAGGTGGCGGTGGGGGCAGCCCGCCCACCGCTCGAGTCGGGTGGGCGAGGTGATGCGGTCGACCGGCGATGGCACGGGAAGCCCGGCCAGGTTGCCGTCGAACCGCGTGAAGCGATCGCTGCGCCGGGCGCCGATCACCTCGGCGCCGAGGCTGGTGGCGACGTCGTCGAGGGCCACGAGGTCGCCGTGCGCGGCGAGCAGGGCCCGGAGCCGGTGCTCCTGAGCCGTGGCAGGGTTCTCGAGGCGGCGGAGGCCGTCGTCGAAGGACGCGACGTGGCGCACCCAGGGCTCGGCGGTGGCGGCGAGGTCGGCCGTCCACCACGGCTCGACCGACCCGGCGAGGTCGGTGCACAGGTCGAGCACCCAGCGGGATGGGACTCGCTCCGCGCTGCGGCGCAGGTCGCCCCGCGGCACGCAGAGGAGGTGCCGGTGGGCGCCCGCCAGGGCCGCGAGCAGCTGGTGGTGCTGGCGCTCCACCCGGGCCTGGCGCAGCGGCAGCTCGCCGCCGGTGCGGGAGCGCTCGTGGTCGGGCAGGAGGGAGTCGTCCCGCACGGTTGCGGGGAACGAGCCCTCGGCGAGCCCGAGCACGACCACCAGGTCGAGGTCGAGGCCGATGCCCATCTCCACCGACCCGACGAGCACGCCTTCGCCGAAGCGGCCGACGCGGCCGAGGTCGTGCTCGAGCTCGATCTCGAGGGTTCGGTGGAACACGTCGAGCGGCACCGGGCCCTCGACCGCGTCCAGCGCCCGCAGCCGGTGGAGCGCTTCCTCGACGCGCTCGGCCGCCTTGCGCTCGCCGACGTCGTCCCACCAGCGCTCCCGGCGATCGGCGCCGCCGAGCAGGTGGTGCAGCCAGCGCTGGGCCCACGCCGCGTGCTCGCTCCACCGGCGCGGCGCCGCCGTGGCGCGAGCCAGGTCGTCGATCAGTCGGAGCACGAAGTCGCGGAGCTCGCGGGCTTGGGCGGCTTCGGTGCGGAGCCGGCCCGGCTTCCACTCCGGCTCGTCGTCGTCGAGCTCGGCGTCGGCGGCGCGCTCCTCGTCGTGGGCGGCGAGCTGGCTGAGGTGGTGGTCCCAGTGGTCGCGACCGGCGACGACCGCCGCCTTCCGTGACAGCCGCTCCCACGCCGTGGTGGGCGCGAGCCGGCCGCCGTGGAGGACGGGCGCCGACGAGAGCCATGCGAAGACGTCCTGACGGCGGAACCCCCCGTCCGGCAGCGCGAGCAGGTCGAGGAGCGTGCGACCGGCGACCCGTCCGGACAGCGGCGTGACGGCGGCGCCGTTCGTGGTGACCCCCGCGGCGCGGAGCTGGTCGTGGGTGAGTCGGGCGTAGGGCTCCGGGCTGGCGTGCAGGACGGCGATGCGGTCGAGGCGGGTGCCGGACCGGGCGGCGTCGACCACCGCGCGCACGGCGGCGCGCACCTCCTCGTCGCCGTCGGAGGCGGTGAGCACCAGGGTGCGGTCGACGGCGACCGGCGCGGGCTGCGACGGGTCGTCGCCGGCATCGAGGCCGAGGCGGGCGAGCGACCCGGCCATCTCGGTGTCGGCTCCCGGCACCCCGGTGCCGCCTGCGACGACGGTGGTGGGGACGTGCGCGGCGAGCGCCACCAGGAGCCGGGCGCTGTGCTGGCTGAGCCGCTGGGGCAGGTGGACGACGAGGGTGCCGAGGGCGGCCACCGCAGGTGAGCCGGCCAACGCGGTGGCTGCGGTGAGCAGGTCTTCCTCGTCGGACCAGGCCGCCTCGAGCCTGGCGCGCGTGGCGCGGTGGATGCGCACGACCTCGGCGGCTCGCTGGCTGGCCGCGGCCAGTGCGTCCAACGCCGCGGGCGAGAGGTCGCGCAGCTCCCGGTAGGTGGTGACGAGGGCGGACTCGGTGGCCGGGTGCTCGGCCACGGGCTGGAACAGCCCCGGGGCGGCCGCCAGCTCGGCGCGCACCGCGGCCGCCAGGACCGGGGTGGACACCGGTCGCTTCCCCTGCCCGGCGAGGGCGGACGCGGCCAGGAGCTCGGCCAGGCGGTAGGGCGTGACGAACGTGACCGCCGCGAGCCCCACGCCGGTGCCGGCCACCGGTCCGAGCGATCCGGACGACAGGAGCCGGCGGGTGGCGACGCCCACGTGGTTCGAGGGAACGACCACCGTGACGGGGGCGAGCGGCTCCCCGCCCTTGGCCGCGGCGACGGCATCGCGCAGCGCCCGGGCCGCGGGCGGGCCGTAGGCGGTGCGAACCAGCGTCATCCCCATGGCTTCCCGAGGGTAGGCCGAGGGTGTGACACCGAGCGCCGGCGGCGGGGAGCTCAGCGACGGCTTGCGCAGAACGCCTGGTGAGGGGCGTTCACGTTGCGGCTGGGGTGGGTACGCGTGGCGACATGGCCGAGCCGACCCGACACGACGACCAGGAGCCCATCGAGGAGGTCGTGCTGGACACCGTGGACCAGTCGCACGACCCCACCACCCGCCGGGAGGCGGTGGAGCAGGAGCTCGAGGACCTCGACCGCAGCGACGAGGGTGCCGACCTCGAGGTGGCGGAGGTCGTCGACGCACCGGCCGCCGGCGTCCTCGACGAGGACCGGTCCGATCCACCCGAGCCGAGCGAGCCCGGCTGAGCCACCGGCGCCCGGCGGGATCAGAAGGTGACGGTCGCCTCGTTCGAGATCGGGGTGCCGCCAGGGTGCGACACCTGGTAGCGGAACGTCCCCCGGGCCTTGCCGAGGCTGTCGGTGTAGGCCCCGTCGTTGGCCGTGGTCGCGACGACCGTGCCGTTGCGCCGCACCTCGACGCTGGCGGTGGTGGCGCCGGTCCACGCCAGGTCGACCAGGCGCAGGCCCTTCGCGGTGCGCTTCGATGCGGTCAGGGTGATCGCGGTCCCGGCGGTGGTCGTCGTGGCGGCCGTGGTGGACGTGGTGGCCATCGTCGTCGTCGTCGTGGTGCCACCGCCCGGGCTCGACCGGAACGGGCCCCGGATCTCGTAGGTGCGGCCGGGCGCCCGCTGGGACGACACGTAGAGCCTCGAGCCGTCGGGGCTGAACGCCGGGCCGGTGAGCTCGGACCCGCTCACCCCGGTGAGCCGGGCGAAGGCGGCGTGGTCGCCTTCGACGCTCAGGACGACCAGCTCCATGTTCCCGCCGTCCTCGGCGACGTACACGTCCCCGGAGCGTGACACCGTGACGTTGTCGACGCCGGTGAGCACCGGTGTGGGGGAGGTGCCGTCGTCGTAGATCACGGTGATGGTGTTGGCCACCGGGTCGTAGGCGCGCACCTGGTTGTCGCCCTTCGTGGTGACGTACACCTTGCCGCCGTCGTACCAGAGGCCCTCGCCGCCGTTGAACACCTTCATGGTCGCGACCTGGAGCTTGGTGGGGGTTGGGCTGCCGTCGGGGTCGGGCACGGTCGCCCAGCCGAGCACGCCGGCCACCTCTGTCATCACCTGGAGAGTGCCCTGGGAGAGGTCGGGCCAGGTGGTGGGGGAGAAGCGGTAGAGGCCGCCGTCGGGCTGGTCCTCCGTGAGGTACACGTGCCGGCGCACCGGGTCCACGGTGGCGGCCTCGTGGTTGAAGCGGCCCAGCGCCGGGCGGGCTACCGCCGCCGACACGCCCGCCGGGTCGCACTCCCACACCTGGCCGGTGGCCGTCTCCTCGCAGGACAGCCACGTGCCCCAGGGCGTGGGTCCGCCGGCGCAGTTGCGGGTGGTGCCCGACAGGATCCGTCGGGCATCGACGACCTGGCCGGCGCTGTCGAAGCGCACCATCCCCGCACCGCCGGGCGTCGACTCTGAGTTGGAGGTGTAGATCCAGCCGCCGTCGCCGGTGGCGAAGGTGGCGCCGCCGTCCGGGTCGGTGTGCCAGAGGTACGTGCTCGGCAGGACCGGCGTCGCGGTCGTGGCGATCATCCGGGAGGTGAAGCCCGTCGGCAGCTGCCAGCCGTTGACGTCGGCGCCGCCGAGGGTGCCGTAGGGGCCGGGACCACCCGCGGCGCCGGAGAACACCCGTGGCCAGGCGCCAGCGCCGATCGTGAACGCCGTGCCCCCCAGCACGACCGAGGTCAGGAAGGTCCGTCGCTCCATCGGTGCGACCGTACGGCGGTGTCACGGCCATGACCAGGTCCGATCGGACCTTCCACCTTCCCCTTGGGGCATGGTTGGGCGATGCACACCGAAGTGACCACCTCCATCGACGCACCCGCAGCGCGCGTGTGGGCGATCCTCTCCGACGTCGAGCGGTGGCCGTCCTGGACCGCCTCCGTGCAGCAGGTGGTGCTCGACGGACCTCTCGCCGTCGGCGCCGTCGCCAAGATCCGCCAGCCGAAGCTCCCGCCCACGGCGTGGACCGTGACGGAGGTGGTGCCCGGGCGCTCGTTCACGTGGGAGTCGAAGGCGCCGGGCAGCCGGGCGGTGGGGGAGCACGAGGTGACGCCCACCGGCGACGGGAGCTGTGAGGTCCGGCTGCGCCTCGAGCAGAACGGTCCGCTGGGCGCCCTGGTGGGTCTCCTGTACCGCGGGTTGACCCGGCGCTACGTGCAGATGGAGGCCGACGGGCTCACCGCGGAGTCGACGAAGGGGTGAGGCGAGCGGCGGCGCTGGTCGCCGTCGGGCTCGTGGGGCTCGGCGCGTGCGTGTGGGGCGACGACCACAGCGAGCCCGACGAGCTCGACGGACGCAAGGGCCTCACCCCCGTCTACGAGGCGACCACGAGCACGAGCGCGCCGGGGTCGACGGCGTCAACGGCCACGCCGCAGGGCGAGGCGTCCACCACCACGACGGCGAGCTCCGTCCCCCCGCGGGGGTCGACCGCCACGCCGCGTCCGTCGGCGGCGGTGACCGATCCCGCGGGAGATGCGACGCGCGCGACCGGAGGTCAGCCGGCGTGGGCGGACCTCACCGGCGCGACCCTCATCCGCTTCGATCAGTACTTCGAGCTCCGGGTGCGCTTCGGGGACCGCGCGCCGACGTCCTCGGGTTCATCCGACAAGACGATGAACGTGGCGACGTTCTTCGACGTGGACGGTGATGGGGTCGTCGACTACGAGGTGTGGGCCAACCTCGCCGACGGCGGGTGGGACGGCTCGTGGTTCGACGACCGCGAGGACCGCTCGGCGTTCGGCGACGACGCCGCCATGGACGTGGTCGTCGACGGCGACGAGCTGCGGGTGCTGTTCCCGCCGCAGCACGTGGGGGAGGCGGATGCGTTCCGCTGGTCGCTGGCGTCGGAGTACGGCGGCTACTCGCTCCTCGGGACTGGCGACACCGCTCGGGACGACGCGCCAGACGACGACCAGGCGGTCGCGTTCCCAGCGGGCTAGACGCGATGGAGCGGGGCCCGAAGGCCCCGCTCCTCAGAACATCCTCGATGCGTCGAGTCGGTCAGCCGTCTTCGCAGTCCGGCGTGTTGGGGTTGTTGTCGGTGTCACCGTTGAAGCAGCCGGTGAAGCGACCGTTCTCGTCGCCGTTGCCACCGATGCCCTTCTCGAGGCCGCTGCAGTAGTCGTAGATGGCCTGGGTGTCGCCCATCTCCTCCAGCGCTGCGAAGGGTCCCGGGCTGCCGTTCTTGTCGTGGCCCTTCTTCTGGCCGTTGAAGTAGGCCGTGCAGAGGCCGTGGTCGTTGTGGCCGTTCGGGCCCGGAGCGGCCCCCACGACGCCGGCACCGAGGCCGGCGAACATGAGGGCGGCAGCAGCCACGGCGAGACGCTTCTTCATCGAGGTCCCCTCCCAGGAACGTCCACGCCGGCCCCAGCAGCCGGCGAGTCGGAACAACCGGAGGTTTCGACATGGTCGTCGCCAGATCCTTCCCCGTTGACAGGTGACTAATTGGTCACCTATGTTGCGAGCGTGACCGACGGCGAGGAGCTGCACAGCGTGTTCAAGGCGCTGGCCGATCCGAGCCGGCGGTTCCTGCTCGACCTGCTCTACGAGCGCGACGGCCGCACGCTCAGCGAGCTGGAGTCCGAGCTGACCACCACCACGACCATGACCCGCTTCGGCGTGATGAAGCACCTCAAGGTGCTCGAGGAGGCGAACCTGGTGGTCACGAGGCGGCGCGGCCGCGAGAAGCTCCACTTCCTGAACCCCGTCCCGATCCGGCTCGTCCACGACCGGTGGGTGAGCAAGTACGCG
>JBJMHD010000170.1:0-6960 GCA_045807565.1 Acidimicrobiales bacterium | reverse complement strand
TGGAGAAGTGATACCCCTGGCCGAGCGGGCAGCCGAGCTTCCCCAGCACCTCGACCTGCTCGGCGGTCTCCAGACCCTCGGCGACGACCTCGAGGTGCAGGTTCTCGCCGAGCTGGGTAATGGCCGCGACCACGGCGTGGCCCTCGGCGCTGGTGGTCACGCCGTCGATGAAGGACTTGTCGATCTTCAGCGTGTCGATGGGGAACCGGCGCAGGTAGCTCAGCGACGAGTACCCGGTGCCGAAGTCGTCGATGGCGATGCGCAGGCCGAGGTCGCGCAGTCGGGTGAGGTTGGCGATGGCGACGTCCGTGTCGCGCATCATCGCCCCCTCGGTGATCTCGATGATCATGCAGGAGGGATCGACCCCGTGGCAGGCCAGCGCCAGCTCGAGCTCGTCGAGCAGCGCGCTCGAGACGAGCTGCTGCGGGGCCAGGTTCACGCTCACCGTGAAGTCGGCGCCCACCAGGCCGCTCGACTGCCAGCTGCGCAGGTCGGCGCACACGTGCGACACGATCATCTGACCGATGTCGCCGATCAGCCCGGCCTCCTCGGCGAGGTCGATGAAGACGTCGGGCGCCAGCACGCCTCGCTCCGGGTGGATCCAGCGGGCGAGCGCCTCCACGCCGATGGTCGCACCCGTCGCCAGCTCGACGATGGGCTGGTAGTGCGGGATCAGCTCGCCGCGGGCGATCGCCTGCCGCAGCTCTGCCTCGAGGCGGAGCCGCTCCACGGCCTCGGCGTGCATCCCCTCCTCGTAGGTCGCGAACCGGCCCTTGCCTCGGCGCTTGGCCGTGTACATGGCGAGGTCGGCGTTGCGAAGGAGCTGCTCGCAGCTCGTGCCAGGGGTCGCCCGGGCGATGCCGATGCTCACGCTGGCCGACACCTCGGTGCCGTCGATGGTGAACGTCCGCTTGAAGGAGCTCACGATCCGCTGGGCGACCGCGATCACGTCGTGCTCGTCGGCGGTGTCCTCGAGGATCACCGCGAACTCGTCCCCACCGAGGCGGGCGGCGGTGTCGCTCGGCCGCAGGCAGTGCTGGAGGCGCTCGGTGACGGCGACGAGGAGGAGGTCGCCGGCCGCGTGCCCGAGGCTGTCGTTGACGGTCTTGAAGTTGTCCAGGTCGAGGAACAGCACGGCCAGGTCCTCGCCCGTCCTCGCCGCGCGCGTGAGCGCGTGGTCGACGCGATCGCGGAACAGGCTCTGGTTGGCCAGGTTCGTGAGCGAGTCGTGGAGCGCCTGGTGCGCGAGCTGGTCCTCGAGGCGGCGCCGCTCCGTCATGTCGCGGAAGCACCACACGCGGCCCACGATCTCGCCGTCGATGAGGTGCGGCTTCGAGAAGCGGTCGAAGACCCGTCCGTCGCGGAACTGGAGGACGTCGTGGCTCTCCGCCTCGGGGTTGGCGTACAGGTCGGCGATCTTGCCGAGGAAGGCCTCGGGGTTGGTGAGCTGATCGAGCACGCACCGGATCGCCGCCTCGTCGTCACCCGCCCGCAGCACCTCCTCCGACAGCTGCCACAGCTCGACGAACCGGCGGTTGTAGCTGCTGATGGCGCCGTTCTGGTCGACGACGAGGATGCCGTCGTCGGTGGCGTCGAGGGTCGAGCTCAGCAACGAGAGCGTCGAGCGCAGCTCGCACTCGGCTGCCTTGCGGCTGGTCACGTCGTGCCCCGACACGACGAAGGACCGGACGGTGGGATCGTCCAGCAGGTTCACGATCGTGAGCTCGACCGGGGTCGGGGAGCCGTGCAGACCGTGCGCGACCTCGACCTCGACCACCGTCGCGCCCGACGCACCCTGCGGCCCGTCGGCCGCCGCCGCGAGCGCGGCCCGGACCGCGGCCCGGCTGCTCGGGGTCACGAGCTCTTCCAGCGTGCGGCCCACGACCATGTCGCTGTCGCGCCCGACCAGCCGCACCAGCGCGCCGGAGGTGCTCTCGACGACGCCGTCGGGCGACACCACCAGCATGAGGGCGGCGGCGTTGTGGACGAGCGACCGGAACTTCGCCTCGTCGTCGTTCGCCACCTCGTACGTCCTGCGGTCGGTGAGGTCGCGGATCGACAGCACGAGCGCGCCGGCGGGTGCACCGAGCTGCGCGCCGACCAGCTCCACGAGGCGCCAGCCGCGCTGGCTGAGCAGCCGGACCTCGATGGGGAGGCCGACCTGCTTGTCCTGCATGCTCACGAGCGAGAGGACCGCGATGTCGAGGTCGTCGGGGTGCACGAGGTCGAGGCCCGACATCCCGATCGAGGCGACCGTCGTGCGCCCGAAGAACTGCTCGGCGGCCGGGTTGCCCCACAGGAGGCACCCGGAGGCGTCGACCACCACCACCGGGTCGGGGAGCCGGGCGAGCACCGCCAGCCGCGCCTCGTCGTCCAGGACCGGGCCGGGCGCGACCGCGCTGGAGAGGCGTGGCTCGGTGGAGGTCACGAGGGGGGCATCGGCGCCTCGGCGGCTCGACCTGAGCCCCCTGGGGTGAGATGCACCGAACGTCCGGTTCGCGGCGTCTCCGGGCCCCGGGCGCAGCCGTCGCCGTCACACCCCCTTCGTAGGCTCGGGGACCTTCCCCTCCACGTCCGCACCCGCACCGTCGGAGGCATCCATGTCCCAACCCACGTCCACCAGCTCCCCGCACCCGGGGACGAACCTCGCCATCCTCGTCGGCGTCCTCAGCCGCGACGCCGAGCTGCGCTCGCTCCCCTCGGGCGACCACCTCGTGGCCCTCGAGCTCACCGTCCGTCCTGAGGGCGCCCGGGCCGAGTCCGTGCCCGTCTCCTGGCCCGGCGCGCCGGGCTCCGCCGCCACCTGGGAGGCGGGAGAGGAGCTGCTCGTCACCGGCCGGGTGCGGCGTCGGTACTTCCGGGCTGGCGGCAGCACGCAGAGCCGCACCGAGGTGGTCGCCACCCGGATCGTGCCCACCCGCCGGCGCGCCGCGGCCGGAAAGGCGCTCGACGCCGCATTGGCAAGCCTGCCGGCGGGGTTGTGA
Source organism: Acidimicrobiales bacterium (assembly GCA_045807565.1). GTDB lineage: Bacteria > Actinomycetota > Acidimicrobiia > Acidimicrobiales > VFJN01 > VFJN01. The sequence goes on along the minus strand of JBJMHD010000170.1, from coordinate 3,976 downwards.
CGCTGCGGCGAGGGTCCGCGATGATGGACGCCGACGCGGGTCCACGATCGATGGGGTGAGCGCAACCATGCACGAGGAGCAGCTGGAGAAGGTCAGGGCGGGCAAGGGCTTCATCGCCGCCCTCGACCAGAGCGGCGGCAGCACGCCGAAGGCCCTGAAGCTCTACGGGGTCGACGAGGACGCCTACGACGGCGACGCCGAGATGTTCGATCGCATCCACGAGATGCGCAGCCGGATCATCACCAGCCCCAGCTTCTCGGGCGACCGGGTGCTCGGCGCGATCCTCTTCGAGCAGACCATGGACCGGCAGATCGAGGGCCGCGACACCGCTGCGTACCTCTGGGAGGTCAAGGGGGTGGTGCCGTTCCTGAAGATCGACAAGGGCCTCGCCGACGAGGCCGACGGCGCCCAGGTGATGAAGCCGATGCCCGACCTCGACGCCCTGCTGGAGCGCGCTGTCGCCAAGGGCATCTTCGGCACCAAGGAGCGGTCGGTCATCAAGCTGGCTGATCCGACGGGCGTCGGCGCCGTCGTCGACCAGCAGCTCGCGGTCGGCCGCCAGGTGCTGAGCCACGGCCTCGTGCCGATCATCGAGCCCGAGGTCGACATCAACAGCCCGCAGAAGGCGGAGGCCGAGGCGCTGCTCAAGGCCGCTCTCCTCCAGGGCCTCGACACCATCCCCGACGGGCAGCCCGTGATGTTCAAGCTCACCCTCCCGGAGGAGGACGGCTTCTACGCCGAGCTGGTGGCCCACCCGAAGGTCGCGAAGGTCGTCGCCCTGTCCGGTGGCTACTCCCGTGAGGAGGCCAACGATCGACTGGCGCGCAACAAGGGCGTGATCGCCAGCTTCTCGCGTGCCCTCACCGAGGGGCTCACCGCCCAGCAGACCGACGAGCAGTTCGACGCCGCCCTCGACGCCAGCATCAAGTCCATCTACGAGGCCTCCATCACCTAGCCGAGCCCGCCGCACGGTTCGCTCCGTCGGGGGCGCGCGGCGGTAGGGTCGACGTCGGCCACGTCCTGTCGCAACGGCGCGGCGGACGGTCACCAGGGGGTGGGCCAGTTGTCAGACACCGCCGAGCGCACGGGCGACGCCGCGGCACCCGAGCGCCTCGATCGGGTCATCATCCGCTTCGCCGGGGACTCCGGCGACGGCATGCAGCTCACGGGTGACCGGTTCACCAGCGCCAGCGCCCTGTTCGGGAACGACCTCGCCACGCTGCCCGACTTCCCTGCCGAGATCCGTGCCCCCGCCGGCACCCTCGCCGGCGTGTCGGCGTTCCAGGTGCACATCTCCGACCACGAGATCACCACGCCCGGGGACGCGCCGAACGTGCTCGTGGCGATGAACCCGGCGGCGCTGCGGAACGAGCTCCCACGCCTCGAGTCCGGCGGCACGCTCATCGTGAACGAGGACGCCTTCGAGGAGCGGAACCTCACCAAGGCGGGGTACCAGAGCAACCCCCTGCAGGACGGCAGCCTCGACGGCTACACGCTGTTCGAGGTGCCGATGTCCAGCCTCACGCTGCGCGCCGTGGAGCCCCTCGGGGTGAAGCCCCGGGACGCGGAGCGGTCGAAGAACTTCTTCGCCCTCGGCCTGGTGTCGTGGATGTACACCCGTCCCACCGCGGAGACCATCGCGTGGATCGAGGCACGGTTCTCCGCCAAGCCGCAGGTGCGCGACGCCAACCTGGCCGCCTTCAAGGCGGGCCATGCGTTCGGTGAGACGGCGGAGCTGTTCGACCACCCCTTCGAGGTGGTCCCTGCCGCGCTGCCGCCCGGCACCTACACGAACATCAACGGCAACACGGCGCTGGCGTGGGGGCTGGTCGCGGCCAGCCAGCTGTCCGGTCTCCCGCTGTTCCTCGGGTCGTACCCGATCACCCCGGCGTCCGACATCCTCCACGAGCTCTCGAAGCACAAGCGCTTCAACGTGCGCACGCTGCAGGCCGAGGACGAGATCGCCGGGATCGGCGCCGCCATCGGGGCCGCCTACGGCGGGCACCTCGCGTGCACCACCACCAGCGGACCGGGCGTCGCGCTCAAGGCGGAGTCCATGGGCCTGGCCGTGAGCCTCGAGCTGCCGCTGCTCATCATCGACATCCAGCGCGGTGGGCCCTCCACCGGGCTCCCCACCAAGACCGAGGCCGCCGACCTCCTCCTCGCCATGTACGGGCGCCACGGTGAGTCGCCGCTGCCGATCGTGGCCGCCCACAGCCCCAGCGACTGCTTCTTCGCCGCCATCGAAGCGGCGCGCATCGCGCTGAAGTACCGCACGCCCGTCGTGCTGCTCTCCGACGGGTACCTCGCCAACGGCACCGAGCCCTGGCGGCTCCCGGACGTCGGCTCCCTCCCCGACATCTCCACCACGTGGGCCACCGCACCGAACCACGTCACCGACGGCGGCGACGAGGTGTTCTGGCCCTACCTGCGCGATCCCGACACGCTGGCGCGCGCCGTGGCCCTCCCGGGCACACCCGGGCTCATGCACCGCATCGGCGGCCTCGAGAAGGAGGACGGCTCCGGCAACGTGAGCTACGACTCCGACAACCACGAGCGGATGGTGCACCTGCGGGCCGCCAAGGTCGCCGGCATCGCCGACGACATCGACCCGGTGACGGTCACCGGCGACGCCGACGACGCCGAGCTGCTCGTGCTCGGCTGGGGCTCCACGTGGGGTGCGATCGACGGCGCCATGAACCGGGTGCGTGCTCGCGGCCGGCGCATCGCGCACGCCCACCTCCGCCACCTGCACCCCTTCCCGAAGGACCTCGGAGACGTCCTGCGGCGCTACCCGCGGGTGCTCGTCCCCGAGATGAACCTCGGCCAGCTCTCGAAGCTCGTGCGGGCCGAGTACCTCGTGGACGCCCTCTCCGTGAGCAAGGTGCGCGGCGTCCCGTTCACCGCCGGCGAGCTCGAAGCCGCCATCCTCGACACCCTTGGAGGCCTCCGTTGACCGACCTCATCCCGGTCACGACGAAGCGGGACTGGTCCAGCGACCAGGAGGTCCGCTGGTGCCCCGGCTGCGGCGACTACTCGATCCTGTCGGCCGTGCAGCTGATGATGCCCGACCTCGGCGTGCGGCGCGAGGACACGGTGTTCGTGTCGGGCATCGGGTGCGCAGCTCGCTTCCCGTACTACATGAACACCTACGGGATGCACTCGATCCACGGCCGCGCGCCGGCGATCGCCACCGGCCTGGCCGCGTCCCGGCCGGACCTGTCGGTCTGGGTCGTCACCGGAGACGGCGACGCGCTGTCGATCGGCGGCAACCACCTGATCCACGCCCTGCGGCGGAACGTGAACCTGACGATCCTGCTCTTCAACAACCGGATCTACGGGCTCACCAAGGGCCAGTACTCCCCCACCTCCGAGGTCGGGAAGGTCACCAAGTCCACGCCGATGGGCTCGCTGGACTTCCCGTTCAACCCGGTGTCGCTGGCGCTGGGCGCGGACGCGACGTTCGTGGGCCGGGCGATGGACTCCGACCGCAAGGGCCTGACCGACGTGCTGCGGCAGGCGGCCGAGCACCAGGGCACGTCGCTGGTGGAGATCTACCAGAACTGCAACATCTTCAACGACGGCGCCTTCGAGCTGCTGAAGGACCCGGCGACCGGCACCCAGTGGTCGATCCCCCTGGTCCACGGCGAGCCGCTGGTCTTCGGCCCGGACGGCGCCTCCTGCGTGGTGCGCGACGACTGGGGCGGCCTGCGGATCGCCGAGACCAACCAGGTCGACGCGTCCGAGATCGTCGTCCACGACGCGCAGCGCCAGGACCCCTCCTACGCCTTCGCGCTGTCCCGGCTGTCCAGCCAGGACCTGCGGTACACGCCGATGGGCGTCTTCCGGTCGGTGCAGAAGCCGACCTACGAGCGGATGATGGCCGAGCAGCTCGACACCGCCCGGACCCAGGAGCCGGCCGACCTCTACGCACTGCTGGCCGGTAACGACACGTGGGAGGTCAAGGCGTAGTTCC
>JBJMHD010000169.1:0-15864 GCA_045807565.1 Acidimicrobiales bacterium | reverse complement strand
CCAGTGCCGGACCGTTCGGCAGGTTGCTGCGAGGCATGGTGAACACCTGCAGCTGGCCGTAGCGGTCGCTGTCGCTCTTGGCGACCATGAAGGCGGTCATGAGCTGGCTGTCGTCGTTGGCCCGCACGGGCACGAAGGGTCGCAGGAGCACGAACTCGGGCGCGGGGGCTCCCGGCAGCTTGGTGAACAGGTAGTAGGGGTCGATGCGCCCTTCGCGGCTCGAGGGGGCGGCGTCGCGAGTGGTCGTGGTGGTGGTGGAGCTGGTTGCCCCGTCGGCGAGGGCGGGCCGAGCCGCCCCGGTGCCGGGGTCGAGGGCCACGTCCCAGAAGTCGTTGCCCTGGTAGAAGCTGCCGGCGTCGGTGACGTGGTACTTGGCCCACGAGTTCGACTGGAGCCGGAAGAGGTCCTCGGGGTAGCGGAGGTGGGCCTGGAGGTCCTTCGGCATGTCGTCGAGGTCCTTGAAGAGCCGGGGGAAGGCGTCCCGGTAGGCGTCGATGATCGGGTCCTTCACCGGCATGACGTAGAAGTCGACGGAGCCGTCGTAGGCGTCGACCACGGCCTTCACCGAGTTCCGCACGTAGTTGAAGGTGTGGTCGAGCCCGCTGTCGTCGGGAAGCTGCCCGGTCTCGACGCGCTGGGCGTACGGATAGCGCGACGTGGTGGTGTACGCATCGACGATCCACACCACCCGACCGTCGTGGATCACGGGGTAGGGATCGGCATCGAGGTCGAGGAACGGCGCCAGGGCTTGGACGCGCTCACGGACGTCACGGATGTAGAGCACGCGTGAACGGCTCGACAGCTGGTCGGAGATCAGCGGGTTGACGTCACCGAAGCGGAGGGCGAAGGCCGCCTTCTTCACGATGTTGTCGAGGGCGACGCCGTCGTCACCCTCGTAGGTCGTGTACTTCGTCTCGTCCTCGGCCTCGAAGTTGAGCTCCCGCTGCTTGGAACCGACCACGACGTAGCCGCTGAGGTCCTCGCCGAAGTACACCGCGGGCTGGGTGAGGTCGAGCTCCTTCGCGCTGGACGTGTACGGGATGTCCTCGGCCACGAAGTCGGGCTCGCCGCTGCTCTCGGCCTCGTTGGCCGGGGCCACGATGGCGCCGTAGCCGTGGGTGTAGGTGAGGTGCTGGGCGGCCCACGACTTGCGGGGGATGCCGTCGGCGTTCAGGTCGCGGACCGACAGGACGACCTGCGTCGGATCGCCGTTGAGGTGGTAGCGGTCGACGTCGACGTTGTTGATCGCGTAGTAGTCGCGGATGCGCTGGAGCTGGGGGAAGGTGCGACCCAGGATGTGCTCGCTGGGATCCCAGATGCGGATGTTCCGGATCGTGTCGGCGTTGCCGGCGAGGTCGATGGCCTTCGGGTCGGTCTCCAGGTCGAACGGGGTGACCTCCACGTCGCCGAGGCCCATCGCCGCCGTGGTGGCGTTGATGTTGCGCTCGATGAACGGCTGCTCCTTCTCGGGCTCGTTCGGTTCCACCTGCACGCGCTGCACGAACTGCGGGTAGATCGCCCCCGCGATCACGGCGATGAGCGCCCACAGGCCGACACCGAGGATCGGGAGCGTCCACCCCCGCCGCCAGATGTTGATGATGAAGAGCACGAAGCTCGCCACCATGATCAGGAGCAGCAGGTTGATGGCCGGCAGCTGGGCGTGGACGTCCGTGTAGCCAGCGCCGTCCACGAACCCGCGGGTGGAGCCGGTGAGCTCGAAGCGCTGCAACCAGTAGCCCGCCGCCTTCACCAGTGCGAGCAGCCCGAGGAGGACCGACAGGTGCGCCTTCACCTGCGGGCTCACCCGGTTGCGTGCCGAGCTCATCCGGATGCCGCCGTTCAGGTAGTGGGCGACGGTGGTGACGATGAGCACGATCAACAGGGCGGCGAACAACCAGCCGATGAGGAACGTGAGGAAGGGCAGCCGGAACACGTAGAACCCGATGTCGGTGTGGAACTGCGGGTCCTTCACGCCGAAGTCGCGTGCGTGCGTGAAGAGGATCCAGGAGTTCCACTCGCTCGACACGCCGGCGCCCGCGATCAGGGCGAGCAGGGCCGACACCGACACGCGGACGATCCCCACCCGGCCACCGACGAGCTCGTGGTACCGCTCGATGACCTCGTCCTCGGGGCCGGCCGGGCGGAAGGGCGGCGCCTGCCGGTCGGCGATGACCAGGTTGAGCCACATCATCACGAAGAACGCGGCCGTGAAGATGACGGTGAGGGCGATCTTGGCCCCGAGCACCCCGCGCCAGATCGCCGCCTGACCGAGCGAGTCGTACCAGAGGTAGTCGGTGTAGAAGCTGGCGATGCCGCGCAGGGAGGTGATCAGGAAGAAGACGAGGACGGCTGCGACCACCAGCCACGTGCGACCCCGGCCGGCGCGGCCGGCGCGCCGGGCGCGACGCGGCTGGCGCGGCATGTCATCGGGGGGACGCATGGCGGGGAGGCTACCGGTGTGGGATCAGCGGTCGGCCGCGAGCACCAAGCAGCGGCACCCCGGGTGAGCCGGGGCGCAGGCGTGGCCGGTGGGGAACTCCGTGCCCTTCGTCACGGTCCCACCGAGCACGTTGTCGTCGCAATCCGGGCATGGCCCGCCGAGCGGGTCCAGCACCCAGTGCACCTGAGCGCCCTCCCCGGCGGCGTCGAACACCCCTCGGGCGTAGGCCGCCGCGCTGTAGTGGCGTGACGTGTCGGTGAGCCGTTGGCCCTTCCACTCGCGGTAGAGCGCTCGCACGCGGTCGGCGACGTCGTCGAGGTTCCCGTCGGAGGCGCTGAAGCTGCGGTCGATCCGGTCGCGCAGGGGCGCGGTGAGCGACCGAGCCAGGTCGTCGGCGAGCTCCTCGATCGAGCCGGGCGTGCCGCCGGCCCAGGTCGCACCGGCGGTCGCGGCATCCGACAGGACCTCGGACACCACCTGCACCCACCGGGTGGCGTGCTCGTCGGCGGCCGGGAGCAGGTCGTCGACGCCCTTGGGCTTCGCCCGCCGGAGGAGGTCGAGCACCTCGTTCTGCTCGTCGGCGAGCGCCCGCTTGAGACGTCGCCCGAGCTCCTTGTCGACCGGGTCGAGGAGGGCGTCGCGCTCGGTGAACGGTGTGGCCGCCTCCGGTTCGTCCTCGGGTTCGACGGCGGCGGGCTCGTCCTCGGCGTCGACAGAGCCGGCGCTGTCGTCCGCGGCGTCCGCGGCCTCGACCTCGACCTCGACCTCGGCAGCCTCGGACCCGTCGTCGTCATCGCTCTGGGCGCGAAGTCGAGCGAACAGGTCGTCCACCGGCGACTCGGCCCCCGCGTCGTCCTCGGTCGCCTGCTCCGCGTCGGCGGGCGGCTCCTCCTCGTCCTCGGCCGCCTCCGGTCCCTCCTCGATCGGCTCGGCGTCGGCGGTGTTGGGCTCGGCGATCACGCGCACACCTTCGTCCTCGGCCGGGAGCTCCACCTTGGTGAGCTCGCCTGCCGGCAGTCCTTCGAACGTGTCGCGCTTGCGCCGCTTCCGGCCGCGGCGCTCGCCGAGGTCGACGGGGGCTGCGGGTTCCGGCGCGGCGGACGGCTCGGCCTCAGCGGCGGGCGCGTCGACCACGGGCACCTCGCCCGAGAGCGGGCTGGGCCCCTCGTCCGCCTCGGCGGCATCGCCCTCGCCCGTCGAGGCATCGTCGTCATCGACGTCGACGATCGGCAGGTCGACGAGGCCGGCGGCGCGGATCTCGTCGTCCAGCTGCTCGAGCGTGGGGTCGGGCTCCTCCTCCACCCGGCGGGCGGCGGCATCGGCGGCGAGGCGCGCGTCGGTCAGCGACGTGGACAGCTCGCTGGTGGCCTCGTCCAAGGTGCGACGCACGACGGCGTAGGCCTCGAGCAGCCGTTCGCGACCGGCGTTGAGCTTCTCGACCTGCAGGCGAGCCTTCTTCCGCCGCGCCGACAGGTCGCGGAGCAGGCGCTCGCGCACGGCCTGCGCCTCGGCGACCATCTGCTTCCCCTGCGTGCGCGCGTCCTCCAGCTCGCCCTCCGCCTCCTCGCGCGTGCGCTCGAGGTCCCGCTGGCCCTCGTCGCGGAGGGCCTGCGCCTGCTCGGCGGCCTCCGACCGGATCAGTGCTGCTGCCTCCTGCGCCTCGGCCTGTCGCCGGTCGAGCTCGGTGCGCGCCTCGGCCACCAGCGACTCGTGCTCGGCGGCCGCCTCCGCCAGCCGCCGCTCGGCCTCGCGCATGGCGTCGGCGCGGGTCTCCGAGGCCTCGGCCGTGGCCTCCGACACGATCCGCTCGGCGGCCGCCTCAGCCTTGCTGCGGATCTCCGCCGCGGCCTCGCGGGCGGAGGTCAGGACGCGGGTGGTCTCCTCCCCCAGCACCTCGAGCAGCATCGCCTCGTCGGGGCCGCCGGTGATCTCGAGCCGAGCCTCGGCGCGCTCGGCGCGCTCTCGAACCTGTGCCAGCTCGCGCTGGAGCCGGTCGACGAGGGCCTGGACCTCGTGGAGGTAGCCCCGAACCTGCTGCTGCTCGTACCCGCGACGAGACACCTCGAAGGTGCGGCGCGCGATGTTGTGGCTCTCGGCAGCATCGGCCATGGGACACCGATGGTAGGACCGACCCGCGGCGCGGGCGCGGACGGCCCGTCAGGAACGTCGCCGAGGCGACGCGCTCAGCCCAGGAGCCCGCCGAGCAGGTCGTCGACCAGATCGGCCACCGGCTCCACCACCGGGTCGAGCTCAGCCGGCGGCTCGGGAGGCGGCGGCGGGGGCGGCGTCAGCGGCGGGGGCACCGTCGTGCCCGGGCTGGATCCGCCATCGGTGCCGCCATCGCCTCCGGTCGTTCCCTGGTCGGTGCCGCCGCCGTCGGACCGTGGCGTCTGGGTGCCACCACCCGTGTCGGTGCCGCTCGGCGCCTGACCGCCACCGGTGGGCTCGTCGACGACGGGGGCTTGGGCCAGCTCCTCCACCGAGGAGTTGAAGGCCAGCTCCACGTCGTTGAACACGGGCGCCGACTGCACCGCCTGGTCGAGGGCGACGATGCCCCACGCCGCGCCTTCGTCGCGGAACGAGAACACGTCGTTCCAGCGATCGTCGAAGGATCCTCTCCGGCCGCGCTCGGTGATGGCTGCGCCGATCAGCGTGTCGCCCTGGTCCCGAGCCCGCTTGGGATCGGTGCGGTCGAGCAGGTCCTGGGTGAAGGTCGACTCGTCCTGGAGCCCGGGCAGCACCAGCTTGAAGAAGCCGGGCGTCCGCCCCTCGTTGCTCGGCAGGCGATCGGTGAGGTCGGCGGCGAGGTCCTGCAGGTCGTCCTCGAAGGCCATGGCCGCGCCGAGGAACCGGAGGTCCCACGGGTCGTCCTCGTCGTAGCCCACCGGGCGCGGCGGGCGCGGCCGGCCGAGGTCGGGCACCGCCACCTGCCGTAGGGCGGGCACCTCCGTCTCGACCCCCGCCGAGTCGAGCTCGAGGTCGGCGTCGTAGGCCGAGGCGCTCATCCCGAAGGCGCGCGTGACCCGGGCGGCACCCTCGTGGACCACCACATCTGTGCCATCCGCCTCGAGGCGCGCCGCGTCGGGGGTGGACACGAGCAGCTCGCCGGCCTCCAGCTCCGGCAGCTCGTCCATCACCACGGTGGTGTCGGCGGCGGGGGCGAGCCCCTCACGGAGCTCGAAGGTGGTTCCTCCCTCGAGCCGCATGGTGGCGGTGCCGTCCTCCATCACCACGCGGTCGCCGCGGCCGATGTCCGTGGTGTCGTCGATCGTCTCGCGCTCGCCGTCGGCCCGCTCGACCAGCGCCCGGCCGTCCACCTGGAGGCGCGCCTCGCCTGCGCCCGGTCCGTCGTCGGAGCACGCGGCGGCGGACGCGCCGACCAGCGCCACGACGGCGAGGGCCCGCCAGCGGTGGCTCACCGGCGGGCTCGCTTCTTCGGCGTCGAGGCGGCCGGGAGCACGATCGAGAACCGCGATCCCTTGCCCGGGACGGACTCGCAGGTGAGCTCGCCGCCATGGGCGCGCACGATGCGGTGGACGAGCGCCAGACCGAGCCCGAGCCCTCCGAACCGGCGGGTGGCCGACGCGTCGGCCTGGGTGAAGTCGTCGAAGATGGACTCCAGCCGGTCGGCCGGGATCCCCAGCCCCTGGTCGGCGACGCTGATCCTCACCTCGGATCCATCGGCATCCGCAGGGGCGGCACTGAGGGTGACCTTGCCCCCTGCCGGGGAGTACTTCACGGCGTTGTCGACCAGCTCGTCGAGGGACTGGAGCAGGTAGGTGCGATCCACCACGACCTGGGGCGTACCCGCCGACACGCGGCGGACGATCTGGTGCGACGACCCGACACGGTCGCTCCAGCGCGCCACCACCTCGTCGAGGGCGCTCCGCACGGCGGTGGGCTGCGGGTCGAGGGTGAGCCGACCCCCGACCACGGTGGCGAAGTTCACCAGCTGGCTGATGACCCGCTCCATCTGGTCGGCCGCGACGTTGATCTCGTCGGCGAAGCCCCGCGTCCGCTCGGGCGGGAGCTCCCGGGTCTGCAGGATGGACGCGAAGCCCTTGATGGGCGTGAGGGGGGTGCGCAGCTCGTGGCTGATGTTGGCGAGGAACTCCGTCTTCATCCGCTCCAGCTCCCGCTCGCGCCGGACGTCTCGGAGCACGAACACGGCCCCAGCCACGTCCTTGTCGGGTCCTCGAAGCGTACCGGCCGACATCACGACGGGCACCTCGCGACCCGAGGTCTGGAGGACGCTGCCCGTCTCCGTCCACGGCTCGAGAACGGGGCGCGCCAGCCGCTCGGACAGCTCCGACCCGTCTTCGGCCACCAGGCGCACCACCTCGGTGACGGGCCGGCCCCGCACCTCGCGCGCGGGGAGGTCCACGAGCTCCTCGGCGGCGGCGTTGAAGTCCGTGATGCGCCCGTCGGCGTCGACGGCGATCAGCGCCTCACCCATCCCGGCCACCACCGCCTCGAGGCGAGCGCGGAGCTCCGCCTCCTCCACGGCTGCGGTGCGCAGGTCCGCCGTCATGGTGCGGATCGACCCGGCCATCGAGTCGAAGGTGGAGCCGAGGGTGCCGAGCTCGTCGTCGGTGTGGACGTCGGCGGTGACGTCGAGGTTCCCCTCCTGGATCGCCGTGGCGGCGACCGTGAGGCGGCGCAGGCCGCCGCCGATGCGCTCGCCGGCGATGGCGGACAGGGCGAGGGCCAGGGCGGCCGCGCCCATGGCCACGATGAACAGCACCCGGTAGAGGTCCTCGCGCGCCTCGTCGAGCTGGTCGGTGGGCGTCGAGAGCACGAGCGCCATCGACGGCTTGCCCTCGTTGCTCTGCACGGGTCGGGCCACGTAGAACCGATCCCCCGCCGTGCGGCTCAGCTCGCCCCCACCCGTCAGCGCCGCCTTGGCGAGAGCCACCATGTCGTCGGTCGATCCCGCCGGACCCACCTGCTCGAGGACGGCGGAGAGGTCCACGAGCGCGAGGCCGGTGCCGGGCTGCTCGTCGTCGAGGGGCTTGAGGCGGGTCTGGAGGAAGGTGTCGTTGAGCTGGCTCGTGACGACGACCACCCCGCGGAAGTCCCGGGTGCTCCCATCCGGGCCGGGCAGCTCGATGGGTGCCGCGGCGATGGCGAGGGGGACCCCGCTGATGACGGTCGCCCCCTGGGCGGCCTGGTCGCGGATCGCCTGCTGCACGACCTCGCTCTTCTGCAGCAGCACCGCGGTGGCCGGCTCGACGTCACTGGGCTGCGCGCGCACGCGGCCGTCGCTGTCGAGGATGAGCAACGGACCGAGCGAGGTGTCCTCGAGCTTCTTCTGGAAGGCGTCGATCGACCGGAGCACGGCACCTGCTTCGGCGGACGTCGAGGTGGGATCCACGTTCGTGTCGGTGAGGCGCGCCACGTCGTCGGACAGGCTCCCGGGGCTACCGAGGGCGACGCCGAGCACCGTGGCCGACTCGAACGCTCCGCTCGCCTCCTCCCCCGGGGCGAGGGCCTCCGTCTCGGCTCGTGCGCCGTAGCGCCGGATCGCCTCGTCCTCGACGTTGTCGGTGATCACCGTGGACAAGGCGATGGCGAGCGAGGTGATGACCAGGAACAGGATGACGGCCGCCGACGCCGCGATGCGGGCCGAGATGGCACGCGTGCTCGCCACCACGAGCGACACGCCGATCGCGGCCGCCCCGATGGCGCGCGCCACGTCCACGATCGATGTCGGGTCGTCGGGCACGTGCAGCGCCACCTCGCCGACGACCAGCGCGACGAGGCCGAGCCAGAGGAGCACGCGGCCGCCCCGCGCCGTCGACCACCAGCGCGACGCGAGGGCCAGGAGCAGCACGCCTCCCATCCGCAGCGCGCTGAGGCCGGCGTCGGTGGGGTCGTCCACCACGAGGGCGCCGCTCAGGAAGGCGGCGGACGCCAGCGCCGCGAACCCGAGGGCGGCGGCGAACCGGGCGAGCCAGCGCTCCACGATCAGGTCCGGGCGGAGCGCGGCGAACCCCAACCCGGCAGCGGACACGAGGAAGAGCGCGAACTCGGCGGCGAACCGCAGCTGCACCTCGGTCGTCGACATGGGAACCGCGTCCTGCTCTGTGTCGGCTCAGGGCGACGTGGCGCTGGCCCCCGCCAGCAACGATCCCGCGTTCCCCCCGAGGGAGTCGAGCGCCTCCAGCGCGTCTTCCAGGGTACCCACCCCGATCACCCGGACATCGTCCCCGACCGCCTCCTGCACCTCGTCGACCTCGGCCTCGGGCACGAGGAACACCTCGTAGCCGGAGTCGCGCACGGTGATCGCCTTCTGGGCCCCGCCGCCGATCGGGCCGACGGTGCCATCGAGGTCCATCGTGCCGGTGACCGCCACCTTGTGCCCGCCGGTGAGCTCGCCAGGCGTGAGCACGTCGAGCACGGCGAGGGTGAAGGCGAGGCCGGCCGACGGACCACCCACGGTGCCCGAGTCGATCGTCACGTCGATCGGCAGGTCCGCGCTCACGATTCGGTCCTCGGCGGCGATGCCGATGATCGCTCGCTTGGGGTCGTCGGGGGCGGCGACCGTCGTCACGTCGACCTCGACGTGGGTGGCGCTGCCCGCCGGGCGCTCCACGGTGAGCGTGTGCGTGGCGCCGGGTCCGCCCGGCTGGAGGAGCGCGCCGACCTTGTCGGGTTCGTCCACGGGCTTGCCGTCGACCGACACGATCACGTCGTCCAGCTGCAGCACGGCTTCGGCGGGCGCGCCGTCGGCGAAGTCGCGCACGACGGCGCCGGTGGTGCGGATGTCGACCGGATGGCCGAGCCGCTCGAGCGCGACCGCGATGGCCACGAGCTTCGAGGTGTCCATGAGCTGCGCGTTGTACCGCTCGTTCTGCTCATCGGTGCGGCGGCCGCGCACCGCCTCCTCGGGGAGCACGTCGACGTCGTCGTCGAGCCAGCCCGCCAACGCCTCGAACAGCGTGGCCGGGCCGATGCTGACCGTGGTGTAGGCGATGGACTCCTCGGGTGGGTAGCTGGGCGCGCCGTCAACGAGCACCTGCTCCGTGACCGGCCGGGTGGAGCCCGGGCGCAACGTCATGTACGGCACCGGCACGACGGACGCGCCGATCACCGCGAACAGGAGGATCGTGGCGACGACGACGAGCGCGATCCAGCGCCGCCGAGGGCGAGGTCCGGGCTCCCCCCATGGCGCCTCGGGCGCGGCGTCGACGGGCCCGGTGGCGATCGTCCCGCTGGCTACCATCGGCGCACAGCGTGGTCACGCGGCGGCCCAGGGACAAGTCGCGTCGAGAGGCGGCGATCGTGGTGCGGAGCGAGACCGGCGAACGGGCCGTGGGGCCCGACTGGGGGAGCATCCGATCGGCGGTGGTGCTCGTCGGGTTGCTGGTCGGGCTCGGGGTCGCGTCCGCCGCCGTGATCGGGGTGCTGGCCCTGGCGATGGCGGCGCTGATGGACCAGACGCTCGGATGAGACGAGCGCGATCAGCGCCCGAAGAGCCCGCGACGGCCGTTGGCGCCGGACGGGTCCGATTCGTCGACCGGGCCGCTCGTCGCGGCGTCGACCATGGCGCCGGCAGCAGCAACCCCGGCGCCGATGGGCGATACCGCAGCCGCGGGCTGCTCGCCGGCGTCCCCCGCGTCGGGCGAGGGCGACCGCGGTGCGACGAACACCTCGGCGGGCGGCGCGCTCGACACCACCAGCTCCGGCATTCCGAGCTCCACCTTGTAGTACGGGCGGAACGCGAAGCTGATCTCCTCCATGCGGAAGATGTGGATCTCCTCGATGCCGTCCTGGTTCCGGAGGCGCTCCACGACGAGGGCCGCCTCGTCGATGGCGTCGGCCTGCTCATGGCACGACGCGCCGTCCGAGGTGCTGTAGATCACCATGAAGGGCATGCGGCTGCTCCCTCGTCCCATCGCTCGGGCGTGCCCTGGAGATGGCACGTTCTGGCCCTTCATCGGCCATCGGCACCTGGGCCTTTAGCACTAGTCAGGGTGACCACGGATGCCGACACCTGACCCCGCGGCGCGCCGGCGCGAGGTGATCGCCGCCGGTCATCGCGACGATCCCGCTTCGGCCCGCGCCGGCCTCACGGACGCCGATGCGTCGGTGCGCGCGGCCGCGATCGGGGCGCTCGAACGCCTCGGCCGGCTCGAGCCGGGCGACCTCGACGCCGCCTTGGTCGATGCGAGCGTGACGGTCCGGCGGCGGGCCATCGAGGCATGCGCGGGACGACCGGGAGACGCTCCCCCGTCCCTCCTCGCCGCCCTCGGCGACCCGGACGCCACCATCGTGGAGGTGGCGGCCTGGGCGAGCGGTGAGCGCCAGCCACCGGAGGCGGGGGTGGTGCGCAAGCTGGCCGAGCTCGCGACCGACCATCCCGATGCGCTCGTGCGGGAGGCAGCGGTGGCCGCGCTCGGCGCGGTCGGAGACGAAGCCGGTCGCGCCGCGATCCTCGCCGCCCTGGCTGACAAGGCCACCGTGCGCCGGCGCGCCGTGCTCGCGCTGGCGCCCTTCGACGGCCCGGACGTGGAGGCCGCCCTCGCCGCGGCCCTCGAGGACCGCGACTGGCAGGTCCGTCAGGCGGCGGAGGACCTCAGCCGTTGAGCGGCCCGAGCCCCGTCACCGTCCGTCGACCTCGTCACCACAGCGGTTGCAGCGTCCCGTCCACCCGGCCGGCGTCACCTGCACCGTGAGCCGTCGACCGCAGCGCGGGCAGAAGCGCGGCGGGTCCAGCTCCGGGCCGCAGCCGCCGCACTCGGTGCTCGGCCGCCCGCAGCCGGTGCAGTGGGCCACCGCCATGGGGGCGGTCAGATGGCCTTCGACAGGACGCCGATCGGCATGCGCAGGTCGGCGAGCATCTGCAGGTCCTCGTCGGGCGAACGGCCGAGGGTGGTGAGGTAGTTGCCGACGATCAGGGCGTTGATCCCGGACGTGAGGCCCAGGGCCTGGAGCTCGCGGAGGGTGACCTCCCGGCCGCCGGCGTAGCGCAGGATCACGCTCGGCAGCGCCAGGCGGAAGAGCGCGATCCAGCGGATCGCCTCCAGGGGCTCGACCAGCTTGCGGATCATGAGCGGGGTGCCGGGGCGCGGGTTGAGGAAGTTCAGCGGCACCTCGGCCGGCTCGACCGACCGCAGCTCCTCGAGCAGCTCGAGGCGCTGCGCCACGGTCTCTCCCATCCCGAGCAGCGCGCCGCAGCACAGCTCCATCCCGTGGTCCCGGACCAGGCGGCAGGTGTCGAACCGCTCCTCCCAGGAGTGCGTGGTGACCACCTGCGGGAAGAACGAGCGGGACGTCTCGAGGTTGTGGTTGTAGCGATGCGTGCCGGCGGCCGCGAGCCGCTGGGCCTGCTCCTCGGTGAGGATGCCCGCCGACACGGCCACGTTCAGCCCGGTCTCTGCGCGGACCGCCGGGACGAGCTCCTCGAGGCGCTGCATCGTCTTCTCGTCGGGACCGCGCACGGCGAGCACGATGCAGAACTCCGAGGCGCCGATGGCAGCGGTCTCGCGCGCGGCGGCGATCAGCTCGTCGCGATCCAGGAAGGGGGTGGCCTGCACGACGGTGTCGAACTGCGCCGACTGCGAGCAGAAGTGGCAGTCCTCGGGGCAGCCGCCGGTCTTCGCCGAGAGGATGCCCTCCACCTCCACCTCGGGGCCGCACCAGGCGAGCCGGACCTCGTGGGCGAGGGCGGCCAGCGCGGGCACGCTCTCGTCGGGGATCGCCGCCAGCGCCGCCAGCTCGGGGGCGGTGAGCTGCCGTCGGTCGGTGAGGAGCGCTTCCCCGGCCGCGTGGATGAGGGTCCGGGCGTCGATCACGGCTGGGACGATAGGACCGCGCCGATCATCGGTTCGAACCCATGAACATCACCTTGAGGCTGTCGTAGGCCTCGATGCACCGACCGGCGCCCAGCACGACGCACTCCAGCGGGGCGTCGACCAGGTGCACCGGCACCTCCGTCTCGTTGGCCAGGCGCTGGTCGAACCCGGCGAGAAGCCCACCGCCGCCCACCAGCTTCACCCCGTTGAGGATGAGGTCCTGGGCCAGCTCCGGTGGGCTCATGCCCAGGCACGCCACCACGGAGTCGCAGATGGCCGAGATGGGCTCGTCGATCGCCGCCCGGACCTCGTCGGGAGACAGGATGATCGTCTTGGGCAGCCCGCTCATGAGGTCACGGCCCCGCACCTCGGCCTTGATCTCGTCTCGCACCGGCGACGCCGAGCCGATCGCCATCTTGATCTCCTCGGCGGTGCGCTCTCCCACGGCGATGCCGTACTCGCGCCGGATGAAGGCGGTGATGGCGGCGTCGATGTCGAAGCTGCCGACCCGCACCGCCTTGAGGGCCACCACGCCGCCGAGGGAGATGAGCGCCGTCTCCGACGTGCCGCCGCCGACGTCGACGACCATGTTGGCGACGGGCTCATGGATCGGGAGGGCGGCGCCGATGGCAGCCGCCATGGGCTGCTCGATGAGCTGGGCATCGGCGGCGCCCGCCCGTCGCGCCGCTTCGGTGACGGCTCGTCGTTCCACCTCGGTGATCGCCGACGGGACGCAGATCACCACGCGAGGCCGGTTGAACCGGTTCACGCCCACGCGGTGGAGCAGCAGGCGGATCATCCGCTGCGTGATCTCGAAGTCGGTGATGGCGCCTTGGCGGAGCGGTCGGACCGCGACGATGTAGCCGGGAGTCCTCCCGATCATCTGCCACGCCTCGTGGCCCATGGCGAGCACCTCTTGGGTGCGCTCGTTGAGGGCGATGACGGTGGGCTCGTTGAGCACGATGCCGCGCCCTCGCTCGTAGACGAGGGTGTTGGCGGTGCCGAGGTCGATGGCGAGGTCGCGCGCCATGGCCGCTAGCTGCTCTGGCCGGTGGACGGACGGTCACCGCGGCGCGTCGGCTTCTTGACCACGCGCAGCTGGGGTTGCGGCTCGTCGGGCGGAGGCGCCAGCGCGTCCATCTCTCTGCGGAAGGCGTCCATGCCGGACTCGAGGGTGTTCGGCTGCCGGTGCTGCACGTAGAGGACGAGCCCGCCCACCGCACACACCGCGGCCGCGATGGCGAGGAAGATGACCGCCTGCATCAGGGACCCCCGACCTCGGTGAGGTGCTGCGCCTCGAGGCCCCAGCTCTCACCCCCGTCCCAGGCCTCCCGCTTCCAGATGGGCACCGTGCGCTTCAGCTCGTCGATGCCGAAGCGCGCCGCGTCGAAGGCCTCCCCCCGATGCGGCGCCGACACGGCGACGACGACGGCGGCGTCGCCCAGCTCCACCACGCCCGTGCGGTGCAGCAGCGCGATGCGCCCGACCGTGGGCCAGCGCCGGCGCACCTCGGCGGCGATGGCTCGCATCCGGGCGAGCGCGGGCTCGTCGTAGGCCTCGTACTCGAGGCGGTGGACGCCCGGGCGACCGGGGGCGTGGTCCCGTGCGGTGCCGGTGAAGGTGACCGTGGCGCCGCAGCTCGGCTGGACGATCCACTCGCTGGCTTCGGTCGCGGGCAACGGCGCGCCGCTGAGCGCGACCCAGTCATCGCCCGACTCGGGCGCGGTGAGGCCAGCGCGATCCACGCGGCCACCTTAGGTTGCCCGCGGACTCCCCGGCGGAGGTCACCACTACCGTTCCAGGCCATGTCCGAGGACGAGAACGATGACGACGACGTCGTCGGTCGCGTCCCGCCACTGCCCCCCGATGATCGGCTGTGGAGGCATCCGTCGGAGGTGTCGTCGTTCGGCCACGGCCGCATCGCGCCACCGCCGGCCACCACCGCTGCCCAGCCATCGGGCCGGCCGCCGACGTGGCCGATCGCGCTCGTGGCGGCCTTCGTGGGCGCGGCGCTGTGCGGCGGGGTGCTCGCCGTCACGGGGAACCTCTCGGTGGACCCCGACCGCGTGGTGGAGCGGGTGAAGGTGAGCCCGCAGGTGCCCGCGCCCGCGCTCACCGACGGCGAGTCGATGGACGCCATCACGGCTCGGGTGAGCCGTTCGGTGGTCCGCCTCGTGATCACCACCCCCCAGGGTCGGTCGAGCGCGTGCGGCGTCGTGGTGCGCGACGACGGGGTCGTGGTGACCAGCGCCCACGAGGTGGCGGACGCCAGCGCGATCGTGGTGGTCCTCTCCGACGGGCGGAAGATGGAGGGCAAGCTGGTCGGGGCCGACCTCCCGACCGACGTGGGGGTGATCAGCATCCACGCCGGCGCGCTCACGGTCGCGGTGCTCGGCAGCTCGGAGGACCTCGAGGCGGGGGCCATCACCCTCGCCATGGGTGCGACGAACGACGGCGACTCCGCAGTGTCGACGGGAGTGATCAGCTCCCTCGGCGAGCGTCTGGATGCCGGTGACGAGTCGCTGCACGGGATGATCAAGACCGACGCGCCGATCGAATCGGCGTGGTCCGGCGGGCCGCTCGTGGACGCGACCGGCGCCGTGATCGGGATCACCACCGACCTCGCCGGTGACGGCGCCCGGTTCGGCTTCGCCACCCCGATCGAGCTCGTGCGCAACCTCACCGACGAGCTGCTCGCCTACGGCAAGGTCAGCCACGGGTGGCTCGGGATCGAGGGTGCCGACCTCAGCGACGCCAAGGCCGACCTCATCGGCATCCGATGGGGCGCCGAGGTCCGCCAGGTGCTCGCCGGCAGCCCCGCTGGCCGCGCCGGCCTGGCGAGCGGCGACGTGATCACCGAGCTCGGCGACGACGCCATCCACTCGAGCACCGATCTCGTGGTCGCGCTGCGGTCGCACAAGCCCGGTGAGGTGGTGGTGCTGGGCTACTGGCGGGGCGGCCGGCACCACGAGGCCGAGGTCACCATCGATCACGCCCCGCTGTGATCAGCGGGAGCGGCGACGGACGACCGCCACCGTGGTGGCCACGCCGCCGACGACGGCGGCACCGGCGGCGCCCAGCGCCAGCTCCTGGCGTCGGCGCGGGCTGAGCGTGGCCCACGGCCCGGCGCGGTGGGCACCGACGTAGGCCTCCTCGTTAGAGCTCCGCGGTGCCCAACCGTCCGCCTTCAGCCGATCGTTGGCGATCACCCACGGGTGCACCGTGAACGGCAGCATCGACGGCGGCGTGGGCGCCAGGCCCCACCGCCAGCGGAGCCGGGCCACCTGCAGCGCCACCCGCTCGGGGAGCCGGACCCGCGGGCGACCGGCCAAGGAGCGCACGGTGTCGCCGCTCACCCAGCCGTCGGGCGCGACGTTGCGCGGACCATCGAGCCGGTCACGTCGCGCCACGTCCACGGCGGCGGCGAGGTCGTCGACGTCGAGGAACTGCGCGGGTGGCTCCTCGTCGGCGACCGGCACCGACGTCGCACCGGCGAGGGCCCGCGCGAGCCACCCGTTGCCGTCGGCCGACACCGTGACCGTGGGTCGGAGGATCGCCACGGTGGTCCCCGGATGGGCGTCACGCCACTCGGCGGCGGAGCGCTCGAGCTCCGCCTTCTCGGAGGCC
>JBJMHD010000168.1:0-20735 GCA_045807565.1 Acidimicrobiales bacterium | reverse complement strand
GTAGCCGTCGATCGAGATGAGCTCCATCCGGTCGAACAGCGCCTGCGGGATCGTCTCCAGCACGTTCGCGGTCGCGATGAACAGCACGTCGGACAGGTCCAGGTCCAGGTCGAGGTAGTGGTCGCGGAACGTGTGGTTCTGCGCCGGGTCCAGCACCTCCAGCAGCGCCGCCGCGGGGTCGCCGCGGTAGTCGCTGCCGACCTTGTCGATCTCGTCGAGGAGCACGACGGGGTTCATCGTCCCCGCCTCGGTGATGGCCCGCACGATGCGGCCGGGCTGGGCCCCCACGTAGGTGCGCCGGTGGCCGCGGATCTCGGCCTCGTCACGGACGCCTCCCAGCGCGACCCGCACGAAGGTGCGACCCAGGGCGCGGGCGACCGACTCGCCCAGCGAGGTCTTGCCCACGCCGGGAGGCCCCACGAGGGCGACGATGGCCCCTGGCTTGCGCCGCGCGGTGCCGATCTCGTGGATGCCCCGCTCTTCGCGCAGCTTCCGCACGGCGAGCAGCTCGACGATGCGCTCCTTCACCTCGTCGAGGCCGGTGTGATCAGCATCGAGCGTGGCCCGGGCGACGTCGATGTCGAGCTCGTCGCTGGAGCGCTCGGTCCACGGCAGCCCCAGCACGGTGTCGAGCCACCCTTGGATCCACCCGCGCTCCATGTTCTGCTCGGGCATGCGCTCGAAGCGGCCGAGCTCCTTGCGAAGGGCCCGGACGACGTCGTCGGCCACGCCCGCCGCCTCGAGAGCATCGATGCGCGTGCGGTACTCGTCGACCGACTCGCCGTCGTCGGCGTCGTCGCCGAGCTCCTTGCGGATGGCGTCCATCTGCCGTCGGAGGAGGTGCTCGCGCTGCTGCTGGTCGATCCCGTCGCGGACGTCGTGGCTGATCTTCTCGACCAGCTCGCGCTCGGCGAGGGCCTCCTTCGCCCAGCCGAGCACCAGTCGCACGCGCTCGGTGACGTCGATCGTCTCGAGGAGCTCCACCTTCCGCTCGGTGCTGAGCTCCGGCCACCACCCGACGAGGTCGGCGAGGCCGCCAGGGTCGTCGGGATCGACCGAGCGCAGGATGCCACGCACCTGGCGCGCCCCGAGCTCCTCGAAGAGAGCGATGAGGGTCGCTCGCAGCTCGGCGCCCAGGGCCTTGGCCTCCTCGGAGGGGGCGATCTCGGTGACGGGGTCGGCGGTGACCCACAGCCCAGCGCCGGTGCCGACCACGCCGGCCCCGAGCACGGCTCGCCCGGTGGCGCGCACGACCAGCGCCGGGGTGCCGCCGGGCAGCACACCGGTGGACTCCACGGTCGCGATGGTGCCCACCTTGGCGAAGCGGTCGCCCAGGCGCGGCACGAGGAGCAGCTCGTGGCCCTCTCCGGCGGCGTCCGCCGCCGCCCGAGCCTCGTCGGACTCGGCGCTGACGGTGACGACCATGCCCGGCAGCACGACGCCGTCGGGAAGGGGAAGGGCGGGGAGGGTGTTGGGTTCGAGCGACTGGGACACGACGCCTCCGGGTGACCGAGAGCAGTGACTTGCGATGTGCAAGTGACAACGTACGGGCGTGCGGTGTGATTCCCACCGGCCCCGTGACGTCGGTTACAGCCCGAAGGGCCCGCCAGCCTGGAAGGCGAGGTCGTGGAACCGCTCGCCCATGCGCTGGTAGCCGGCCGGGTTCGGGTGGAGGCCGTCGGGCAGGTCGGCCACGTCCCCCGGACCGAACAGGTCGGGCCCCTGCAGCAGGTGGAGGTTCGGATCGCCCGCGGCGCGCCGGGCCGCCACGATCTCCGCCTCCAGCTCCCGGATCCTGCGGAGCGTCAGCGCACCGAGGGCGAGGGCGTCGGGCCGCGCGTAGACGGTGCACTGCCCCTCGGCGTCCACCCCCGTGGGCCCGGGATGGTCCTCGGCCACCGGGCAGGTGATCGGGGTGATCACGACGACGGGGACGTCCGGGTGGCCATCGCGAACCTGGTCGAGGAAGCCGTGGACGGCAGGCACGAACGTCCGCTCGCGCATCGAGTCGGCGTTGAGGATGTTGATGCCGAGCTTGAGGCTGATCAGGTCGGCCGGCTGGCGCCCGATCATCCGCGCCGCGAACGGATCCAGCTGGCACTGCCCGGCGAACCCGAAGCTCTGCAGGTCGACACCCGCGAGGCGTGCCGCGACGACGGGCCACACCCCGGTCGGCCGCTCGGCCTCGAGGCAGTGCGAGATCGAGCTGCCGTAGTGGACCCACCGGCGAGCGTCGCCCGGCTCGGGGGGAGCGACGTCGCCGTCGGCGCGCAGCTCGATCAGGTGGATGGCGGCGGCGTTGGGCAGCCACAGCTCGAGCGACTTCTCGCCGGCCGACAGCCCCTCGAAGCGGATGGTCGTCGGACCGCCCGACCGGATGTCGACGTCGCCCGTGAACCGATCGATCAGGATGTGGGTTCCAGCGAGGGTCGCCTCGCCCGCCGCCAGCTCGCCTCCGACGACGAGGTCGAAGCCTGCCGGCGTCATCGGTCGGCTGCCGAGCTGGATCAGCGTGACGTGCACATCGAGCTCGATGGTCGTCGCGTCGGTGACCATCTCGAGGCGCGCGCCCGACGGCATCGTCTCGAGCATCGGCAGCGCGATGTCGTTGTGCTGCACCCGCGCCCACGCCGGCATGCGGTGCAGCACGATCCCGCGGTCGGTGGGCTCGAGCTCCAGGATGCCGGCCGCTCGAACCGCTCCGCCGACGACGTCGACGGGCGTGAGGTCTCGCATCAGCCCAGGCCGTCGGCGGCGACGCCCTTGAGCAGGTCGCGCGTTGCCCTGGCGTCGTCGGGGTCCAACGCGAGCTCCACCGGTGCGAAGTCGGTGGTGCCGGCGTCGGCGAAGGCCCGCATCCCAGCGAGCACCTCGTCCTCGCTGCCGATGAGCGACACGTCGGCGGGTCCGCCGGCGCCTTCGGTGTCCATCACGCCTCGATACGACGGCAGGTCGTTGTACCCGGCGAGCGCCGACGCGACGAAGCCCTTCACGTCGTCGGCGGCGTCGGTGACGCACACCGGCACCGACGCGACGATGCGCGGCGACGGACGGCCTGCCTCGGCGGCCGCGGCATCGAGCGAGGGCTTGATCTGCTCGGCGATCGCGCGCGGCCCGCTCAGCCAGAGGATCGAGCCAGACGTGCGCGACCCCGCCAGCTTCAGCATGCGCGGGCCCATCGCCGCCAGCATCACCGTCGGCGGCTCGACCGGCGTTCCGCCGACGGCCGGCACCTCTGCCGACCAGATGTCGCCGTCGAAGGACACCGACCGGTCGGTGAGCACCGGCAGCAGCACCGACAGGTACTCCTCCATGTGCTTGGCCGGCGTGGCGAACGGGATCTTGAGGGTGCCCTCGATGCTCGACTTGTGCGCCAGGCCGATCCCCAGGATCAGGCGGCCCGGGCCGATCGCCTCGATCACGGTCGAGGCCTGGGCGGCGAGCATCAGCGGGTGCCGGGGCCACGTCGGGATCACGGCGGTGCCCAGCTCGATCGTCCGCGTGTCGGCGCCCATGGTCGCGATGGCGGTGAGCGCGTCCGGCACCGCCAGCTGCGCGAGCCAGTACGAGGAGAAGCCATCGGCCTCCGCTTGCGCGGCGTGCTCGCGGAGCTGCCCGAGAGGGGCGCCCACGGCGATCTGGCTGGAACCGTTCAGTCCGATGCGCATCGGCGCATCATGCCCGCTGCCTCAGCACGGAGCCGAGCGGAGCGAGCGACCAGGGGCAGCGCGCCGACGTCGACGCCGGGTCAGGCCGAGCCAGCGGGGCCGGCTCGCCAGGCGTCGGCCTCGTGGGTCCGGTTGCGCACCACGTCGTTGTAGGCCTCCCCGGCGGCGACGTGGTCCCACAGGTCCGGTGGGTAGAACGTGACGTAGAGGGTGCGCCGGCCGCCGGCACCGGTCGGTTCGGGCGATGCGTGCATCACGTCGGCGACGTGGAGGGTGACGTCGCCGGGGTCGGTGTCCACGTGCACGACCGGCACGCCGTGGAGGCGACGCTCCCAGTCGTAGGCGAGCGTCTGCCCGTGGCTCCCGGGCACGACGGCCAGGTTCCCCGTGGCGGCCGACGATCCCGTCAGCTGGATGCCGACGCTCGTGTTCGGACAGAACACCGCGTGCCCGCCCATCCCGCAGTCCTGGTGCCACGGGATGTTGGCCAGGCCCTTCGTGCGCCCCGGGAGCTTGAGGATGACGGCGGATCCCTCCATCCGGTCGGGGGCCACCCGGTGGCCGGGATGCGCCAGGGTGCCGAGCCGCCGGGTGCGCGGGTCCTCTTCGAGGCCTCGGAGGAGCGCAGACCGCTGCGTCGCGTACACGAGCCGGCACACCCGCTCGTGGCCCTCGCGGTCGGTGGCCCACCACGACCGATCGTCACCCGGGCGAGCGGCCGCCGCCAGGCGGTCGACCTCGGCGTTCGCCGCGGCCATCTCGTCGGGGCTGAAGACGCCTCGCACGTGGAGGAACCCCGCTGCCCGGTAGAAGGCGAGGAGCTCGTCGTCGGGGTCCTCGAGCGTGAACGTCCGCGCCAGGTCGACGCCCGACAGGTCGACCCGAGCGGGGTCGTAGATGGGGATGCCGGCGTGGTGCCGGCGGAGGTGCGGCTCCCAGGCGGCGAGGTGGTCGAAGCCGCCTCGCTCGAAGCTGAGCTCGCCGTTCAGGTGCAGGTGCATGATCGTCCGCCGCTGCCCGCGGAGGTCGTCCCACGACGCGTCGCTGAGCAGCACGACGGTGCCGGCATCGTCCGCACCGGGGTGCTCCACGACCGTGTCGCCGTGGAGCGCGTACGCGCGGGTGCCCGACGGCGTGCGGAGCTCGATCGGATCCACGCGCACAGTGTGGCCGGTAGGTTCGCCCGCGACCCAGGGGGAGCAGATGGACTTCGACATCCCGGCCGACATCCAGGCCACGCTCGACGCGCTCGACGACTTCATCGAGGAGGAGATCGCGCCGCTCCAGGCGCAGGACGACAACGAGCGCTTCTTCGACCACCGCCGGGAGTACGCGCGGACCGACTTCGAGAACGACGGCGTCCCTCGCAAGGAGTGGGAGGAGCTGCTGCGCGAGATGCGTCGCCGGGCCGACGCGGCTGGCTGGCTGCGCCTCGCGCTGCCCGAGGAGCTCGGCGGCCGCAACGCCAGCAACCTCGAGATGGCGATCATCCGCGAGCACCTCGCCACCAAGGGGCTCGGCCTGCACAACGACCTCCAGAACGAGAGCTCGATCGTCGGCAACTTCCCGACGGTGCTCATGATGCGCGACCACGGCACCGAGGAGCAGAAGGCGGAGTGGATGCCGGGGTTCCTCGACGGGTCCCGTCGCCTCGCCTTCGGCCTCACCGAACCGGGCCACGGTTCCGACG
Organism: Acidimicrobiales bacterium; assembly: GCA_045807565.1. Taxonomy (GTDB): domain Bacteria; phylum Actinomycetota; class Acidimicrobiia; order Acidimicrobiales; family VFJN01; genus VFJN01. The sequence continues at coordinate 15,377 of JBJMHD010000168.1, read as the reverse complement.
CGACCTTCCTGGAGACCACCGCGGTCGCCGACGGCGACGAGTGGGTGCTGAACGGGAAGAAGCGCTTCAACTCGGGCCTCAACCACGCGACCCACGACATCATCTTCGCCCGCACCTCCGGCGACCCTGGCTCGCCCGTGGGCATCAGCGCGTTCCTCGTGCCGACCGACGCCCCGGGCTTCAGCGTCGACTTCTTCTGGTGGACCTTCAACATGCCCACCGACCACGCCGAGGTGACGATGACCGACGTGCGGGTGGGGAAGGATGCGCTCTTCGGGCGGCTGGACAACGGCCTGGAGCTGGCGCAGCTGTTCGTCCACGAGAACCGCATCCGCCAGGCGGCCTCCTCGCTCGGCGCCGCGCAGTTCTGCATCGACACGGCGGTCGCCTACGCCAACGAGCGCGTCACGTGGGGCAAGCGCCTCTCGACGAACCAGGGCATCCAGTTCCCGCTCGTGGAGCTGCACACGGAGGCGGCCATGCTGCGGCAGCTCATCCGACAGACGGCGTGGCAGATGGACCACCAGCACCACATGGAGCTCACCCACCAGGTCGCCATGTGCAACTACCGCGCCAACCGCCTGGCGTGCGACGCCGCCGACCGGGCCATGCAGACGTGCGGGGGCATCGGGTACACCCGCCACATGCCCTTCGAGCACATCTACCGGCACCACCGCCGGTACCGCATCACCGAGGGCAGCGAGGAGATCCAGATGCGCAAGGTGGCGCAGCAGCTCTTCGGCTTCGGCCGCCGGTAGCTCCCGCGGCGCTACCCCTCCTCGTCTCGGCCCCGGTTGATGATCTTGGGGAGCATCGAGAGGAGGACGATGCCGCCGAGGATGAGGACCGCGATCGCGATTCCGAGCAGGACGGGCATGGCGCGAGGGTAGGTCGCGAAGATCTTCGGGCTGGTTGGTCTGGGCGGCGAGCGGCTGGGAATAGACGTGGTCACACACGTCCGAAGGGGTTCCGACCATGCGCTTCGCCTCCTGCACCTTCCTCCTCGCCATGGCCCTCTTCCTCGGGGGGGCCACCACCGTGCTCGGCTCCTGGGCCGTGCCCGCGGCGTGTCCGCTGTTCCTCGTCGCCGCCATCTCCGGCGCGGTGGCGATGGAGGACCGGGACCTGGCCGACGCCGAGGGCCTGCTCCCGATCGAGCCCGCCACCCCCGACGTGGCGGTGAGCGGCGAGGTGCCCGCCCTCCTCGACGCCGCCTGACGGTCGTGTCCCGGTCCCCGCGCTCGGCGGGGTCACGGGTGGTGGGTCAGCCGTAGGTCACGAGCGGATCCGACCGATGAGCTCGGGCAGCTGGGCGACGTCTTCCTTGGTGAGGCACTCCACGATCCCGATCTCGCGAGCCGTCGAGCGCACGTGGTCGTCGAGGAAGGCGCTGAAGAGCACGATCTGCTGATCCGGCCGCTCCCGGAGGATGTCCTCGGCCACCTCGAGGCCGGAGCGGTTCGGCATCCGGTTGTCGAGGATGATCACGTCAGGCGCCGGTGGGCCGTCGAGGGCACGCCACCGGTCGATCGCCTCGACGCCGTCGGCGGCCTCGGCCACGATCGCGAACCCATCGCCGGCCAGGTCCATCACGGATCGCACCAGGAGGCGCATGTCCACCTCGTCGTCGACGACGAGCAGCGTGACGGGTTCGGGGGCGACCATCGTCGGGGGAACCTTCCCAGCGCCCGCGCCTCCATACCTCTCGGCACGCGGCAGCGCGGGTGCCGTTAGCGTCGGGGCATGCGCATCGGGATCGGTGGAGGGGGCGGCACGATCGACGCCGCGGTGGAGGGCGTCCGACAGGCGAAGGGCGCGGGCTACAGCTCGGCCTGGTTCAGCAACATCTTCGGGCTCGACGGGATGACGGCGTGCGCCGTCGCCGGGCGCGAGGTGCCCGACATCACCCTCGGCACCTTCGTCGTGCCCACCTACAGCCGCCACCCGCTCTACATGGCCCAGCAGGCGATGACCACACAGGCGGCGACGGGTGGCCGGTTCATCCTCGGCATCGGTCTCAGCCACCAGATCGTGATCGAAGGGATCCTCGGGCTGTCGTTCGACAAGCCGGCTCGGCACATGCGCGAGTACCTCGAGGTGCTCATGCCGCTGCTCGAGCAGGGGACCGTCGAGCACTCGGGCGAGGTGTACCGGGTCAACAACACGTTCGGTCCCATCGAGCGCATGGGGACGACACCGCCCAAGGTGGTGGTCGCGGCCCTCGGGCCGGTGATGCTGAAGCTCGCCGGCCGCCTCACCGACGGCACGGCCACGTGGATGACCGGGCCGAACACCGTCGCCGAGCACATCGTCCCCACGATCAGCGAAGCGGCTCGGGACGCCGGCCGGCCGGCGCCCCTGGTGATCGCCGGCGTGCCGGTCTCCGTCACGGACGATCCCGACGCCGCCCGCGCCGAGGCAGAGAACGTGTTCGCGATCTACGGCACCTTGCCCTCGTACCGAGCGATGCTCGATCGCGAGGGCGCCGCCGGTCCCGGCGACGTCGCGCTGGTCGGCGACGAGGACACTGTGCGCCAGGGCATCGAGCGCTACGCCGAGGCGGGCGTGACCGACCTCAACGTCGCGCCGTTCGGCGACGTGGAGCGCACGTCGTCGCTCCTTCGCACGCTGCTGCCGTCGACCTAGAGGGCGGACGCCATCTCGAGCAGCTTCGTCACCGTCCGCCAGCTGCGCGCCGTGCCGACGGCTGCCTTGTCCTTGGCGAGGTCGGCGGCCAGCTTGCTGCGACCCATGCCGCCCGGGAGGAAGAGGTACAGCTCCTTGCCCATGGCCGCCGCCTCCTCGGGCGCGTAGGACGGGAGGTCGAGCCCAGCGAGCTGCGGCCGTGCCGCCTTGGCGCAGAACACGAGGTGGCACGCGGATGCGTCCGCACCCCGGGCCAGGAACGGGTTGCCGTCCACCGCCTTCTGCAGCTGCGTCCTCGTGCGGACGATCACCGCGGGCTGCACGCCGCCGAGCCCGGCGACGGCGGCGGCGAGGTCACGCTCCACCGTCGATCCGGAGGCAGACGTGCGGATCAGCAGGTTGCCGCTCTGGATGTAGGTGGCGACGTCGTCGTAGCCGAGCCCCTCCGCCACCTCGCGGAGCGTGGCCATCGGCAGCGTCGTCTTCCCACCCACGTTGATGCCGCGCAGCAGCGCCACCATCACCGGCACGGTCGCTCCACGGATTGCAGTCAACCACGGGTGCGGATGCCAGGATCCACCCATGGCGACGTGGACTGCCGACGACATCCCGGATCAGACCGGCCGCACGGTGCTGATCACCGGGGCGAACAGCGGGTTGGGGCTGCGCTCCGCCGAGGCGCTCGCGGCCAAGGGCGCCCGCGTCCTGTTGGCGTGCCGGAACGCCGAGAAGGCGGCCGGCGCCCTCGAGTCGGTGGCGGCGAAGGCCACCGGCCCGGCGCCGGAGGTCCGCAGCCTCGACCTGCAGTCGCTGGCATCGATCCGGGCCTGCGCGACGAGCGTCGCCGAAGACGTCGGGTCGCTCGACGTCTTGATGAACAACGCCGGCATCATGGCGGTGCCCAAGGCGACCACCGCGGACGGCTTCGAGAGCCAGATCGGCACGAACCACCTGGGCCACTTCGCGCTCACCGGCCTCCTCCTCCCGGCGTTGCTCGCCTCCCCCGAGCCGAGGGTCGTCACGGTGTCGTCCAACGCGCACCGCATGGGGCGGATGGACTTCGCCGATCTGTCCTTCGAGCGCCGCCGCTACTCGCGATGGCGCGCGTACGGCCAGTCGAAGCTCGCCAACCTCCTCTTCACGAGCGAGCTCCAGCGCCAGGCCGTCGAGCACGGCACCGCGCTCACCGCGGTCGCCGCCCACCCCGGCTACGCGGCCACCAACCTCACGTCCGGCCCCGCGATCGGCATGGCGTTCGTGCGGCCGGTGCTGGCGGCCGCCGACAAGGTCGTGGGCCAGCCCGACCACATGGGCGCGCTGCCCCAGCTCTACGCGGCATCGATGCCGGACGTGATGGCGGACGACTACTGGGGACCCGACGCCTTCCGCGAGCAGCGGGGGTACCCGACCCGCGTCGGGCGCACCAAGCACGCGCAGGACGGGGCTGACGCCCGCCGGCTCTGGGAGCTCAGCGAAGCGCTCACCGGCGTCACCTACCCCTGGTCCTGAGCCCGCCTGCCAACCTGCGCACGGATCCCGCCACCAGCGGCTCACCGCGTCGGCCGCGGCCGGTACGGTCGCCCCATGCTCGAGATGAGGTCCACGTGCGAGCGCTGCGAAGCCCCGCTCGACGAGGACGGCGCGGCGCGCATCTGCAGCTTCGAGTGCACCTTCTGCGCGGCGTGCGCCGACGAGATGTCCTCGGTCTGCCCGAACTGCGGCGGTGAGCTCGTGGCGCGGCCACGGCGGGTGGCAGCCGGCTGATCAAGACGCCGGCCAAGACGTCAGGCGAGCATCAGCGCGGCGCGCGGGCGGCCCGGAGGGCGAGTCCGAGCAGCAAGGCCACCCCCGCCAGCGCCACGGAGGTCGTGCCTGACGCCGGACCTCCGGTGGCGGGAAGGGCTCCCGTCGACGCGGGGACGGCCGCCGCCCGGGGCCCTGCCGCGCCGGCCGCGTCGGCGACCGGTCGCGCGAGCGGGTGATCGTAGGCGGGGGGCGCGTAGGCGGGGCACGCGCGGTCCGCGTCGGGGAAGCGGACCTTGGCGGCACAGGCGCGCGCCATGAGGTCGATGGCATCGGGCGGGAGGATCCAACCGCCTGCCACCGCCGCGTCCGTCGCCTTCGCCATCTGGTCGTAGTACACGGCGTGGGTGCCGTAGCGCTCGGCCAGCTGCGCGTCGGTGAACGGCACGGTGATGCCACCGAGCTCGCAGGCCGTGGACTCGTAGCGCGCGACGGGCACCTCGATCGGAGGCAGGCGGATGCCGCCCTTGCTGTTCCCGTCGGCGTCCTTGGCGAGCGCGCCACCCTCGAACTCGAAGCGCGGGCCGTTGTCGGGCGGCTCGCCGCCGGCGACCCAGCGATGGAGCTGGTGGATGGCGCTGCTCACGGCGTAGTGCATCGGCATGGCCGAGCCGGCGACGGTGCAGACCAGGAGCTCTGGCTCGACGCGCTCGCCGTAGTTGCCGGCGGCGAGCAGCGTGGCGGCGTACTCCGCGTCGTCTTGCTTCGGTGCGCCGGTGAGCACCCGAGGGCCGTGCCCGGCGACGGATTGGTGCCCGATCCAGTAGTCGCTGTGGCCGGCGCCGGCCACCTCCCACAGCCGGTACGACGGGTCGGCCGCGGCGAGGTCGAAGCCATCGTCCTTGGCCTCCAGATCGCTCAGGAGGTTGAGGACCTTCAGCGACAGAGGGTTGTCGAACGGCTTCGCCGCGCCCACGTCGCCGTGCACCAGGGCGCCGTCGATCAGCCCGACGGCGCTGGGGTGACTGGGGAGCCACTCGTCGATGTAGTCGCGGAGCCGCAGGGCGGACTGCGACTGCCCGGCGCCGAGGACGTGCTCGACGGAGCCGACGCCCAGGTCGCCCATCGGGTCGAGGCTGCCCGGCGACGCCGGTGACCGGAACGCCTGGGCGACCTGGCTGAACATGTCGAAGGAGAAGTCGTCTCCCGGATGGGAGATGGCGGCGTACCGGACAGGATCCCACTGCTTCGGTGTGAGCGGGTTGCCGTCGAGCCCGGCGGCCTGCGCGCTCACGTGCACGACCGCGTAGCCATCGCGCAGGAGGAGCTGGCGCCCTTCGAGGCTGTCGACCGCGTTCTCGAACTGCGCGGTGACGTTGACCCAGTCGAGGAGCACGGTGCCGTTGAAGTCGGCGGCGTCGATCGGCCTCGTGACGATGATGCGCGTCGTGTAGCCGGCGGCGCCGCCTTGGGCGTCGACCGCCGTGCCCGACACGAAGTACTCCTGCTCCTCGTAGCCGAGGTCCGCCAGGTCGGAGTAGCTGTCCCACAGCGGAAACCCCTTCAGGCCGACCGGCGGGGTGGTCAGCGTGGGAGTGGGCACCGGAGCGCCCGCCCGCGCCGGCGCGGCCGCCACCGCCGTGGGTGCGGCGCTGGGCAGGATGGCGAAGGTGGCCCCCAGGACCACGGCTGCTGCCACCCCGGGTCCCCGCCCGCGTGCGCGCCCGCGGCTCAGCACGCGTCGAAGACCACCCAGCATCCCCGGTGGGTTCGACGCGGTGGCGCGGAGCTCCTACCCCGGGACGAAGTCGGCGATGAGCTCGGCCAGCGTGACCGGGTCGTCCCCCTGGACGCTGTGGCCAGCCTCGGCCACGTGCTCGACGCGGGCGGCCGGGAGGCGCCGGCGCAGCTCGGCCTCAGCGTCGTCGTCGACCACGGAGCCGCTCCGCATCCCCCGCACGAGCATGAGGGGCACCGAGAGCCGCCCGAGCGCGTCCCAGAGGTCCTCGCTGGGGATCGACCGCTCCACCGCGCCGCGTTCGGGCCCCGTCTCGTCGGTGAAGCGCCGGTAGCGCCACACCCAGCTGCCGTCGTCGCGCTGCAGCGCGTTGTGGAGGATGCCGCGCCGCAGGCTCGACACGGACCGCGTGGGGTTGAACTCGATCGTGCGCGCGAGCAGCTCGTCGAAGTCGGCGAAGCTCTCGGGGCCGTCGACGAACGCCACGATGGCGGCCGCCCCCGGGCCCTCCACCTTGGGGGTGACGTCCACGAGCACGACGCGCTGCACGAGGGCGGGGTGCTGGTCGGCGAGCGCGATCGTGGTCAGGCCGCCGAGCGACATCCCCACCACTGCTCGTGCATCCGGCGCCAGCTCCGCCACGGCGACGGCCACATCGTCAGCGTTCGCCCGCACCCCGAGGCTGCCCTGCGCGGGTGCGTCGGAGTGGCCGTGACCCGGCAGGTCGATGGCGACGAGCGGTCGGCGCAGCGCCATCGCCACGGTGTCCCAGGTGTGGGCGTTCTGCGCACCGCCGTGCAGGAGCACCAGCTGCGGCGGCTCGTCACCCCACACCAGGGCGCTGAGCCGTCGGCCCGCCGCCACCTCCACCTCGGCGCGCCGGACCACCGGCGGGCCGTCGTAGGGGAGGCCGAACTCCTCCGCGTTCTCGTGGAAGAGGCCGAGCTCGTCGTAGGGGATCCGGTCGACCATGGGCGCCAGCATTTCAGAACGGGCGCACCCGCCCTCTACCGTCTCGCGCTCATGGGGATCACCGCAGCAAGGCTCGAAGGGACGGTTCGGGTGCGGGCGGGGCGAAAGCTCGGGATCGCGGAGTTCGGCACGCCCGACGGCCAACCGATCATCTGGTTCCACGGGACCCCGGGGGCACGACGTCAGGTCCCCGAGGACGCGCGGAGGCTCGCCGACGCGCGGGGCCTGCGGATCGTCGGGATCGACCGTCCCGGGGTGGGCTTGTCCACGCCGCACCAGTACGACGAGATCTTCGACTTCGTCGCGGACCTCGAGATGGTGGTCGACCAGCTCGGCATCGACCGGTTCGCTGCGATCGCGCTGTCGGGTGGCGCCCCGTACGCCATGGCGGCGGCCGCTGGGCTGCCCGGGCGCGTCCCCGCCGTCGGCATCCTCGGCGGCGTGGTGCCGAGCGTCGGCCCCGACGCGCCCCCCGGGGGATGGGTGGGCTTCGCCCGGCGCTTCCGGTCGGTCATGCCTCTGATCGTCCACCCGAGCGGCATCCTGCTCACGGCGGCCGTCCGGCTCCTGAAGCCGCTCGGGCCGCAGGCCCTGCAGCTGTACGCGCGGGTCACCCCGCCGGGCGACCGTGAGGTGCTGACCCGCCCCGACGTGTCCGAGATGTTCCTCGACGACCTCACCGAGAACGGTGGTCGGAGCATGCGAGCGCTGCTCGCCGACGGGATCCTCTTCACCCGCGACTGGGGCTTCGAGCCGCACGAGATCGACGTGCCGATCTGGTGGTGGCACGGCGACGCCGACAACATCGTCCCGCTGTCCCACGCCGAGTGGTTCGTGCCTCGGCTGAAGGACGCCACCCTGTTCATCCGTCCGGGTGAGAGCCACCTCGGCGGGCTCGGCATCGCGGGCGAGGTCATCGACCACGTCACCCGCTGGTGAGGCGTCCACCGCGCAGACCTACGCTCCGCGCATGACCCTCCCCGCTCCCGCTCCCGACCGGACGTGCCTGATCACCGGCGCGTCATCGGGCATCGGCACGGACCTGGCGCGCGAGCTCGCCCGGCGCGGCCTCGGCGTCACCCTCGTGGCGCGCCGGGAGGCGCCGCTCCGCCAGCTCGCCGACGAGCTGAGCGCCGCCCACGGCGTCCGCGCCGAGGTCGCCACCGCGGACCTCTCCGACTCGGATGCGCGCGAACGTCTCATCGCCGACGTGCAGGAGCGCGGGCTCAGCGTGGACGTGCTCGTGAACAACGCGGGGTTCTCCACCATGGGCCCGGTGCACGACAGCGACCCCCGCAAGGAGATCTCGATGGTGCGCACCGACGTGGAGGCCGTCGTCCACCTGTGCAGCGCGTTCCTCCCAGGGATGGTCGAGCGCGGCAGCGGCGCCGTGCTCAACGTGGCGTCGACGGCGGCGTTCCAGCCGCTGCCCGGTCAGGCGGGCTACGGCGGTTCGAAGGCGTTCGTGCTCTCGTACTCGCACGCCATCGCGCAGGAGGTGCGCAGCCGGGGCGTCACCGTCACCGTGCTGTGCCCGGGCCCCGTGGAGACGGGTTTCGCCGGGGCCATGGGCCTGTCCGACGAGGAGGCGTCGGCATCGCTCCCGAAGCTCATGTGGCGATCGTCGGCGGATGTCGCGGCGCAGGCCGTCGAGGGCCTCGTGAAGGGCCGCACCGTGGTGATCCCAGGGGTGCCGAACCGCGTGGGCGCCCGGCTCGCCTGGCTCATGCCTCGCCGCGCCCTGCTGCCGATCCTGGCGCGGCAGCACCCGTCCCTGCGCGACTGACGGACGGGACCGGGCGGCGGCCTCAGAGCCGGACGACGAGCGGGGTGAACCGCTGGCGGAGCCGGTCGAGCGAGACGCGGTTCCGCAGGAAGATCGGGCCCCGCAGCAGCGGCATGGCGGGCTCGAGCGAACCGGTGAGGCGCTCGCGGAGGGTGACGAGGGTGCCGTCGGCGAGGCGCTCGAGCTCGAACTCGGCCACGCCCTTCAGGGGCCCGGCGTGCACCTCCAGCTCGAGCCGTGAGGGGGCATCGGACTCCCGCACCTCGCTGCGGTCGGCGACGGTGACGGCCGAACCCGGCCCGACCTCGTGGTCGAAGGACGCCCCCTCGGAGGGGAAGTCGTCGTCCACCTGACGGATGCGCTGCGCGCCGACCAGCCACTCGGGGTAGGTGGTGGGGTCGCTGAGGACCGCGAACACCGCGTCGGGCGGGGCCGGCACCGTGACGCGGACCTCTGCTGGCGAGAGGAGTCGCTCGAGCACGTTGGCGGCCATGGCTGCACCCCTTCCCGCTCGCCGTGCGGGCAACACCCGAGACCCCGGCGACCGGACGTCGCGAACGAGGCCATTCGGGATCTTTCCTACCGGTGGGACGGTACCGGACGAGCCGGTACCGAACCGGGGACCCCCGCACGCCGCGCCCGGCTCGCAGGCGGCGGATCAGGGCCATCGCGACGCCAGGCGCGTGATGGGGTGGCGCCGACCGACGGGTCGTAGCCTTCCGGTCCATGGACGACCTCGGGCACCCCGTGTGGGACGCCGACAACCACTACTACGAGGCCCTCGACGCCTTCACCCGACACCTCGATCCTGCCCACGGCCCGCGCACCGTCCAGTGGGCGACCATCGACGGGCGTCAGTACCACGTGCTGGGTGGGAAGGTGAGCCGGGCCGTCACGAACGCCACCTTCGACCCGATCTCCAAGCCGGGGTGCCTGTCCGAGTACTTCCGGGGCAACCCGAACAACGTCAACCCGCTCGAGCTGATCCGTGACCACGAGCCGATCCGCGCCGAGTACCGCGACCCTGCGGCACGCCTGCGCGTGCTCGACCAGCAGGGGCTCGCCGGGTGCTTCCTCTTCCCCACCCTCGGCATGATCTACGAGGAACCGTTGAGCCACGACCCCGAAGCGGTGTGCATCACGTTCCGGGCGTTCAACCGCTGGCTCGCCGAGGACTGGACCTTCGACCACGAGGGACGCATCGTCACGGCTCCCTACCTCACGCTGGCCGACGTGGGATGGGCCGTGGAAGAGCTCGAGTGGGCGCTCGACCAGGGTGCGCGGATGATCGTGATGCGCGCGGCGGCACCCACCACCGACACCGGCCGCCACAGCCCCTTCGACACCATGTTCGACCCGTTCTGGTCGCGCGTGGACGAGGCTGGGATCACCGTCGTGGTCCATGCCGGCGACAGCGGGCAGTCGTCCAACGGCTACGCGGTCGACGGGTTCGCCGCCAACTTCCGCTCGGGTGGGTTCGGCCCGAGCATCAAGAGCTTCCACATCGAGGAGGCCATCCACGACTACCTGCTCTCGATGGCGCTGTCCGGCCACCTCAAGCGCTTCCCGAACCTCCGGATCGCGTCGGTGGAGAACGGCGCCGAGTTCCTCCCCGACCTGTTCCGCAAGCTCCGGTCCCAGGACAAGAAGATGCCGGGCTGGTTCGGCGAGGACCCGGTGGACCAGCTGCGCCGGCACGTGTGGATCAACCCGTTCTGGGAGGACGACCTCGACACCGTCGTGTCGCTGATGGGCGCCGACCGGGTGATCTTCGGGTCGGACTGGCCCCACATCGAGGGCCTGTCCCACCCCCTCGACTACCTCCCGGAGACGAAGGGCCTGTCGCCCGAGGATCGCCGGCTCGTGCTCCACGACAACGCCGTCACCCTGGCGAGACCACAGCCATCCTGAACCGGATGGGGTGATCGCGCCGCGGACGGCGTATCCTGATCCAGGGCCACGGCGCCGGGTGCGCCGCCAACCTGCATGCCAGACACCTCCCGTGCTCTCGAAGCCGCGGCGTGGGCAGCAGCAGAAGGCATCGCCAGCGCGGAGCAACGGGCGATGCTCGAAGCCGATCCCGTCGCATGGCGCTTGATGCTCGAGCGGCTGTTGGACGAGACCGAGGACAACCTCGACGCCGTCAGCACCCTCGAGGGGCCCGAGCGCGCCCAGGTGGTGGGCGACATCGAAGCGGAGCTGGAGCGGCTCGAGGCCGCCTACGACCTGCTGCTCGCGAGCACCGGCAACGGCGCCCCCGTCCTCATCCCCACCGCCGATCCCACCGGTGAGATCCGCCTCCAGGCGTCGTGGGCGGCGGGGTCGATCGTGGTCTGGGCGGGAGGGCCCGACGTCGTCGCCCACCAGAACGCCGACCTCGCCGACCGGCTCGAGGCCCTCGGCGGACCCAAGCTGGGCTGGGCGGTGCACGCCGACGTGGCGCTGCCCAACGGCCTGAAGGCGGCGGCGCTGTCGATCCCCGTCGAGGAGGCGCTGGGCTGGCTCGTCGTCGCGGTCGGCGGCGGTCAGGGCGACGAGGACGGCGTCGGGGCCAGCGTCCGCTGGCTGGCCCGGGTGGCCGTCGCAGCCGTCCGGCTGGTGGCCCAGGGGCGCATCGTCCCCACCCTCCGCACCCACCGCCACCCCGAGGGCAAGGTGATGGACCTCCACGTCCGCTGGTCGGCGGCGCGGGTGGACGACGCCGAGATCACCCGCCTCGCCGGCGCCATGCCCGGTCCGGTCTCCGTGCTGAACCGCAAGGACCCGCGCACCGTCACCCTCGAGGTGATCGGGGCGGTCGTCGACGCCATCGCGCTCGAGGCCGGCGAGAAGCTCGAACGGCCGGCGCTCCCGCCCGTCATCCGCAACGCCGCCGACGTGGGGGAGGCCTTCATCGCCAACCTCGACGGCACCCCGTTCACGGCGCCGATCCCGGCGGGCGCCGAGGTCTCGAAGCGACTCGACCAGTGGGCCCACCAGGTGAGCGGGGTGGCGAAGACCACGCTCGTGATCCAGCTCGACCCGCCGGACCAGGGTGACGCCTGGTTCCTCCACGTGCTCGGGCGGGGCGCCGAGGGCGGGCTCCTCCCGATCGAGCAGGCGCTCACCGACAGCAAGCGCACGCAGCACCTGGCCGACGAGATCGTCCGCCTCGAGCGGATCTACGACAAGCTCGGACGAGCGGGTGGCCTGCGGCGCGGGCAGGTGTACCTGAGCCAGGACGAGGCGTGGGAGCTGATGACCGTCACCGGCCCGGCCCTCGAGGCGGCGGGCTTCGAGGTGCGCGTCCCGCCGCTGTCGCGTCGCAAGCCGACGCCCGCCCTTCGCCTCTTCGTGGATCCCAAGGGCGACACGGTCGTCGGTGCCAACCAGCTGGCCGACGTCCGCTGGTCGGCGGTGTTCGACGACGTGGAGCTCACCGCGGCCGACGTCGTTCGGCTGGCGGCGGAGGCCCGCCCGCTGGTGAAGTCGCACGGAAGGTGGATCGAGCTCGACAAGGTCGACCTCAAGGAGGCGGCGGCCGCGCTGGCCGAGCGCTCCACCGCCGAGCGCATGACGGGCGCCGAGATCCTGCGCCACGCCGTGGGCCTCGAGGGCACGCCGTTCGGCACGGGCCTCAGCATCGAGGGGAGCGGCTGGGTCACCGAGCTGCTCGACAAGGCGAGCTCGGCGCCGCTCGAAGCGGTCACCACGCCCGAGGGCTTCGTGGGCGAGCTCCGCCACTACCAGGCGGAGGCGCTCGGCTGGCTCGGCTTCCTCGACGCCGTCGGGCTCGGCGGCTGCCTCGCCCTCGACATGGGGCTGGGCAAGACGCCCACCGTCCTCGCCCACCTCGCTCGCACCAGGGGCGGCCCGGCCCTCGTGGTCGCTCCGCCTGCGGTGGTGGGGAACTGGGCGGCCGAGGCGGCGCGCTTCACGCCCTCGCTCCGGGTGGTCGTGCACCACGGCCAGTCGCGCGCCTCGGCGGAGGAGCTGGACGCCGAGGTGTCCGGCGCCGACCTGGTGATCACCACCTACGGCACCGCCGTGCGCGACATCGAGGCGCTCGAGCAGCACGAGTGGGACCGGCTGGTGCTCGACGAGGCGCAGGCGATCAAGAACCACACGAACGAGACGGCCCAGCAGCTGCGTCGCATCGAGGCTCGCACCAAGCTGGCGCTCACCGGCACGCCCATCGAGAACGGGCTCGGCGACCTCTGGTCGATCCTCGACTTCACGAACCCGGGCCTGGTCGGCGGCCGCACCACCTTCATCGGCCAGCTCTCCGGCGAGGGCGAGGCGGCGCTGCGGGCGCTGAACGGCATCCTCGTCTTCCGTCGCACCAAGGCCGAGCCCAGCGTGGCCGCCGAGCTGCCCGACCGCATCGACGAGCTCGACCACTGCACCATGACCGCCGAGCAGATCGGCCTGTACCAGGCAGTGCTCGACGGGCTCATCGTCCAGACCGAGGGCGCAGAGCGCGATCGGAAGCAGGGCGCGATCCTCGCCGCGATCACGGCGCTGAAGCAGATCTGCAACCACCCGTGGAACTACCAGCAGGACGACCTCCCGCTGGCGGGTCGATCCGGGAAGCTCAACCGCCTCGAGGAGGTCATGGAGCAGGTCTTCTCGGCGGGCGAGCGCATCCTGATCTTCACGCAGTTCGCCACGTGGGGCGTGCGGCTCGCCGAGCACCTCAGCGACGTCACCGGCACCCCCATCAGCTGCTACCACGGCGGGATGGCGCGAGGCGCCCGCGACACGATGATCAAGACGTTCCAAGAGGGCACCGGCCCGGGCGCGCTGGTGCTCTCGTTGAAGGCGGGTGGCACGGGCCTCAACCTCACCGCCGCGAACCACGTGGTGCTCTACGACCGGTGGTGGAACCCCGCGGTGGAGGACCAGGCTCGCGACCGTGCCTGGCGCATCGGCCAGGAGCGCACCGTCCTCTCGCACCGCCTCGTGTGCCCGGGCACGGTGGACGAGCGGGTGGAGGAGGTCGTGGGCGGCAAGCGCCGCATCGCCGACCTCGTGCTGCCCAAGAGCAGCTCCCTGGCCGACTTGGATCCCGAACAGCTCCGCTCCGCCCTCGGCCTCCGGCCCGACCAGCTCCTCGCCGAGGACGACATCTGATGGCTGGGCAGAACCAAGGGCAGGGGCGCAAGCGGCCGAACCGCCGGCGCGGCGGAAAGCCCAAGCCGGTCGACATCTGGCGGCCGGTGCCGCCGTTGCCCGCGCCCGATCCGATCGTGCCCGCCCCCGACCCCACCGCGCTCCTGCGCAGCATCGGGGTGCCGCCGTTGCGAGCGCGCAGCGACATGGCCGAGGCGTACGTGGTGGCGGTGGCCGAGCGCGCCGCCGGTCTGGCCACCGCGCTGGCGGCGGCCGCGGACCTCCTCGTCGACGAGCCCGTCCGCGAGTAGCGCGGCCCGACCTCAGGGGCGGTGCGCGACCACGACGAGCGCGACGTCGTCGCCCGGGTCGAGGCCGTGGAGGCATGCCTCCAGCAGGTGGTCGGCGGCGTCCGACGCGCCCTCGGGTGCCTCGGCCACGTGCGCGAGCAGCTCCTGCAACGACACGTCGATCGGCTCGCCACGACGCTCGATCAGCCCGTCGGTGTAGGCGACGAGGAGCGCACCGGGCGGGAAGGGGTGCTCGGCCGTGGTGACGCCGTCGATGCCGATGCCGAGGATCGGCTGCCGTCCCCCTTCGAGCAGCCCGCTCTCGCCGGAGGGTGCCCGCACCACCGGAGGCGGGTGGCCGGCGACCGCGTAGCTCACGAGCTGGCGTGCCGTGTCCACGATCACGAGCAGGCTGGACGCGGTGGGGTGGTGCTTGGCGACCTCCAGGGTCCGGGTGGCCTGCGCGAACACCTGGTCCATCGGTGTGTCGAGGCGCACGAGGGCACCGATCACGGCGCGCAGCTGGGCCATGTCGCCGACGGCGGTGATCCCGTGACCGGCGACGTCGCCAACGATCAGCGCGTAGCGGTCGTCGTCGATCACGATGCCCTCGTACCAGTCGCCACCCATGCCGATGTCGGCCACGGCCGGGAGGTAGCGAGCGGCGAGGTCGAGCGAGCGGGCGGGCGGCAACGGCACGAGCAGGCTGCCCTGGAGGTTCGTCACCAGGCGATGCTCCGTCTCGGCGAGGTGAGCCCGCTCCAGGGCCTGGCCGGCGATGTCGGCGATGGTGAGGAGGGTCGACACCAGGGTGTCGTCGAAGACGCGCGGGCCGGCCCACGCGTGCACGATGCTGCCGACGACGGTGCCCTCGCTGTCGCGCACCGGTAGCGCGGCGCGAGCGCCGAAGCCGAGGGACCCCGTGGCCGAGGCGCTCTCCGGGTAGCGGTCCACGAACGTCTCGTAGTCGCCGATCAGCACCATGAGGCCGGTGCGGGCGGCGTCGGTGAAGGCGAGCGGGGCATCGAGGGGCGGGTCCGTGAACCGGCGCCTCACCTCGTCGGTGACATCCCGTCCGTGGTGCGTTCGCAGCACACCGGCGTCCCGGTCG
>JBJMHD010000167.1:0-18889 GCA_045807565.1 Acidimicrobiales bacterium | reverse complement strand
GTACGACGCCATCCAGAAGCACCCCGAGCGCTTCCTGGCGTCGATCGCGGTCGACCCGAACGAGGGCATGAAGGCCATCCGCCGCATCCAGCGGGCCGCCGACACCACCGACCTCAAGGCCGTCACCCTGTTCCCGTCGGGCTGCAACCCGGGCGTGCCGATCAACGACAAGCGGATGTACCCGGTGTACGCCAAGGCGATCGAGCTCGACATCCCGGTGTGCTGCTGCGTGGGCGTGCCCGGGCCGCGGGTGCCGATGGACCCCCAGCGCGTCGAGCTCATCGACGAGGTGTGCTGGTTCTTCCCGGAGCTCAAGGTCGTGATGCGCCACGGCGCCGAGCCGTGGGACGCCCTCGCCGTGAAGCTCATGCTCAAGTGGCCGAACCTCTACTACTCCACCTCGGCCTTTGCTCCCCGCTACTACCCGCAGTCGATCATCGACTACGCCAACACGCGCGGCGCCGGCAAGGTGATGTACGCCGGCTACTTCCCGATGGGCCTGTCGCTGGAGCGGATCTTCTCCGAGCTGCCCAACGTCCCGTTCAAGGACGACGTGTGGCCGAAGTTCCTCCGCGAGAACGCTCTGCGGGTGTTCGGGCTGGACTCGTGAGCGCGCTCCCCCGGTCGCCGTTCCCGGTGCCGTTCGGCTGGTTCTGCATCGGGTTCCCCGAGGAGTTCCCCACGGGCGAGCCGAAGGCGCTCTTCTACTTCGATCGGCACCTCGTGGCCTGGCGCGACGACGAGGGCGAGCTCCACGTGCACGACCCCTTCTGCCCGCACCTCGGTGCCCACCTCGGCCACGGTGGCAAGGTCGATGGCTGCGAGATCATCTGCCCGTTCCACGGGTGGAGGTTCGACGCCGACGGCGTGAACGTGGACATCCCCTACTCCGAGCGCACCAACAAGAAGGGCACGCTGCGGACGTACCCGGTCGCGGAGCGCAACGGCCTCTGCATGACCTGGTACCACCCGGATCCCGAGGTGGCGCCCATGTGGGAGCTCCAGGACCTGCCCGAGTTCAACGGCGACCCGGACTGGTCCACGGTGATCCGCACGTCGCACACCGTCGAAGCGCCGTGGCAGGAGATGGCCGAGAACGGCGTCGACTCTGCGCACTTCCGGTTCGTGCACAACACCGCCGAGGTGCCGATGCTCGAGAGCTACGAGACCGGCTTCCCAGGTACGAAGATGCGGTCGAGCCAGAAGTTCGTCACGCCGCGAGGCGTCATGGAGGGTCGCATCGACTCCGAGCAGCTCGGTCCCGGTCAGGCGGTGGTGCGCTTCAGCGGCATCGTCGACACGATGAGCCTCGCCGTCACCACCCCCATCACCGCGAACCAGTGCATCACCCGGTTCAACTTCCGGTTCAAGTCGATGGGCGACGAGGAGACCACTCGCAACGTCGGCCAGGCCTTCGTGCGCGAGGTCGACAAGCAGTTCCTCGAGGACAAGCCCATCTGGGAGCACAAGGCCCACCTCGTCCGGCCCGCCCTCGCCGACAACGACGGTCCCTTCATGAAGTTCCGGAAGTGGGCATCGCAGTTCTACGCCGAGGGCGTGAGCGAGGAGCGAACCGTGTTCGCACCTCCGTGGTGGCCCGACCGTGCCGACGAGGCACCGGCCAAGGCCACGGCCAGCGCCAAGTACGGCAGCTGAGCCGACGTCGTGTGACGATCCTCGTCGACCCGGCGATCTGGCCCTGGCGCGACCGCGTCTGGTGCCACCTGGTGAGCGACGAGAGCTACGACGAGCTGCACGCCTTCGCCGAGCGCCTCGGCATCCCGCGGCGCGCCTTCCAGGGCGACCACTACGACCTGCCCGAGGACCATCGCGAGCGCGCCATCGAGCTCGGCGCCACGCCCGTGAGCAGTCGCGAGCTGGTCAGGCGCCTCATCGACTCCGGCCTGCGCCTCCGGAAGGGCCGCTGACCGCCGCTCGCTACGGCTGCCAGAGGGGGCCGAGATGGGCCGCCGGCCCGGTCGGGGGTCGACCGTGGCGGGCCACTTCCGTCTCTCTCAGGTCGATCAGGTGCTCGTGATCGCGAGCGGGCCAGATCACCGCACACCCTTCGTACGGCGCCAGGCGCTCGCGGAGATCGATGGGTTCCTCCACCGGCCCATCCGGTGCCTGTGGCTCCGGCACCCCGGCCGGCGCGTCCAGGACCTCGTCCGCGACGGCGCCCATCGGGTGCCGGTCGTTGCGCCGAGCGCGCCCCCGTGGTCGCCTCCGCAGCGATCGACCCCACACCCGCCGGGGACGGTGATCCCACTCTGAACGGGGATCGCTGCGGGTCGCGAAGAGCGCAGCGAGCGTCAGGAGCGTCGCCGCCGCCATGCACAGGTTGGTGATGCGATCGGGCGCGCCCGCGCCAGCCAGGATCGTCGTCAGCGCCCAAGCCGCCCCCGGGGCCAGCCATGCACGCCAGCCCATCCCGTCCACTATGCCAGGACGAGGGCATTCGCGCCATTGTGCTGATGCTTCGCCGACGGCCCGATGTCGCCGGTGGGGCAAGGTGGCTCGCCCGCGGAGCGTTCAGGTGAAGAGGCCGCGGTCCCCAGCCGTCGCGCCACCGTCGACGGACCACTCGGCACCGGTGACGTAGGCCGCCTCGTCCGAGGCGAGGAACGCGACCACCGCGGCGATCTCCTCGGGGCGGCCCATGCGCCCGAGCGGCAGCGCCTTGGCCCACGGGGCCTCGTTCGGGTCGTAGCCAGGCATCCGCGTCATCGGCGTGTCGACGCCGCCGGGGTGGACCGAGTTCACACGGATGCCGTGCTTGCCGAGCTCGAGCGCGCCGGCCTTCGACAGACCGCGCACGGCCCACTTGCTCGAGCAGTACGCGGCGGCCATCGGGATCCCCCAGATGCCGCTGTTCGACGAGATGTTGACGATCGAGCCGCCGCCGGCGCGCTTCATCGACGGGACCACCGACTTCATGCCCAGCATCGTGCCCGTGAGGTTCACGTCGATCACCCGGCGGAACTTCTCCACGTCCTGCTTCTCCACTGGGGCGAAGTCGAGGATCCCGGCGTTGTTCACGAGGACGGTGAGCGGGCCGAAGCGCTCCTCGGCGTCTCCCACCGCGGCGACCCATTCGTCCTCGGAGGTCACATCCAGGTGCCGGTAGGCGGCGGCTGCGCCGAGATCGGCGGCGACCGCCTCCCCGTCGTCGTCGAGCACGTCGGTGAGCAGCACGTGGGCGCCCTCGTCCACGAAGCGACGAGCCTCGGACTCACCCTGCCCGCGCGCCGCGCCGGTGACGATGGCGACCTTGCCCTCGAGTCGTGCCACGGGCGGCTTACGGCTTCTCTGAGCCGACGACCCAGATCGCGAAGAACTGCGATCCGCCTCCGTAGGCGTGACCGACGGCGGTGCGAGCGCCGTCCACCTGGTGCTCGCCGGCCTGGCCGCGCACCTGCATGGCCGCCTCGGCGAAGCGCAGGAGGCCGCTCGCGCCGATCGGGTTGGACGACAGGACGCCGCCGCTCATGTTCACCGGCAGGTCGCCGTCGAGCTGGGTGACGCCGTCCTCGACGTACTTCCAGCCTTCGCCGCTGGGAGCGAACAACAGGTTCTCGAGCCACATCGGCTCGAACCACGAGAAGGGCACGTACATCTCGACGCAGTCCACCTCGCGGCGGGGGTCGGTGATCCCGGCCTGCTTGTACACGTCCGCCGCGGCCTCGGCGCCGCCTCGCGGCAGGACCGTGTCGCGGCTGGCCGACATCGTCGGCTCGGAGCGCATCGCGGTGCCCTTGATCCAGGCCACCGGCCCCGGCCGCGCGTCGGCGACGTCCTCGCTCGCCAGCACGATGGCGCAGGCGCCGTCGGAGCTCGGACACGTCTCGGCGTAGCGGATCGGGTCCCACAGCATCATCGAGTCCTTGATGGAGTCGAACGTGATGTCGTGCTCGTGCAGGTGGGCGTACGGGTTCTTGAGGGCGTTGAGCCGGTCCTTCAGCGCCACGAGGATCCCGATGTGATCGGGCGCCTTCGACCGCGCCATGTAGGAGCGGATGTGGGGCGCGAAGTACCCGCCGGCGCCGGCGTGCAACGGCGGTTGGAACGGGATGGGCATCGAGAGGGCCCACATGGCCTCGCTCTCGCTCTGCTTCTCGAAGCAGACCGTGAGCACGCGCTTGTGGATCCCCGCCTGCACCAGCTGCGACGCGACGATCGCGGTCGATCCGCCCACCGAGCCGGCGGTGTGCACGCGGAACAGCGGCTTGCCCGCGGCGCCGAGGGCGTCGGCGAGGAAGAGCTCCGGCATCATCACGCCCTCGAAGAAGTCGGGCGCCTTGCCGATGACGACGGCGTCGATGTCGGACCAGGTCATCTCCGCATCGGTCAGCGCCCGCGACGCTGCCTCGCGGACGAGCCCGGCCATCGAGACGTCTCCCCGGGTGGCTTGGTGCTTCGTCTGGCCGATGCCGACGACGGCGACCCTGTCCTTGCCCATCAGGAGCCACCTTCCAGGACGCACACGAGGTTCTGCTGCAGGCAGGGTCCGGAGGTGGCGTGGGCGAGGCCACGAGCCGCCTCGCCGTCCATGATCCGCTGCGCGACCTCACCGATGCGGGTGAGGCCCGCGACCATGACCGGGTTGGCGGCCAGCGCCCCCCCGGACGGGTTGACGTTGTCGTGGTCCCGCAACCCGAGGCTGTCGCGCACGATCAGCTCCTGGTGGCTGAACGGCGCGTGCACCTCCACGACGTCGTAGCTGCCACCGGCCCCCGCTCGCTCGGCGGCGCCCGCCGACGACACCGAGGTCGTGAGGTCCCGAGCGCCGAGGGCCATCGGCTCGATCTGGTGGCCGATCCCGCGGATCCATGCGGGCCGCTCACGCAGGCCGCGGGCCCGGTCGTCGGCGGCGAGCACGACGGCGCACGCGCCGTCCGTGATGGGCGGGCAGTCGTCTCGGCGGAGCGGGTCGACGAGCAGCGGCGAGGCCAGGTGCTCGTCGATGGACCGATCCCAAGCCAGCTGCGCGTTCGGGTTCTTCAGCGCGTTGCGGCGGCTCCGGGTCGCGACCTCGGCGAGGTCCTCCTCGGTGGCCTTGCCGCTCTCGAGGTAGGCACGCGCCTGCAGGGCAGCCAGGCTGATGGCATCGGGCCACAGCGGGGCCACGTGGTACGGGTCCAGCTGTCGGCTGAGCACCTCGTGGATCGGACCGGGGGCGGACTTGCCGTAGCAGTACACCAGCGCGGTGTCGATCTCCCCGAGCTGCAGCTTCACCCATGCCTCGTAGAGCGCGAAGGCGCCGTCCATCTCGACGTGGCTCTCCTGGATGGGGGGCCACGGGCCGATGCCGTCGAGGGTGGACACGAAGCTGAACGCCTGGCCCGACAGGTAGTCGGTGGACCCGGAGCACGTGAACCCGATGTCCTGCTGGGTGAGGCCGGCCTTGGTGCGGACCTCCTCGATCACCGGCATGAGCATCTCGACCTCGTTGAGGACCGTCTCGCGCCGCACGTTCTTCATCTGGGCGACGGAGATGACGGCGATGTCCCTCACCACGTCACCCCCTTGCCCGGCTGGCGCACCTCGACGTCGGGCTCGTCGATGGGCCGGAAGTACTTGATGCTCTCGAGGTTGGGTCGGAGGTCGGCGTCGTCGACCCACACCGCCTCGAGCCGCATGCCGATGCGCACGTCCTTCACGTCGACCTCCTGGAGGAGGCACATCATCGGCAGGTCGGCGCCGTCGAGGAGGATGAGCCCGGCCGTGTACGGGATCTCCATGCCCTGGCCGTAGAACGCCACGTTCACCACGCAGAAGCTCGTGAGCGTGCCCTTGTGGGGCAGCTCCACCTGCTCGGAGGTGGGCTGGCCGAGCTCGGGGTCGGCGCCGCGGGAGGGCACGTACACCTTGCCGCCCGGGGCCCGCTCGCCGAAGATCTTCCCCTCCGCGATCCCGTTGAGGAACCGGGTGGTGGCCTGGCCGGCCGTGTAGGTGTACTCGAGCTTCGCGGGCGTGCGGACGGACCGCACCTGCTCCACGTCCCTCAGCTTGTCGGGCAGGGTGACATCAGCGCTCACATCAAGCCTCCGGCTCCCAGCAGGCGAGGTCGTGGATCGTGCCCTCGCGCTCGTCGGCCCAGCGCGGCTGCACCCGCATGCCGGTCGACATGGCCTCCGGGGAGCCGGCGTCGACGGGCTGCAGGAAGCCGACGTCGGCGCCGTCGGGCTGGACGAGCGCCCAGGCGAAGGGCGTCTGCAGCGGGTGCTTCGGCATCGGGTGGCGCACCCAGGCCCACGTCAGCACGGTCCCGCCCGGACCGACCTCCACGAGCTCGGTGAGCTCGTCGCCGGTGTCGGGGTCGTACTCGGTGGGGGGTACGAGCACCCGGCCGTCCGTGCCCTTGATCCCCAGGAGCACCCGCTCGCGCAGGCCGGTGAGGAAGGCCCCGACCACCGGACCGGTGGTGCGGGAGAACGGGTACTCGATGATGAGGGGCGCCGACAGGACGCCCGAGTCGTCGGCCACGGCGCTGCTAGAAGGAGATGACCTGGCGGATGACCTCGCCGCGCTGCATGGCGTCGAAGGCATCGTTGATCTCGTCGAGCTTGATCCGACGGGTGATCATCCCGTCGAGGTCGAGCGTGCCGTCCTTCCAGTAGCCGAGCAGCTTGTGGAAGTCGGTGCGGACGTCGGCGGACCCGTAGTACGACCCCACCAGGTTCTTCTCGGAGAAGAAGAGCTCGAAGGCGGAGAACTGCACGAACTCGTCGAGCTTGCCGACGCCGACGATGCACGCCGTGCCGCCGCGGCGGATGGCGTCGTACGCGGCTCGCATCGTGAGCGGGAGGCCGATCGCCTCGAAGGCGAAGTCGAAGCCGTCGCCACCGGTGATGCTCGCCTTCATGCTGTCGAGCTCGTCCGGCTTGCACGCGTGCGTGGCACCGAAGCGCTTGGCGTCCTCGAGCTTCCCCTCGTGGAGGTCGACGGCGAGGATCGATGACGCGCCTGCGACCTTCGCGCCCATGATGCAGGAGATCCCGACGCCGCCGCAGCCGAACACCACGACGGAGCTGCCCGGCGTGACCTTGGCGGTGTTGATGGCGGCGCCGACGCCGGTCATCACCCCGCAGCCCACGAGGCTTCCGATCTCGAGAGGGATGTCGTCGTCGATCTTCACGACGCCCTGGTGCGGGATGATCATCTCCTCGGCGAACGTGCCCGCCCCGGCCATGCCGAACACCGGCGAGCCGTCGAGGGTGAAGTGGGGCGTGCCGCCCATCACCATCTGGATGTTCGAGCACAGGTTGGGCTGGTTGCGCGGACCGCAGTAGGCGCACTCACCGCAGGGCGGGCTCCAGGCGATGATCACGTGGTCACCGACCTGCACGCTGCTGACGCCCTCCCCCACCTCGGCGACGACCCCAGCACCCTCGTGCCCGAGCACGGCGGGCGCCGGCTGCGGGATGGTGCCGTTGAGGCAGGACAGGTCCGAGTGGCACACGCCGGTGGCCTCGATCTTGACCTTCACCTCTCCGGGTCCGACGGCGACGAGCTCGACGTCGTCGCGGACCTCGAGCGCATCGTCACCGATGTTGCGGAGCAGAGCAGCGCGCATGCATCCCCCTGGAGCGTTGGTTGAGGACTGGTTGGTCTTCGAACTGGAACACGTTCTACTCTGACGCCCCGTCAGATGCGAAACGCCGCCATGGTGGGCAGGAAGGTGACCGATGTCCGGCTTCTACAAGTACGCCGAGGCGGACCCGGACTTCGTCGCCGTGGTCGATCCCGACGGCACCGAGGTGCGAGCCGGCGACCTGCTGGCCCGTGCGAACCAGTACGTCCACCTGCTCCGCTCGCTCGGCCTGGAGAAGGGCGACAGCGTGGCCGCCGTGCTCCCGAACGGCGTCCAGCCGGTCGAGGTGTACCTCGCCGCCCTGCAGGCCGGCTGGTACTACGTGCCGATCAACTACCGGCTCTCGGCGCCGGAGATCGCCTACATCATCCAGGACTCGGGTGCGAAGGCCGTCGTGTCCCACGAGCGCTACGCCGAGGTGATCACCGCCGCCGCCGACGAAGCCGGGGTGGCGGCTGATGCCCGCCTGGCCCACGGCGCCGTGCCCGGGTTCCGCGACGTGGAAGCAGCCCTGGCGGAGCACCCCACCACCCTGCCGGGTGATCGTTCGGCCGGCGCGGCCATGCACTACACGTCGGGCACCACCGGCAAGCCCAAGGGCGTGAAGCGGAAGCTCTCGGAGTTCGATCCCGACGTGATGGCAGAGCTCTTCACCGGGTTCTTCTCGCTGTTCGGCATCCCCCACCGCGAGGACCAGGTCCACCTCTGCACCTCGCCGAACTACCACACCGCGGTCACGACCTTCGCCGGCAACGCCCTCAACTCAGGGCACCGCGTGGTGTTCATGGACAAGTGGGACCCCGAGCAGACGCTCGAGAAGATCCAGACCTACAAGGTCACCCACACCCACATGGTGCCCACCCAGTTCCACCGGATGCTCCAGCTGCCCGAGGACGTGCGCAGCCGGTACGACGTGTCGTCGATGCGGTGGGCGATCCATGCCGCCGCGCCGTGCCCGATCGACGTCAAGCAGAAGATGCTCGACTGGTGGGGCCCCGTGATCTGGGAGTACTACGGCGCCACCGAGGGCGGCGGCACCACGGCCACCCCCGAGGACTGGCTCAAGTACCCGGGCACCGTGGGCAGCCCCTGGGCGATCTCCGAGCTGAAGATCACCGACGACGACGGCAACGCCGTCGCGCCCGGCACGCCGGGCACCGTCTGGATGAAGATGGGCGGCCAGGACTTCGAGTACAAGGGCGACAAGGCCAAGACCGACGAGAACCACGACGCCGACGGGTTCTTCACCGTCGGGGACGTCGGCTACCTCAACGAGGACGGGTTCCTGTTCCTCTGCGACCGCAAGAGCGACATGATCATCGCGGGCGGCGTGAACATCTACCCCGCCGAGATCGAGGGCGAGATCCTCGCCCACCCGCAGGTCGGAGACGTCGCGGTGTTCGGCATCCCCGACGACGACATGGGCGAGCAGATCAAGGCCGTCGTGGAGCCGGCGCCCGGCGTGGCGGGTGACGACGTGCTGCGGGCCTCGATCATGGCGCACGTCGAGGGCCGCCTCGCCAAGTTCAAGTGGCCACGCAGCATCGACTTCGTGGACGAGCTCCCCCGCGAGCCCACTGGCAAGCTCCTCAAGCGCCAGCTCCGCGATCCCTACTGGGAAGGCCGCGACCGAGCCATCTGACGGTCACGTCGCGGCCGGTCGGGCGACGAATAGGTTGCGTCCGGTGGACGTCGTCGCTCGGGTGCTCGTGTTCCTTGTGGGCGGGGCGATCGTCCTCGGGGTGCTCGGCTCGGCGCTCCGCACGGTGGTGGTGCCGCGGGCCGAGCCCAGCCTGCTGACCCAGGCGGTGTTCCTCGGCACCCGGAAGGTCTTCGCGCTCCGCGTGCGCAGGGCGTCTCGGTGGGAGGACGCCGACCGCGTCATGGCGCGGTACGCGCCGGTGTGCCTGCTCCTGCTCCCCGCGGTGTGGATCGTCGGCATGGTCATCGGCTTCACGCCCATGTTCTGGGCCCTCGGGAGCGCCTTCCCGCGCGAGGCCTTCACCCGGGCGGGCTCGTCGTTGCTCACCCTCGGGTTCGCGTTCGCGCGGGACCTGCCGGAGACGGTCCTCTCGTTCGTCGCCGCCACGATCGGTCTCGGGCTGGTGGCCCTCCTGATCTCCTACCTGCCCTCGATCTACGCGCAGTTCTCACGGCGCGAGGTGCTCGTCGGCCAGCTCGACACCCGAGCCGGCACGCCGCCGTCGGCGATGGTGATGCTGCGGCGAGCCCACGTGATCGGCTGGCTCGACCGGCTCGACGACCTCTGGATCGAGGCCGAGCGCTGGTTCGTCGAGATCGAGGAGAGCCACACGTCCAACATCGCCCTCCCGTTCTTCCGCAGCCAGCACCCGGAGCGCTCCTGGCTCACCGCCGCCGGCTGCGTGCTCGATGCCGCGGCGATCACCGCGTCGAGCGTGGACCTGCCGCGCAACTACCGCGCCGAGCTCTGCCTCCGATCGGGCTACCTCTCGCTTCGGCACATCGCCACGGTGTTCGACATCGAGTTCGACCCCGACCCGGCCCCATCCGACCCGATCTCGGTGACGCGCCAGGAGTTCGACGAGGTGTACGACGAGCTCCGCGCCAACGACGTGCCCCTGCGCGCCGACCGGGAGCAGGCGTGGCGGGACTTCGCCGGCTGGCGGGTCAACTACGACCAGGTGCTGCTGGGGCTGTGCGGCCTGATCGCGCCCCCGACGGCCCCGTGGTCCTCCGACCGCGGCATGAGCCAGTACCGCCCCCGCATGCGCCGGCGCTGATCGTCAGCCGAGGTGGTCGCAGAGGAGGTGGGTGGCCGTCTCGAGCTCCTGGCCGACCCAGGCGAGGTCGTCCACGCCGTTGCTCCACGCCACCAGGCACGAGAACCACACGTGCCCGAGCACCTTCGCGATGGCCGCCTCGAGCTCGGGGTCGGTGCCGTCCGGGAACGCCCGCAGGAGCACGCGCTGCATGACGTCGGTCGTCGTGATGGACGCCGCGCCGGCCTCACGGTCGTCGGAGGTGAGCGCGGTGATCACCGCCTCCGCCAGCTTCGGCTGCCGCTCCATGGTGGCGATGGCGCGGCGCAGCACGTCGTACACGCGCTCGGAGGTGGTGCCGCCGCGGGGTGCCCGTTGCGTGACCCGGCGCTCGAGATCCTCCATCCACTCGAGCATGGCGGCGGCCAGCAGGGCGTCCTTCGAGGGGAAGTAGCGGTAGATCGTGCCGAGCGCGACCTCCGCGGTCGCGGCGACGTCCCTCATCTGGACGGCGTCGTACCCGCCATCGGCACCGAGCTCGAGGGCAGCGAGCAGCACGCGCTGCCGGCGAGCCGCCTGGCTCTTGGTGAGGGGGTCGACGCTGGCCATCGGCTCGGAACCTACCGACCGGCCCGAGCGAGGTCGCGGAACGGGACGTCGCGGTCCGTGCGGGGCTCGGCGGGCAGGCCGAGCACGCGCTCGCCGATGATGTTGCCCTGGATCTGGTCGGAGCCGCCGGCGATCCGGAGTGACGGCGAGTGCAGGAACTTGGTGGTCCACACGCCGCCGCGCGGCAGGAGCCCGGGTTCGACGAGCATGCCGAGCGGGCCTTGCAGGTGCATCGCGGTGGCCGTCATCTGCTGCATGAACCGCGCGTAGGCGAGCTTCATCACGGAGCCCTCGGGCCCGGGACGGGTGCCCTGGGACAGCGCGGTCTGCGATCGCAGGCGCAGGAAGCGGAGCAGCTCGCTCCGCAGGTGCGCTTCGACCACCGCCTGGCGCACGAGCGGGTCGCCGGCGAGCCCCCGCTGCCGGGCCAGGGCGATGAGCCCGGGCGGGTCGGCGCCCCCCGAACCTCCTGCGATGGCGGACCGCTCGCTGGCCAGGGTGGTCTGGGTGACGCGCCACCCCTCCCCCTCCTCGCCCAGCACGTTCGTCGCGGGGATCCGCACCTCGTCGAGGAACACCTCGCTGAAGTGGGCGTCGCCTGTCATCTGCCGCAGCGGCCGGACGTCGATGCCCGGCGTCGCCATGTCGACGAGGAAGTAGCTGATCCCCTTGTGCTTGGGGACCTCGGGATCGGTGCGGGCGAGCAGGATGCCCCACTCGGCCCGGTGGGCAGCCGACGTCCACACCTTCTGTCCGCTGACCACCCACTCGTCGCCGTCTCGAGCCGCGCGGGTGGTGATGCCGGCGAGGTCGGAGCCGGCCTCGGGCTCCGAGAACAGCTGGCACCACACCTCGTCGCCCTTGAGCATCGGCGGGAGGAAGCGGCGCTTCTGGTCCTCGCTGCCGTGGGCGAGGAGGGTGGGGCCCACCATGCCGATGGCGATGGCGAACACGCCGTTCGACACGCCGAAGCGCGCCTGCTCCTGGTTGAAGATCGCTCCCTCGATCGGGCGGCCGCCGCGCCCGCCGTACGCGACCGGCCAGGTGATGCCGGCCCAGCCCCCTCCGGCCAGCACGCCCTGCCACTCGCGGCAGCGCTTGACGTAGTCCGCCTCGGTGTAGTCGGTGGACCACATCCCGGCCGAGAAGTCGTCCGGGTGCCCCTTGGGGATGGCGTGCTCCTCGAGCCAGGCGCGCGCCTCGGCCCGGAAGGCTGCCTCCTGCGGGGTGTCGTCGAAGTCCACCGCCCGCCAGACTAGAACACGTTCTAGAACGCCCCTCTAGTCGGAGAGGGTGTCCTCCAGCTCGGCCTCGACGGCGGGCGCGGCGGCCTCGCGGCGCTCCCACAGCGTGGACAGGAACCGCTCCACGCCCTCGATCACGCGGGCGGTGCGGGACGACGGGAACACCTCGAACGCGTGCTGCGCGCCCTTCATCTCGGCGTAGAGCACCGGCTCCTGCGAGACCTCCCGCATCCGCTCGACGAAGGCGCGGGCGTCCTCCACCGGCGCGAGCGTGTCCCGGTCGCCGTGGATCACGAAGAACGGCGGCACGCCGGGGTGCACGTGGTGCAGCGGCGACGCCTCGTCGTAGCGCTCGGGTTCGTCAGCCACGAAGGCCTTCATCACGATGGGCTCGAGGAACCGTCGGTAGATCTCCGGGTCGGAGCCGAACGCGCCGTCCGGCGTGAAGTCGTAGAGCCCGTAGAACGGCACGGCGGCCGCCACGGAGGTGTCCGCATCCTCGAACCCCGGCTGGAAGCGTGGATCGCCGACGGTCGTGCCGACCAGCGCGGTGAGGTGACCGCCCGCCGAACCGCCGGTGACGCAGATGAACCCGGGATCGATCCCGTAGTCGTCGGCGTGCTCGCGGATCCACGCGATGGCGCGCTTGCAGTCGACGAGGTGGTCCGGGAACGTCGCCCCAGGGCTCAGCCGGTAGTTGATGTTGAAGCCGACCCACCCTTGCGCGGCCATGTGGGTGAGGAGCGGGATGCCCTGCTCTCGCTTGTCCCCGATCACCCAGCCGCCGCCGTGGATCTGGACGAGCGCGGGCCGCTTGGTGCGAGCGGCGGGCACCGGCGCCGACGGCAGGGTGACGTCGAGGCGCAGGACCTTGCCGGCGATGCGTGCGAACTCGACGTTCCTCACAACCTTGATGCCCTTGCGACGACCCATGAGGAACGGGAGCACCACGTGGCTCCGCGGGAAGCGGGGCGCGTCGGGTTGGGGCTCGAGCTCCTCCAGCGACCCGCGCACGATCACCACGGTGCGCCGGGTGGCGAGGCCGATGCCGATGAGCAGCGCCTCGGCGATCAGGAACAACGCCAAGCCCGCGACGCCGATCGGCTGGTGGAGGGCACCGGCGCTCACGAACCACGCGGCGAGCGCAGCACCGATCACGATGTGGTGCCACACCAGCTCGATGGTGAGCCACGACGCGAAGAAGCTCCAGGCGAACACGAGCGCTGGCCCCTTCCTCGGCGACATGGCGTTGATCGCGTGGACGACGCCCAGCGCACCGAGGAGGAAGAGGGCCCAGGCCATGAACACAGTGTTACCGGCGGCGCCTGAGCAGGTGAAACCCGCCCCTGTGCCCAATGATGGCCCCCGTGGAACGACTTTCTGGCATGGACGCGTCCTTCTTGTACTTCGAGACGCCGAGCATGCACATGCACGTGGCCATGACGGCGATCTTCGACCCGTCGACGATGCCCGACGGGTACTCCTTCGACACGGTGAAGGAGTTCATCCTGTCCCGGCTGCACCTCGTGCCGCCGTTCCGGCGTCGGATCGTGGAGGTGCCGTTCCGGCTGAACCACCCGATCTGGGTCGAGGACCCCGACTTCGACATCGACTACCACATCCGCCGCATCGGCATCCCGAGCCCAGGCGGCCACCAGGAGCTGGCCGACCTCGCCGCGCAGATCGCGAGCACGCCGCTCGATCGCAGCCGTCCGCTGTGGGAGCTGTACGTGGTCGAGGGGCTCGCCGAGGGCAACATCGGCGTCGTCACCAAGATGCACCACTGTGCGGTCGACGGAGTGTCCGGGGCGGAGCTCATGGTGAACCTCTTCGACTTCGAGCCGGAGGGGCGCGAGATCGAAGCGCCCGACGCACGTGAGCCGGAGCCGATCCCGTCGGACGTCGAGATGGTCGGCCACGCCGTGGCGTCACGCGCCCGTCGCCAGCTGAACCTGTTGCCGCTGCTGGGTACGACCGCCCGGACGGTGGGCACGCTCGTGTCCCGCCGGCGCGACCCGGAGGCGAGCGTCGGTGCCGTCCCGCTCACCGCTCCCCCGACCCCGTGGAACCGCGCCATCACGCCTCACCGGCGGATGAGCTTCACCCGACTGAGCCTTGACGATGTGAAGCGCGTGAAGAACGAGGTCGGTTGCACGGTGAACGACGTGGTGCTCGGCCTCATGGGCGGCACCCTGCGCCACTACCTGGAGCACCACGACGCGCTGCCCGACACGCCGCTGATCGCGGTCTGCCCGGTGTCCGTCCGCAGCGAGGAGCAGCGCGGCGAGCTCAACAACAAGGTGTCGGCGATGTTCACGAGCCTGGCGACCGACGTGGAGGATCCGATCGAGCGCTTGAAGGTGATCCACGAGGTCACCAAGGGCGCCAAGGAAGACCACAACGTGATCGGCGCCAACCTCCTCCAGGACTGGGCCGAGCACGCTGCCCCCACCACCTTCGCCCTCGCGGCGCGGCTCTACTCGAGCATGAACCTGAGCGACCGGCACCGCCCGATCCACAACGTCGTGATCTCGAACGTGCCGGGACCACCGTTCCCGCTGTACTACGCAGGCGCCAAGGCGGTGTGCACGCTCCCGATGGGTCCCGTGATGGAAGGTGCTGGCCTCAACATCACGGTGCTCTCCTACATGGACAGCATCGATGTCGGCTTCATGGTGTGTCGCGAGCTGGTCCCGGACGTGTGGAAGCTCGCCGACTTCACGCAGGAGGCGATGACCGAGCTGCTCAAGGCCGTCGACGAGGCCTGATCAGCCCGACCCGTGCCGATCGACGAGGTCCTGCGCCACCTCGGCGAGCCGGCGGTTCATCCGCTGCGACGCTCGGCGTAGGACGTCGAAGGCCTCGTCGGCGGTGATGCCGCTCTGGGCCATGAGGATGCCCTTCGCCTGGCCGATGACGTCGCGGCTCGCCAGCGCTCGTTCGAACGTGATGCGCTCCCGCGCCGCCGCGAACGCGACCGCGGCGTGGGTGGCGAACATCGCCGCTGCGCCCAGGTCGTCCTCATCGAACCGGCGCGGCTGGTCCGAGTAGAGGTTGAGCGATCCGATGACCTGATCGCCGATCGTGAGCGGGACGCCGAGCCCGCTTCGGACCGGCGCCTCGTCGAGGCACCGGGGGATGAACGCCGGCCAGCGGGTCTCCTTCGAGTGGTCCTCGACCGTGATCGTGGTCCCCGTGCGGTGGGCGTCGATGCAGGGGCCCTCCCCGGTCTCGGCCTCGATGGACACCACGCGGATGCCGACCCAATCGGTGGCGGCCGGCACCGTGAGCCCCCCGCGCGGCGGCACGACCATCACGTCGACGTGGTCGCACCACTCCAACGTCTCCTTGGCGAGCCGGCACGTGAGCAGGGTCGTCTCGGCCAGCTCCCCGGTCTGGGCCAGGGTGGCGGCGACGGTGGAGAGCGCTTCGGCCAGGTCGCGGTCGTCGGTGGGCACGTCCTCCCCTTCGTTCGCGCCCATCCTATTTCCTGGGTCGCGACCCATCTGACGTATCGTCAGATCTCGTGGCGTACAACATCGCGGACCTCTTCGAGCACACCGTGGACTCGGTGGCCGACCGGGAGGTCCTGGTGGTCGGCGACCGGCGGCGCACGTACGGCCAGCTCGAGGCGCGGGCCAACCAGCTGGCCCACCACCTGATCGACCAGGGGATCCAGCCCGGCGATCACATCGGCGTGTACGGCTCGAACAGCATCGAGTGGATCGAGTCCGCCATCGCCGCCTACAAGGCGCGAGCGGTCCCGGTGAACGTGAACTTCCGCTACGTAGAGGACGAGCTCCGCTACCTCTTCGACAACGCCGACTTCAAGGCCGTGATCTACGACCGGGAGTTCGCCCCGCGCATCCGGGCGGTGCGCGACGCCCTCCCCCTCCTCCGCCACCTGATCCACATGGACGACGGCACCACCGTCGACGTGGCCGACGACCTGTCCGAGCTCGGCTCCGTCGACTTCGAGGCGGCCATGGCCTCGGGCTCGCCCGAGAGAGACTTCGGCGAGCGCAGTGGCGACGACCACTACGTGCTCTACACCGGCGGCACCACCGGGATGCCGAAGGGCGTCGTGTGGCGGCAGGAGGACGTGTTCTACGCCCTCGGGGGTGGCATCGACGCCTACACCAACGAGCGCGTCGAGTCGGAGTGGTCGCTCGCGGACAAGGCGAAGGCGGTCGAGAACCCGCTCCGGTCGCTCAACCTGCCGCCGCTCATGCACGGAGCGGCGCAGTGGGGCTTCTTCCGCTTCTCCTTCGAGGGCAACTTCATCGTGTTCCTCCGCCGGTTCGATCCCCAGGAGGTGTGGCGCACCGTCGAGCGCGAGGGCATCAACAACCTGAGCATCACGGGCGACGCGATGGCACGTCCCATGATCGAGGCGCTGATGGAGATGGGCGGCCCCGACGCGCTGGACCTGTCATCGCTGTTCGTGCTCGCCTCGACCGCCGCCATCTTCTCCCCCACGGTGAAGGACCAGTACCTCGAGCTGTTCCCCAACCTGATGATCATCGACGCCATCGGCAGCTCCGAGACCGGCGCCAACGGGATGCGGATGGTCGCCAAGGGCGACACCCAGAACACCGGCGGCGGTCCCACCGTCCAGGCGGGGCGCGACTCGGTGGTCCTCGATGAGGACTTCAACGAGATCGAGCCGGGCACCGGCGTGCAGGGCCGTCTGGCACGCCGCGGGAACGTGCCGCTGGAGTACTACAAGGATCCCGAGAAGTCGGCCGCCACCTTCGTCACCGGACCCAGCGGCATGCGCTACGCGCTGGCCGGCGACATGGCGATCCATGAGGCCGACGGCACCATCACCCTGCTCGGGCGCGGATCGCAGTGCATCAACTCGGGTGGCGAGAAGATCTTCCCCGAGGAGGTCGAGGCAGCGCTGAAGGCCCACCCGGCGGTGTTCGACGCCATCGTCGTCGGCGTGCCCGACGACCGCTGGGGCCAGCGGGTCGCCGCGGTGATCCAACCGCGCGACGGCGCCGCCCCCACCCTCGAGGAGCTCGATCGCCACTGCCGCCAGCACGTGGCGGCGTACAAGGTGCCCAAGGAGGTCCACCTCGTGCCCGAGGTGGTCCGCTCGCCCAGCGGGAAGCCCGACTACCCGTGGGCCGGCAAGGTCGCCCGCGGTGAGACCTGAGCCCATGCTTGCTCCGGGCTTCGCTCCGCTCAGACCGCCCTCCGCAAGTGCCTCTCGGCGGCGTGGCGAAGCCAGCCGCCTCCGGCGTTTGGTTCCAAGCTTCGTAGTCACAGACAAGGAGACGTGATGCAGGTCCAGGAGAAGCTGTTCATCGGTGGCGAGTGGGTCGACCCCGCGGGCTCCGACGTCATCGAGGTCATCTCGCCCCACACCGAGGAGGTCGTGGGACGGGTGCCCGAGGGCACCACCGCCGACATCGACCGCGCCGTCCAGGCGGCCCGCACCGCCTTCGACCAGGGTGAGTGGCCGCGGCTGTCGCCCGACGAGCGCATCGCCAAGGTCGAGCGGTTCAGCGAGCTCTACGCCGCCCGCATGATGGACATGGCGCAGGTGATCACCACCGAGATGGGCAGCCCCATCAGCTTCAGCCAGCTCGCCCAGGCGCCGGCGCCGTGGATGATGCTCAACACCTTCATCCAGGTCGCCAAGGACCTCGACTGGGAGGAGGAGCGCACCGGCATGCTGGGCTCGCCCATCATCGTGCGCTCCGAGGGCGTCGGCGTGGTGGGCGCGATCGTGCCGTGGAACGTCCCCCAGTTCGTCACGATGTCGAAGCTGGCCCCGGCGCTGCTGTCCGGCTCCACCATCGTCATCAAGCCGTCCCCCGAGACCCCCCTCGATGCCATCCTCATGGCTGAGCTCCTCGAGGAGGCCGGGATCCCGAAGGGCGTCGTGTCGGTGATCCCCGCCGGCCGGGAGGTCGGCGAGCACCTGGTGCGCCATCCCGGCGTCGACAAGATCGCCTTCACCGGGTCCACCGCGGCGGGCCGCACGATCGCCTCGATCTGCGGCGAGCAGCTGAAGCGGGTGAGCCTCGAGCTGGGCGGCAAGTCGGCCGCCATCGTGCTCGACGACGCCGACCTCGCCGCGACGATGGAAGGCCTGAAGTTCGCCTCGCTGATGAACAACGGTCAGGCGTGCGTCGCCCAGACGCGCATCCTCGCCTCCCGCGCCAACTACGACGCCGTGGTCGACGCCCTCGCCGACACGGTGCGCGGCATGAAGGTCGGCGATCCCGACGACCCCACCACCGAGATCGGCCCCCTCGTCGCCGAGCGCCAGCAGGAGCGCGTCGACAAGTACATCGCCCTCGGCCAGGAGGAGGGTGCCCGCGTGGTGGTCGGCGGCAACGGGCGACCGGACGGCATCGACAAGGGCTGGTACGTGCAGCCCACCGTGTTCGCCGACGTGGACAACAAGATGCGCATCGCCCAGGAGGAGATCTTCGGGCCGGTGCTCGCCGTCATCCCGTTCGAGGACGAGGCCGACGCCGTCCGCATCGCCAACGACAGCGAGTACGGCCTCGGCGGCTCGGTGTGGACCGGTGACAACGACCGAGGCCTCGACATCGCCCGCCAGGTCCGCACCGGCACGATCGGCGTGAACCAGTACACGATGGACTTCGTCGCCCCGTTCGGTGGGTACAAGGCATCGGGCCTGGGCCGGGAGTTCGGCAACGAGGGGCTCGACCACTACACCG
>JBJMHD010000166.1:0-46821 GCA_045807565.1 Acidimicrobiales bacterium | reverse complement strand
AACCCCAGCGGGGAGTACGCCCGGCTGGCCATGCCGAGCACCTCGCCGGCGCTGTTCACCAAGGGCCCGCCTTGGAAGGCCGCCCCGACCGGCGCGTCGTGCTGGATCCCCTCGGACGACACGCCGGCGATGAACCCCTGGCTCACCGCTCCCCCGCCACCACCGAGCCCGGACACGACGAACACGCGGTCGCCGACCTGCGGCGCCGGGTCGGTGGGGACCCACTCCAGCCGGGGGAGGTTGGGCTTGGGGATGCTGAGGAGGGCGAGGTCGTTGGCGGGGTCCCACCGGACGAGACGGGCCTCGAGCCGCTCGTCACCCTTCACGGCGGTGATCCCGGGCACCGGCTCCTGCGTGTTCGCGCGCACCGTGTTGTACGAGGCGATCAGGAACGACTGCTCGCCGTCGGCGAACGCCACGAACGCGGAGCCCACCGCCGGCTGGCCCGCCTCGTCGCGCGTCTCGACGAACCACACCGAGGGCGACGCCTTCTCGAGCAACCCGCGGAGCGTCTCCCCGCTGGCGGCGAACTTCTCGAGGTCGTCGAGCTGGCTCTGCACCTCACCCACGGCGGTGTCGCGCTCGTCGTCGATCGCCTTCACGGCACCCTTCACCTCGTCCTCGAAGCCGGCCTCGAAGGCGTCGACGCGATCCTCGGTCTTCCCCAGGCGGTACTCGTAGAACGCGTACAGCACCGCCCCGGTGAACGCCGACGCGACGCTGGCGCAGAACAGCGCGAAGGCCAGACCCAGCGCGGTCGTGGGCAGCAGCCGGCGCCACCCGGTCGGCGCACCCGCGCCGTCCTCGTCGGCCCCCTCGGCGGCCCCAGCCCCGGCTTCGGTCGCCATCGGGGGAAACGTAGCCCGACGGTAGGCTGGCTCGATGTTCGTGGTGCTCGCGGTGGTGTTCCTCCTGGTCCCCATCGTCGAGATCTACGTGATGCTCCAGGTGGCCCACACCATCGGGGTGCCCGAGACGATCCTTCTGCTGATCGCGGTCAGCGTGGCGGGCGCCTGGCTCGCCAAGATGGCCGGCCTCGGCGTGCTCAACCGGCTGCAGCGCACCGTGCGAGCCGGCAAGGTGCCGTCGGCCGAGCTCGTCGACGGTGCGCTGGTGCTCTTCGCCGCCGCCCTCATGCTCGCGCCGGGCTTCATCACCGACTGCCTCGCCATCGTGCTGCTCATCCCGCCGTCGCGCGCGCTCGTCCGCGGCGTCGTCCTCCGGCGGATCCGCACGCGCGGCGGGCTCTTCCAGGTGATCACCTCAGTGCCCACCGGGAGCCGAGGCGCCAGCGGCAGCGAGGTGTGGGACGTCGAGAGCTGGGAGGACCCACCGGAGCGTCCGAGCCTCGAACCGTGAGCGGCGTCGAGGT
Source organism: Acidimicrobiales bacterium (assembly GCA_045807565.1). Classification (GTDB taxonomy): domain Bacteria; phylum Actinomycetota; class Acidimicrobiia; order Acidimicrobiales; family VFJN01; genus VFJN01. The sequence continues at coordinate 45,449 of JBJMHD010000166.1, read as the reverse complement.
GTCGGCGCCGGCGCCCACCCGCGACGGCGCCACCGTGATGCTGGTGCGCGACGGCGACCACGCTGATCGCCCGCTGGAGGTGTTCATGCTGCGGCGCCACCCGAGCACCGCGTTCGGGAGCGTGCACGTCTTCCCGGGCGGGGTCGTCGATGCCGCCGACGACGATGCCGCCCTGGATCCGCGCTGCCCCGGTCTCGACGACGCCGCGGCGTCGTCGCAGCTCGGGATCGACCGGGGGGGACGATCCTTCTGGGTCGCCGCCGTCCGCGAGGCGTTCGAGGAGGCGGGGGTGCTGCTGGCTCGCGATGGGCGCGGCCGGCCCTTGCGCTTCGACCACACGCCCGCGGTCGAAGAGCGCTTCGATGCGCATCGCCGGGCGCTCCACGCCGGCGGCACCAGCCTGCTGGACGTCCTCACCGCTGAGGACCTCACCCTCGCGCTCACCGACGTGCACTACGTGGCGCACTGGGTCACGCCCGCGAGCGAGCCGAAGCGCTTCGACACCCGGTTCTTCGTGGCTCGCGCGCCGGAGGGGCAGGTCTACGCGCACGACGACCGCGAGCTCATCGGCAGCGAGTGGGTGCGCCCCGCCGAGGCCCTGCGGCGCCACCGAGCGGGCGACTTCGCCATGATCGGGCCGACGATCGTGAGCCTCCAGGACCTCGGCCGCTTCGCCACCAGCGACGAGCTGTTCGCCGACCTCGGCACGATGACCTCGGGCGTGGACGGAGACGGAGCATGAGCGAGGCCGAGGAGGAGACCGGGCCGCGGCCGATCGTCCCAGGTGTCGCGAGCGCGCTGAGCCCGCTCGTGCGCCGCATCGTCGCGAACAACCCCGGTCCCATGACCGGGCCGGGCACGAACACGTACCTCGTCGGCATCGACGAGATCGTGGTGATCGATCCCGGACCCGACGACCCTGAGCACCTCGACGCCATCGCCGGCTGCGGTGGCGATCGGATCCGCTGGATCGCCTGCACGCACACCCACGTCGATCACTGGCCCGGGGTCGCCGGGCTGCGAGAGCGCACGGGGGCCGAGGTGCTCGCCTTCGACGCGCGCGACGGCCTCGAGATCGACCGGCCCCTCGCCGACGGCGATCCGATCGAGGCCACCGAGTTCGTGCTGCGCACGCTCCACACGCCGGGGCACGCCTCGAACCACCTCTGCTTCCTGCTCGAGCAGGAGCGCATGCTGTTCTCCGGCGACCACATCATGAACGGCTCCACCGTGGTCATCCGGCCGCCCGACGGCGACATGGGCGCGTACCTCGAGCAGCTCGAGCGGCTGAAGGCCTGGCGGCCACGCCTCAAGGCGATCGCGCCGGGCCACGGTCACCTCATCGAGCACCCCATCGCCAAGATCGACGAGTACCTGGAGCACCGGCACGAGCGCGAGGCGCAGGTCCTCGACTGCGTGCGGTCAGGCACCACGAAGGTGACGGCGATCGTCGAGCAGCTCTACCCCGACCTCATCGACGAGCTCATCCCGATGGCCGAAGCGACGGTGTGGGCCCATCTCTTGCACCTGCGGGAGCAGAAGAAGGTGAAGGGGAAGAGCCAGACGGGCGTCTGGAGGGTGGCCTAGACCGTCTCGGCATCGAGGGCCGCGATGGCCGCCTCGAGCATCCGGGCGCTGCAGCCGGCCATCTCGGCCGGCGGGATCGCCTCGGTGAGGATGTGGTCGGCGATGGCGCGGAACGCCTCGGCGGCGGGCCCCTCGCCGAGGGCCACCGGCTCGCCGTCGTCACCGCCCGCGGCGACGGAGGGCTCGAGCGGGATCTGCCCGAGCAGCGGCACGCCGGCGTCGGCCGCCAGCTCGGCGCCTCCGCCCTCGCCGAAGAGCGGGTACGTGTCGCCGTGGTCGCAGGTGAAGCTGCTCATGTTCTCGATCACGCCGGCCACCCGGAGGTAGCTCTTGCGCGCCATCGACACCGCTCGGCTGGCGACCTTCTGGGCGGCGCGCGCCGGGGTGGTGATCACGATGACCTCGGCGCGGGGCACGAGCTTGGCCACGCCCATCTGCACGTCGCCGGTGCCCGGCGGCATGTCGACGAAGAGGTAGTCGAGGTCGTCGCCCCACGCCACGTCCTGGAGGAAGTGGGTGACGCCACGGTTGAGCATGAGGCCCCGCCACATGAGCGCCTGCTCCTCGTCGTCCACGAGGAAGCCCATGGAGATGATGCGCAGCACGCCGTCGCCCACCTTCCGCTCGTGGGGCACCATCTGCTTCTTGCCGTCGCGCTCCTCGCCGGCGAGGCGCCCCGACACGCCCAGCATGCGAGGGACGGAGAACCCCCAGATGTCCGCGTCGAGCACGCCGATGGTGAGCCCGGTGGCGGCGAGGGCGGCGGCCAGGTTGACGGTGACCGACGACTTGCCCACGCCGCCCTTGCCGGAGCCGACGAGGACGACCTTCGTGGTGGGCGCGAGCGACGTCTCCTCGGGCCGCTGCGACACGTTCCACCGCGCCTTGGCCATCGCGGAGGTCTTCTCCTCCTGGGTCATCTCCGTCCAGTCGAGCGTGACGTGGGTGACACCGGGGAGCGAGCCGACCCGAGCACGGACGTCGCGCTGGATCTGCGCCCGCAGCGGGCAGCCGGCGGTGGTGAGGGCGATGGTGACGACGACGTCGCCATCGGGCTCGACCCGCGCGCCCTTCGCCATGCCGAGCTCGACGATGTCGCTGCCGAGCTCCGGGTCGATGACGCCGCGGAGGACGGCCATGATGTCGTCCGGGGCGGGGAGCGCGGCGGGAGGCACGGCGGGATTCTACCGGCGGCACCCGTGTAAACTCCACGGCCGATGGCCGAGCACAGCGCTGAACGCACCGAGGAGACCGCGCCGCGGCTCGAGCTCCTGAAGGCGCTGGGCGACAACACCCGGTACGCGATCTACCTCGAGCTCGCGCGCGCCCCGGCGCCGCTGGCCACCGCGCAGATCGCCGAGACCCTCGGCCTCCACGCCAACACGGTCCGTCCCCACCTCGACCGGATGCGGGAGGTGGGCCTGCTCGACGTCGTCACCGACACGCAGGGGGCGGTCGGCCGTCCGCAGCACCGCTACTCCCTCGCCGCCGACGCGCCGTCCCTGGGCTTCGAGCCCCCCGCCTTCCCCGTGCTGGCCAGGATGCTGCTGCGGATGGCGGTGAGCGCCGAGGTGCCCGCCGCCGACGCCGTCGAGGCCGGCCGAGAGCAGGGTGCCACCGCGGCCCAGCGGCGCCTCGCGGGCACGTGCGCCGAGGCGCTCACGCAGGAGCTGGCCGCCCTCGGCTTCGATCCCGAGTCCGTCGTCGACGAGGAGGGCGCCACCATCGCCTTCACCCGCTGCCCGTTCCGGGAGCTGGCGGAGGCCAACCCGGATCTCGTCTGCAGCCTCCACCGCGGGCTGGTGGAGGGGTTCCTGGGCGCTCGGGGCGATGGCGCGGTGCTCGAGTTCCACGACCTCGCCGATCGCACGCCGTGCCAGGTCGAGATCGCGTCAACCCGCCGGTAACCTGTCCCTGTCGTCCCACGAACCTCACTGGTCCCCGCAGGAGGCCCCTTCCGTGATCACCCTCACCGACTCCGCTGCCAGCAAGGTCAAGGACCTGATCGATGCCGAGGGCGAGCCGAACCTGGCTCTGCGCGTCGCGGTCCGTCCGGGCGGGTGCTCCGGCTTCAGCTACGAGATGTTCTTCGACACCGACGTCAGCGCCGACGACAACCTCACCGACCACGCCGGTGTCCGCGTGGTGGTCGACGCGTCGAGCGCTGAGCTGCTGCAGGGCGCCACCCTCGACTACAAGGACGGGCTCCAGGGCGCCGGGTTCGCCATCGACAACCCGAACGCGCAGCGCAGCTGCGGGTGCGGCAAGTCCTTCAGCTGACGCCGCCGGCTAGCCGCCCGCCGACGGGCGGGCTTGGTCTTCCACCAGGAGCACCGGTGCCGCCGGCGCGGCCTTGACGACCTCGTCGGCTCGCTCGGCGGCCCCGCCGACGAGCACCACGGCCCTCGACGCCCGCGCTGCGATCGCGGCCATCTCCGCGGGCGCCACGAGCGGTTCGTCGAACCCGTAGGACTGCCACCCCTCGGACCACTGCGCGAGCGCACGCTCCAGCAGCGACGACACCGCGCGCACGCCCACCGTCTCGTGGGCCACCTCGCGGGCCTCCTCGTGCTGCGGATCGAAGCGCCGCACGACCGCCTCCACGTCCTCGACGGGATCGTCACCCGCCAGGTCGCGCCAGGCGCGCTCGGCCACCCGGACATCCTCCATGGCGCGATCGCGCTGGGCGCGCAGCAACAGGAGCTGGTCGCCGCGAGAGGCGGCAGCGCGGCGGGCACCGAAGGCCTCGTCGGTGGTGGCCGCCACCTGCTGCAGGAGGCTGGTGGACTCGCTCGTGTCCTCCTTCTGCTGCTGGCGGCGCCGACGACCGATCTGCCACCAGCGCGCCGCCGGCGGCTCGTCCACGGTGGATGCCACCGCCACCGGCCCCGCGGCGACGATCGGCGGCGCGGCCGCCTCCGCGGCGGCGGCCCGTTCCGCCTCCGCCTCCCCGGTCCGGAGCCGTTCCTCGGCCGCGGCGGCCGCCTCGCGGGCCCGCACGACCGTGGCCGCCCGCTCGCGGACCGCCGAGGGGTGCACGGCGATGCCCGTGCCGGTGGCGGCGAGGCGCTCCCCCACCGCCTCGGTGGCGCGGTCGACGGTGCGACCGACGATCCGCTCGGCCGTCGCCACGCGGTCGGCCAGGGCGGCGAGCACGACGAGGGACGAGGCGTCGAGGGGCGGGAGGGCGGAGAGGTCGTCCAGGACGATGTCCACCTCGTTCGTGGTGGTGCAGAGGCGCCCGCCGACCTCGTCGGCGAGCTGCTGGGCGCGCCGCAGCGGGCTGGCGTCCACGTGGACGTGCAGTCCAGGCCGATCGTGCGTCCCTTCCGCCGGGAGATCCACGGCGGGGACGTTACCGGCGCACTCAGGACAGGCTGGCCAGCGCCGCCGACGCCTCCGACGAGTCGAAGATCGTGTCGAGCCGGTCGACCACCTTCCCGTCGCTGCCGACCAGCACCAGGCACGGCTCGAAGGTGAGCCCGAGCGCGTCGACGACGGGAGCCTTCGTGTCGGTCTCCTCGTGGGGGTGGGCGTAGACCTCGGCGTGCAGGAAGGTGATGTCGGGGTGGTCGCTGGTGACCCCGAGCAGGACGTCGAGCACCGGTCCACAGATCGCGATCTGGCAGAACGCCGGCGTCGACACCAGCAGGGCGAGGGGGCGGCCCTTCGCCAGCGCATCGGCCACCGTGACGTCGTGGAGCGGGCACATCGGGTCGTCCGTGCACACGGGGTCGACGCCGTGCGGATCGCTGCTGGTCGGGGTGGCGATGGCCGGCATCGCCGCGCCGGGCTGGATCACGGCGACGTCGTCGGCGGCGTCGATCTGGATCGCCATCTCCAAGGCCTCGCCCGCCACCTCGGTGCGGCCCGTGTAGATCCCGGGTTCGTCCACCGTGAAGCGCAGCGGGAAGTACGCGCGCGGCAACCCCTCAGCGTGACGGGGCACCTCCATCGGCGAGCCGATCTCCTTGCCGGAGTCGTCGAGCACGGTGACGGTGAGGGCATCGGGGTTGTCGTCGACCGACAGCAGGCCGTCGGCGTCGGCCACCCCGAAGGGTGTGCGGACCTCGCCTCCGGCCACGAGCATCGGGCCGCCGAAGAACTGGACGAGCGCCAGTCCCTTGCCCGCGTCGGCGGTCGTGGAGGTCCCGTCGTCACCGTCGTCGCCGCACGCGCCGAGGAGCACGGCGCCCGCGAGCGCACCCCCGCCGGCGAGGAAGCGACGCCGTGAGACGGCGAGGGGGCGGTGGGGCGACATCGCGCTGAACCTATCCTCCGCCCCATGAGCACCAGCGGTCAGCCTGCGTCGCTGGTGCTGACGGTCGACGGCGCGTCCGTCGAGGTCCCCGATGACGGCGCGAGCCTCCTCGACGTCCTCCGTGACCGGCTGGGGCACCGATCGCCGAAGGACGGGTGCAGCCCGCAGGGGCAGTGCGGCTGCTGCACGGTGCTCGTCGACGGCCAACCCCGCGTCGCGTGCGTCACGCCCGCGCGCCGGGTGCAGGGGCGAAGCATCACCACGGCCGACGGCCTCGCTGCGCCCGATCGAGACCGCTGGGCCGAGGCTCTGTGCGCCACCGGAGGCAGCCAGTGCGGCTTCTGCACGCCGGGGATCGTCTGCCGGCTCGAAGGGCTCCGCGGCAAGCAGCCGGAGGCCGACCACGCAGCGGTCGAGCAGGCGCTCCTCGCCCACCTCTGCCGGTGCACGGGATGGCGCACGATCCTCGACGCGTGGGACGTCGTGCGCAGCGCCGCGCCCGCCGCCGCCCGGGACCTCGACGCGGCGACGGCTCGCGCGACGCTGGAGACGGGCGGCCCGCAGGTGGTGGCGCCGGCGGTCGCGCTGGGGCACGGCGGCTTCAGCGACGACACCGCTCCCGGGGACGCGCTGGTCGCGGTGCCGGATCGCGCCGGCGGCTGGGCGGTGGGCGAGACGCTCGCCGAGGCCCGAGCACGGGCGGGCAAGGTGCAGGGTCGTCGCACCACGGTCGACGCCGCCCCGCCGCTCGCCCTACCGCCCGGGTCGTGGACGGCGGCCCTGCGGACGAGCTGGGTGGAACCCGCCTACCTCGAGCCCGACGCCTCGTGGTGCGTGCCCGGCGGAGAGCCGCACACCGCCCTGGCCAACGGCGGCGCGTTCGGGGGGAAGCGGCGATCGGTGGTCGCCGAGGCCGCTCGCACCCTCGCCGACGAGCACGGACGCGCGGTGCGGGCGCTGCTGGACCGGGAGGACGTCGTGCGCCTCGGACCGAAGCGGCCCCCGGTCGCGGGCGGCGCGGCCGGCGACGGTCGAGGCGTGCTGCGGGTCGTCCGCACACCGGGGATCGCGGCGGCGATCGCGTCGGTGGCGCCGGAGCTGGCGGTCGAGGAGGTCGCGGTGCCGGGCCCACCGACGTCGAGCGACCTGCGCGCCGCCGGATGGGCTGAAGCCGTGGTCCTCGTGGCCGGAGCCCGTGGCAGCACGGACGTCGTCACCGATCCGGTCACGGGCGCCCGGGCCGAGGCGGCGGTGAGCGACGGCGCGATCCGCGTCCGTGTCGAGGCCGGGGATCCGCTCGACGAGGTGGTGCTGCGGTCGTACGCGATCGGGGCCGCCCACATGGCGCTGTCGTGGCTGAGCAGGGAGGGGATCGCGGTGGACCACGACGGCGCCGTCCACGACCTCACGATCCGGTCGTTCGGTGTGCTTCGTGCGGTGGACACCCCGCCGATCGACGTGGAGGTGGTCGCGGGCAGCGGTGCGCCGGTGCGCGGCGGCGACGCCGTGTTCGCCGCCGTCGCCGCCGCGGCGTGGCTCCACCTCGGCTGCCCCATCGACTGGCCGACAGGGGCGCGCTGGCGCTGACAGACTGCAGGCGATGGCGAAGCCCGTGGGTCCCTACACGCCGATCGTGCGGGCCGGCGAGTGGCTCGTCGTGTCCGGCCAGGTCGGCATCGTCGACGGGAAGCTCGTGTCCGGCGGGCTGGAGGCGGAGCTGCGCCAGGCGGTGGCCAACCTGGAGGCGCTGCTCACCTCAGAGGGTGCGAGCCTGCAGGACGTCACGAAGACCACCGTGTTCCTGAAGCACCTCGCCACCGACTACACCCGCATGAACGAGGTGTACGTGGAGCTCTTCGGGGACCACCGGCCCGCCCGGTCGGCCATCGGCGTGGCCGAGCTCCCCCTCGGTGCGCTGGTCGAGCTGGAAGCGTGGGCGCACGTGGGAGCAGGATGACGCCGTGGGTTGGATCATCGTCCTCGCGTTCGTGATCGTCGTGGCGATCCCGGTGGCCATCATCATGACCGGCGCCGCAGTAGCCGTCCTCCTCGGCTGGAGCCTGAGGAGAGAAGGCGAAGAAGGAGCCAACGAAGAGCTGGTGAACCTGAGCTAGTAGGCCCGACCGGCGGTGGGGTTGGGGTTCGGCGGGGGGCGTGGGGGGCAGAGGCTCGCCGGAGCCCCCCACCAGCGAAGGACCGGCTCCGCCGGTCCTGAGCCGAGACGAGCCGCCGCCGGAAGGCGGCGTCCGCAGAGGCTCCGAGGAGCTCAGCGAAGCTGAGCGACGAGGAAGAGCGAGCGAAGCGAAGCGAAGAGTCCCCCGCCCTGGCGCTGTCTCGCACGGCGGCGGAACCGGGGCAGCGCCAGGGCGTTGGGGGATCTTGGTGGGCTAGCGAGCGCTCAGGTGTGGGCCTCGCAGTAGCTGTTGCGGGCCGTGACCGGGTTGGAGAAGAGGCTCCCGAGGAGGCCCCTCGCCTGGTTGACGGTGCGGTCGAGCTGCGCCTGGACGGTCTGGGCCGGCGTGGCGCCGAGGCCGGCGAGCTGGTTCAGCGCGGCCTGGGCGTTCACCGAGGAGTACGAGGTGGCGGCGACGATGAGGTTCGCCTCCAGGGCGGCACCTCGCTCGATCTCCGCCTCCACCAGCGCCCGAGCGGCGGGGGTGGGGGCGTTCACGAGCGCCTCGGCGTTGCGCCAGGCCTGCTCCCGCCAGCCGACGAGGAGCTGCAGCGTGGCCGTCTCGTCCATGGTCGTGCCCTGCACCTGGGCGTCGTCCACCGTCGGGTCGTAGCGGCTGGCGGCCTCGGCGAAGAGCGGCTGGATCACGAGGTTCAGGAACTGGTTGACCTTGTCGTGGTCCGGCTTGCGGGACGTGCCGTCGGGCTTCACGAGCCCGATCTGGGCGAGGATGTTGGGAAGGTCGCGGTTCACGTGGGCCGACATGCCGAGGAGCAGGTTGCCGCTGCCGCTCACCTTCTGCTGGTCGGCGTTCTTGAAGGCGATCTCCCATGAGTCCGGCGTCGAGGCCAGGTCACCGCGCCGGTACGCGTCCCAAGCGTCGAAGTACTGCTTGGCGAAGCCCGCGTCCTGGTGGTTGATGAAGTGCGGGTCCGTGAAGAACCCCGGCGTCAGCGCTGAGCGCTGGTACTCCTGCGTGGTGCGCAGGTACATCAGCGAGAACATCACGTTGTGGTCGCACGCCTGGTCGAGCGGGCGCCACCGGCGCTGCATCTCGCGGATGACGGCGTCGACGCACTGGTCCTTGCCCGAGACGCACACGTTGCTGCTCGACGGGTCGTAGGTGGTCGTCAAGCTCGGCGCGAGGCCGGACCACTCGATGAACATCGGGTCCTCGTAGCCGTCGGCCGACGACGTCGTCGGCGAGGCGATCAGGGCGGTCGTGGCGACCAGCGCCCCCACGACGACGGCCAACGACCTGGCCCTGTATCGCCTCGCCGAAACCTGCATTCGCCCGCTCGCCCTTTCGATCTGTCCGACTCCCGCCACTCAATGTGACGGAACCCGGACGAACCGTGAATGGCCCGGAGGGATGGTTGTGACCGCTCGAACGGGCTAGTCAGGCGAGGGTCAGATGCCCCATCTCGACTGTCCGAAGCGGTACCCGACGGACCGCACCGTCTGGATGAGGTTGGCGTGCTCCTCGCCGAGCTTGGCCCGGAGGCGTCGGATGTGGACGTCGACGGTGCGCGCTCCGCCGTAGTACTCGTAGCCCCAGACCCGGGACAGCAGCGTCTCGCGGGTGAACACCTTGCCGGGGTGCGAGGCGAGGAACTTCAACAGCTCGTACTCCATGTAGGTGAGGTCGAGCGGCTTGCCGGCGATGGCCGCCTGGTAGGTCTCCAGGTTGAGCAGGAGGTCGCTGTACTCCACGAGCTCCGGACGGGTGCCCTGCCCGGTGCGCCAGAAGAGGTGCTTCAGCCGGGCCTCCAGCTCGCGAGGCTGGAACGGGTAGAGGCAGAAGTCGTCGAAGAGGTCCTCGCGCAGCTCGAGGTCGGCGAGCTGCACGCCCGCCACCAGCACGAGCAGCGGCTCGAGCGGGAGGTCGCGCTTGCGCAGGGCGCGGCAGAGGGCGAAGGCGTCCTCGGGAGCGTCGGCCGCGACCACGATCGCCCCCGACCACCCGTCCTCGGGCTCGGCCGCGTCGAGCGCGGCCTCGCCGGGGACGGCCTTCCACGGGTAGCCCCCGAGGTCGAGCGCCTGGGCGAGCTCCGGCGGCACCGGGTCCGGGTAGACGAGCAGCGGTTCCATCAGTGCGGCTTCACAGCCGGGGCAGGTAGCGATCGAGCTCGAACTGGCTGACCTGGGTCTTGTACTCCTGCCACTCGGCCCGCTTGTTGCGGATGAACCACTCGAAGACGTGCTCGCCCAGCGCCTCGGCGACGAGCTCGGACCGCTCCATCTCGTCGAGCGCCTCGGCGAGCGAGCCGGGGAGGATCGAGATGCCCTCGGCGAGCCGCTCCTCCTCCGTGAGCTGGTAGAGGTTGGCGAGCGTCTCCGGCGGGACGTCGTAGCCCTCCTCCACCCCTCGGAGGCCCGCGGCGAGCACCACCGCGAAGGCGAGGTACGGGTTGCAGCTGGGGTCGGGCGCCCGGAACTCGATGCGGGCCGAGTCGGCCTTGCCCGCCTTGATCGGCGGGACGTTGACCACCACCGAGCGGTTGTTGCGCGCCCAGCTCACGTACACGGGCGCCTCGAATCCCACCACCAGGCGCTTGTAGGAGTTGACCCACTGGTTCGTGACCGCCGCGATCTCGCGAGCATGGGTGAGGACGCCCGCGATGAAGCCGCGCGCGACCTTCGACAGGTTGCGCTCGTCGCCCGGGTCGTAGAACGCGTTGGTGTCGCCCTCGAAGAGCGAGAAGTGGGTGTGCATGCCGGAGCCCTGCACCTGGGCGAGCGGCTTCGGCATGAACGTGGCGTGGACCCCCGCCTCGAAGGCGACCTCCCGCACCACGAGCCGGAACGTCATCACGTTGTCGGCCATCGTGAGCGCGTCGGTGTAGCGCAGATCGATCTCGTGCTGGCTGGGCGCGTCCTCGTGGTGGCTGTACTCCACGGGGATGCCCATGGCCTCGAGCGTGTGGATGGTGCGCTGGCGCAGGTCAGAGGCGACGTCGGCGGTGGTGAGGTCGAAGTAGCTGGCCTGGTCGAGCGGGCGGGGCGGCGTGTGAGGGTCGGCGTCGGCGAAGTAGAAGAACTCCATCTCCGGCGCGGCGTAGAAGCTGAACCCGCGCTCTCGGGCCCGGTCGAGGTTCCGGCGGAGGACCTGCCGGGGGTCGCCCTCGAACGGCGTGCCGTCGATGTTGGAGATGTCGCAGAACATCCGGGCCGACGTGCCGTAGGAGTCGGCCCACGGGAGCAGCTCGAAGCTGTTCGGGTCCGGGCGCGCCAGCACGTCGCTCTCCTGCACGCGGCTGAAGCCGTCGATCGCCGAGCCGTCGAAGCGCATGCCCTCGTCGAAGGCGCCCTCCAGCTCGGCCGGGGAGATCGCGAAGGACTTGAGCTGGCCGAGCACATCGGTGAACCAGAGCCGGATGAGCCGGACCCCTCGCTCCTCGACGGTGCGCAGGACGTAGTCGCGCTGGCGTTCCATGGTGCCGCCAATGATGGCAGGGGCCTCCGACCGTGCCTACTGGGGTTGCAGGGCCGTTCATAGAGCGTTCACACTCGGGAAAAGGCACGGCAATCGCACGCTGAAAGCGTGGCCGGCACAGACCACCGCGACACACCCCTCCGTGGAGGAAGGAACCCCCTGATGGCAATCAAGGCTGAGTACATCTGGGTCGACGGCACGGAGCCGACGGCCAAGCTGCGCTCGAAGACGAAGATCCTCGAGGACGGGACGAAGGATCTCCCCATCTGGGGCTTCGACGGCTCGTCGACGAACCAGGCGCCCGGCGACAAGTCGGACTGCGTCCTCCGGCCCGTCTTCAGCTGCCCGGACCCCATCCGCGGGGGCGACAACATCCTCGTGATGGCCGAGGTCCTGTACATCGACATGACCCCGCACGAGACGAACACGCGCGCCGGCTGCGCGGCCATGGCCGAGAAGTACGCGAGCCACGAGCCGATCTTCGGCATCGAGCAGGAGTACACGTTCTTCAAGGACGGACGCCCGTACGGCTTCCCCTTCGGTGGCTACCCGGCACCGCAAGGCGGCTACTACTGCGGCGTCGGCGCCGACGAGGTGTACGGCCGTGACGTGGTCGAGGCCCACATGGACGCCTGCCTCACCGCGGGCCTCCACCTCTCGGGCATCAACGCCGAGGTCATGCCCGGCCAGTGGGAGTTCCAGATCGGTCCCGTCGCGGCCCCGCAGGTCGCCGACGAGCTCTGGATCGCCCGGTGGCTGCTCTACCGGATCGCCGAGGACTTCGACGTGTCGGCGACCCTCGACCCGAAGCCGGTCAAGGGCGACTGGAACGGCGCCGGTGCCCACACCAACTTCTCCACCAAGGAGATGCGCGAGAGCTACGACGCCGTCATCGCGGCCTGCGAGGCGATCGGCAAGCGCCGCCAGGAGCACGTGGACGTGTACGGCGCCGGGATCGAGGAGCGCCTCACCGGTCTCCACGAGACCGCTCCGTGGACCGAGTACAGCTACGGCGTCTCCGACCGTGGCGCCTCGGTGCGCATCCCGTGGCAGGTCGAGGTGGACAAGAAGGGCTACATCGAGGATCGCCGGCCCAACGCCAACTGCGATCCGTACCAGACCACCGCGATCCTGATCGAGACGATCTGCGGAGACGCCGAGGGGTAGCCCGCGGCACCGCCGCTCGACCAGAGCAGCGACGAGGGCGCCCTGCGGGGCGCCCTCGTCGCGTTCGGCGTACGGTGCGCCGATGCGGGTTCGGTTCTGGGGCACACGCGGATCGATCCCCACGCCGGGCCCGGACACGGTGCGCTATGGCGGCAACACGTCGTGCGTGGAGGTGCGCACCGACGGCGGCGAGCTGCTCGTGCTCGACTGCGGCACCGGGGCGCGTGGGCTCGGCGTCGCCTTGGTGGAGGAGGCGCTCGACCACGGCGCGCCACCGTCGGGATCGGTGCTCATCGGGCACACCCACTGGGACCACATCCACGGCCTCCCGTTCTTCGCGCCGCTGTTCGTGCCCGGCAGCCACTGGGACATCTACGGGCCGCGCGGCATCGTGCGCACGCTCGACGCCGTCCTCGCCGGCCAGATGGAGTACCAGTACTTCCCGGTCGGCCTCGACGAGGTGGCGGCGGAGGTCGCGTACCACGACCTGGTGGAAGGCGTCTTCGAGATCGGCGACGCCACGATCCGCACCCACTACCTGAACCACCCCGCCCTCACCCTGGCCTACCGCATCGAGGTGGGCGACGCCGTGCTCGTGTACGCCACCGACCACGAGCCCTACGACGTCGAGCTCGCCGACGGCGGGCCGGCGAGCGCAGGAGGCGGCGATGAGAAGCACGCGGCGTTCTTCGCCGACGCCGACCTGCTGATCCACGACGCGCAGTACGACGCCGAGAGCTACGGCTCCAAGGTCGGGTGGGGGCACAGCCCCATGGAGTACGTCGTGGACCTCGCCGCGTCGGTGGGTGTGCGCCGCCTGGTGCTGTTCCACCACGACCCGGGTCGTGGGGACGACGCGGTGGACGCGCTCCTGGAGCGTGCTCGAGGGCGCGTCGAGGGCAGCGGGATGGTGGTCGAGGCCGCCGCCGAGGGCCTCGAGATCGACGTGCGGCCGGGCGGGGGCGGCATGCGTCCGCACGAGAGCGCGCCGAGCGCCACCTCCGCGCCCGCCCTCGAGGATCTCGACGTGGGCGTCGTGGTCGCGAGCAACGACGTGGTCTTCTCCGCCGCCGTGGAGGCCGCGGCGCGGGCGGAGGGGCTCCAGACGCGGTCGCTGCACGAGCTCGGGGAGCACGCCGCCGAGAGCATCCTGGTCGTCGATCTGGACGACGAGCCGCGCGAGGCGCCCCCTGCCGGGTGGAGCGTGATCGGGGCGACCCGGCACGCGGTGCCGAAGCTCGCCAGCCACGTCACCGACTGGATCGTCCTCCCGTGCTCGGTCGCCCACCTGCGCACGAAGCTGCACGCCGCCGTGCTCCGGCGCGCCTGTCGGTGGACGGCCGCGCCGCTCCCTCCCGACGAGGACGACCGGCTCGCCGCGCTGCAGGCGCTGGACATCCTCGACACACCACCCGAAGCCCGGTTCGACCAGTACACCGAGCTGGCGCGGCAGGCGACCGACACCCCGATCGCGCTCGTCACGCTCGTCGACGCCGACCGGCAGTGGTTCAAGTCGCACCTCGGGTTCCCCATCTCCGAGAGCCCGCGCGACGAGTCGATGTGCGCCCACGCCATCCTCGGCGACGACGTGCTCGTGATCCCCGACACGCTCGAAGACGATCGCTTCGCCGACAACCCGGCCGTGACCGGCCCGGCGCGCATCCGCTTCTACGCCGGCGTCCCCCTCGTGCTGAGCGACGGGAACCACGTCGGCACGCTCTGCGTGGGCGACCATCGCCCCCGCCTCCTCGACGAGCACCAGCTCGACGAGCTGCGCCGTCTCGCCGCGCTGGTCGTCGCGGAGCTCGAGACCTCCGCCAGCTGAACGCCAGTACGGTGCCGCCCATGGAAGACCGATCGCCCCACGAGGTGCTGGAGCTGGTCGGCGCCGAGGACGTCGAGTTCGTCGACCTGCGCTTCTGCGACCTCCCCGGCGTCATGCAGCACGTCACGATCCCGGCAGCCGTGCTCGACGAGGGGCAGTTCGAGGACGGCCACGCCTTCGACGGCTCGTCCGTGCGCGGCTTCCAGCAGATCCAGGAGAGCGACATGGTGCTCCTCCCGGACCCGAACACGGCGTACCTCGACCCGTTCCGGCAGCGGAAGACGCTCGTGCTGCACTGCTACGTGGCCGACCCCGTCACCGGCGAGCGCTACTCGCGCGACCCCCGCTACGTCGCCCAGAAGGCACAGGAGCACCTCTTCGCCACCGGCATCGCCGACACGGCGTACTTCGGACCCGAGCCCGAGTTCTTCATCTTCGACGATGTGCGCTTCGAGACCACGCCCAACGGTGCGATGTACCGGGTCGACTCGATCGAGGGCCAGTGGAACACCGGCACCGACGAGGGCCCCAACCTCGGCTACAAGCCGCGCACCAAGGAGGGCTACTTCCCGGCGCCGCCGATGGACCACTACATGGACCTGCGCAGCGACATGGCCGCGGCGCTCCACGAGGTGGGCATCCCCACCGAGCTGCACCACCACGAGGTGGCGAGCGGCGGCCAGGGCGAGATCGGCATGCGGTTCGACACCCTCCTCGCCATGGCCGATCGGTTGATGACGTTCAAGTACGTCCTCAAGAACGTGGCGTGGCAGGCGGGCAAGAGCCTCACGTTCATGCCCAAGCCGATCTTCGAGGACAACGGCTCCGGCATGCACACCCACCAGTCGCTGTGGAAGGGCGGCGAGCCGCTGTTCTACGACGAGGCGGGCTACGCGGGGCTCTCGGACCTGGCCCGGTGGTACATCGGCGGGCTGCTGCACCACGCCCACGCGGTGATCGCGTTCACCAACCCGACCACGAACAGCTTCAAGCGCCTCGTGCCCGGCTACGAGGCACCGGTGAACCTCGTCTACTCGCAGCGCAACCGGTCGGCGGCCTGCCGCATCCCGCTCGGGCAGCGGTCACCGCGCGCCAAGCGCGTGGAGTTCCGCTGCCCCGACTCCACGTCGAACCCCTACCTGGCCTTCTCGGCGATGATGCTCGCCGGCCTCGACGGGATCACCAACCGCATCGAGCCGCCGACGCCGATGGACAAGGACCTCTACGACCTCCCACCCGAGGAGCTCGCCAACGTCCCGCAGGTGCCGGGCTCGCTGGAGCAGGCACTCGACGCCCTCGAGGCCGACAGCGACTTCCTGCGCGCCGGCGGGGTGTTCACCGACGATCTGCTCGAGACGTGGGTGACCTACAAGCGAAGCCACGAGGTCGATGCGCTCCGCCTTCGGCCTCATCCGTACGAGTTCACCCTCTACTACGACATCTGACCCCCGCGCTACGGTCCCGGCCGTGGCGACCGACGAGAGCAGGGTCGTCGTGGCCTCCCGTGACATCGGGGCCTCGCCGGAGCGGATCTTCGAGCTGATCGCCGACCCGGCTGTACAGCCGTCATGGGATGGCAACGACAACCTGGCGGGGGCGGCGCCCGGTCAGCGGGTGCGCGCGGTGGGCGACGTGTTCGTGATGACGACCACCAAGGGCTCGGTGCGCGAGAACCACGTCGTCGAGTTCGAGGAGGGGCGTCTGATCGCCTGGAAGCCCGCCGAGCCCGGGCAGATGCCGGTCGGGCACCTGTGGCGCTGGCAGATCGACCCGGTCGACGGTGTGCGCTCGACGGTCACCCACACCTACGACTGGACCGACCTGCACGACGAGTCCCGCCTCGAGCGGGCTCGGTCCACCACCACGGAGCGGCTGGCCGCTTCCATCGACCGGCTGGCCGCGCTGGCGGAGGAGGCGTGAGCCCCGACGACGTGGGGTAGGGCGCGGCAGGAGCCGCGCCCGAGGTGATCGGCTGACCGGTCAGCGGAGCTCGACGAGCTCGTAGAGGTGGCCGTCCGGCGCGCGGAAGTGGAGGTAGCGGTACTCGGCGTTGACGGAGATCTCGTCGTCGACCTCCACGCCTGCGGCCTGCAGCTCGCGGAACGCCTCGTCGATGTCGTCCACCAGGAACCCGATCGTCCGGTCGTCCTCGTCTGCCGCGACGCCGGGCGTCACGGCGAAGGACGAGCCGTTCGGCAGCGGGAAGAGGTCCGCATCCATGCCGTCGACCGTGGGCGCCGCCGTCAGCCCCAGCACGTCCTGGAGGAACGCCGTCATGGCGCGCCGAGCATCTGTGCGCGTCCCGACGAACGTGATCCCCGAGATCCTCATGTCACTGGAAGCGGCGTTGGAGCTCGGCGTAGCCGATCGCGCCGTCGAGGAACCCCAGGGTGCCGGAGTCGAGCAGCTCGCGCCCGGCGCGCTCGACGATGCTCAGCGCAGCCCGAGCGAGGCTGCCACCGAGGCTCACCCGCCGCACGCCGAGCGAGAAGAGCGTGGGGACGTCCAGCCTCGTCTCCGTGAGGCCGGCGACGATGTTGAGCGGCGCTGGGATCTCGGCGGCAAGCCTCCGGATGCTCTCTGCGTCGTCGACCCCCGGCACGAAGATGCAGTCGGCACCCGCCTGGACGTAGCGGGTCGCCCGTTCGATCGTCTCGGCGAAGACGTCTCCCGTCCCAGCGCCGAAGTACGTGTCGGTGCGGGCGTTGATGACGAAGGTGCCTGCCGGCGCCGCGGCCCGGGCAGCCGCGATCCGGGCGGCGGCCTCGTCCACCTCGAAGAGCGCGCCGCCCACCTGGTCCTCGAGGTTGGCGCCGACGACGCCGAGCTCCACCACCCGCTCGATGGTGCGCGCGACGTCCTCCGGTGTCGCGCCGTACCCCGCCTCGAGGTCGGCGCTCACCGGCAGGGCGACCGACTCGACGATCTGCGCGACGTGATCGAGCATCGTGCCCCCGTCGAGCGAGCCGTCCGGGCGCCCGAGCGCGAACGCGATGCCGGCGCTGGTGGTGGCGATCGCCGAGAAGCCCAGGTCTCCCAGCAGCCGAGCGGAGCCCGGGTCCCAGGCGTTCGGAAGGACGAAGCCCTCGCCGCGGTGCAGCGCCAGGAAGTCCGCCGCGGAGGTCACCGGACCACGTTAGGTCGAGGCCGCGAGCAGCCGGACGGCGAGCACCGCGGCGCGAGGCGCCGCACGCCTAGCTGACGAGGCCGGCCAGGTGGTCGAGCGAGCGCTCGAGGTGCTCCCTCGGGAACGGCGGGAAGTGGAGGTACTCCCGCACCTCCGGCCCCACCGCCGACCAGTCGTACGTCAGGGTCACGCTGGTCTGCGACGGGCCGGTCGCCTCGAGGTCGTAGCGCCAGGTCCAGCCGCCGAAGCTGAGCTCGCCCCTCTCGGACTCCGTTCCGGGCTTCCACCCGATGGCCCGAGGCTCGTCGAACACCTCGACGAGGTTGGCGATCCGGTAGTCGCCGTCCGGGTGGTTCGGGTGGTACATCGCCATGCGGAACACCTGGCCGGCCGCGGTGATGGGATCGGTGTCCTCCGCCCCGCGCACCCAGCCGGTGCCGTCGATGTCGGCGTGCGACGACGGATCGGCGAGCACCGCGAACACCGCCTGCGGGTCCGCCGGGATCGTCGTCGACGCGATGAGGTGCTCGTCTTCCATGCCGCTGAGACGGGTCCCAGGGTCAGAGGTCATCGGTGTCGCCCGTCAGAAGGTCGCGATCGGGTTGACGGGCGACGCGGTCCCGCCGCGGAGGATCAGCGGAGCCACCGTGAGCAGCATCTCGGCGCGCTGCTCCTCCTCACACGTAGCCGCCAGTGCTTCGAGGTCGAGGTTGTCGAGGAGGTGGAGCCCCATGGCCACGATGGCCACCATGTGGATGGGCAGACCGAAGCCGTCGATGCGCGAGGGGTAGACGTCGGACACGCCGTCGCCGCCCAGCAGCGCGACCTCGCGCTCATGGAGCCACGGCAGGCAGGACGCGTGCAGGCCGGCGAGCCGCTCGTGGACGGGCCACGGGCCGTGCACGTCGCGCCAGCGCCACCGTCCGGTGCGCACGAGCAGCACGTCGCCCGTGCCGACGGTGACGCCCGCCTTCGCCTCGCACGCCTCGAGGTCCTCCACCGTGATCGGCGTGCCGGGCTCGAGCGCGTCGGTGCCGTGGGCGGCCGGCACGTCCAGCAGCACGCCACGACCCACCACGCCGTGGCGGAGGGTGTGGACGCCGAGGGCCGTCGCGCCGTGCGCGGTCACGACGTCGGTGGAGCGACCGCCGTAGAGCTCGCCGTCCCAGAAGATGTGGCACAGCGCGTCGAGGTGGCTCGTGGCATGGCCGTGCGGTGCGATCCCGAACCAGTCGGCGCCGTAGCCCTCGGTGGCGGTACCGATCATGTGGTGCTCGACCGGGCGCGGGTTCTCAGGGGACGGTTCGGTAGGGAGCGGTCGGGCGCAGGAGACGGTGCGCCCGGTGCGCACGAGACCGGCGGCCGCCGCGGTGTGCTCGGGCCGCAGGTGGTTGAGGCAGCCCCGTTCGTCGTCGTCGCCCCACCGTCCCCAGTTCGACAGAGACGTCCGGTAGCCGATGATGTCCGCCGCGGTCAGCGCTGGTGGTGAGCCCATCGGCCGATCGTCGCACGGCCCCGCGGGCCCCGCGCCCGGTTTGGGTCGTTCTGGCCCCTTCCTCCTAGCCTCGTGGCATGCGAGCGGCCCGCTGGAGCGCCCGATGATCTTCCCCACCTCCGTGCTGGGGACCGCCGGATGGCTGGCGGCGCTGCCGCTGGTCGTGGCGGGCATGGCGCTGTGGTCGCTCGGGGAGTACGTGCTGCACCGGTTCGCGATGCACGAGCTCAAGGGCCGCGGCATCCTGAGCCGCGAGCACCTCATGCACCACGTGCGCGCCAGCTGGGTCTTCGACCCGATGCTCCTGCTGGCGTGGCTCGGCGTCGTCGTCGTCGGCGTGCTGGTGTGGGGTCAGCTCGGCCTCGTGCTGCTCGGCCCGATCGCGGGCGCGAGCCTCGCCGTCGGGTGGTGCATCGGGTACGCGGCCTACGAGTACGTGCATGCGATGGCCCACCTCCAGGCACCGCGCACCGACCACCAGCGGTGGCTCCGGAAGCACCACTTCCACCACCACTTCGGTCACCCCATGCGCAACCACGGCGTGTCGGTCGACTGGTGGGACCGAGCGTTCGGCACCCTCGACCTCCCCGACCGGGTGCTCGTGCCCCGCCGCCTCGCGCCGGCGTGGATGGTGGACGCCGATGGCGACCTCCTGTCCGAGCACGCGGCCGACTACGAGCTGGTGGGTCGGACCTCCACCGACGAGCGGCTCGCTGAGCTCGATCGGGCTCGCGCCTTCGCCTCCCTCGCGCCCCTGCAGTAGCCGTCAGCTCGGGGCGTCGAGCTGCTTGACGAGCGTCTTGGGACCGACCTTCCGGTAGGCGTCGTGGAGGATGGCGTCGACCTCGTCCCAGTCGACGTCGCGGTCGAGCCGCACACCCACCCACCCGGACGGGCCCACGTAGGGCGGACGGAAGAAGCGATCGGGCTCGGTGTCCACCAGCTCCTCCTGCACCCCGGGGAAGGCGGGCACCCAGATGCCCAGGATCCCGTCGCTGTGGTGGTCGTCGACGAACATGCACAGCGTCTTCTTGCCCCGGATGAAGAACGCCGGCGAGCCATGTGATGGGCGCTCGCTCACCTCAGGGAGGGCCAGGCACAGCTTGCGCACCTTGGCGAGCGCCTGATCGTGCTGCCGCTTCGTCGCCATCGCCCGAGTCTGGCCGACCTGCTCGCCCCGGGCAGGGTGGTGGTACCACCCGGCGCGGATGGGACGGTGACGCCCTTCAACGACGAGGAGCCGAGGCATACGGTCAGCCCATGGAGGCGGCACCCTGACCGCCGCGTGGCTCTGGGCGCGGCTCGACTTCCAGCGGCGAGCGCGATCGCTGCTGGTGCTGGCCGCCCTCGTGGCGCTGACGACGGCGGTGGTGCTCTCGGCCGTCGCCGGCGCGCGTCGGGGCGACTCTGTGATCGATCGGCTCCTGTCGCGCACGGAGCCCGCCACGATCGCGGTCCTGCCCAACCAGCCGGGGTTCGACTGGGACGTGGTCGAGGCGATCGACGGGGTCGAGTCCCTCTCCCAGTTCCCCGTGTCGTCCCTCGCCGCCGACGGCATCCCCGGAGACGCCATCAGCTTCGTGTTCGACGAGGAGACGATGCACCGCCTGGAGCGACCGGTGGTGCTCGACGGGCGCGTCGCCGACACGGACCGCGACGACGAGGTGACGGTGACCGCGGCGTTCGAGGGGACCTACGGCAAGGGCGTCGGCGACCACGTCACCCTGCGCCTGTTCACGCCGAAGCAGATCGACGACCAGCTGTCGGAGGCGGTCGAGCCGAAGCCCGCCGGGCCCGTGATCGACGCCGTGATCGTCGGCGTCGTGCGCTCGCCCTGGTTCAGCGACTACGGCGACACCAGCTCCGGCACCCTCATCCCCTCGGCCGGTCTGCTCGCCCGCCACCGGGCGAACCTCGTCGGCGACACGGAGCAGGTGTACCTGAACGCCCTGGTTCGCCTCGAGGACGGGGCCGCGGGGATCCCCGCCTTCCGGGAGCGCCTGGCCCAGGTGTCCGGGCGGGAGGACATCGAGTTCTTCAACCTCACCCAGGACGCGCAGCACGTGCGTGACGTGACGCGCTTCGAGGCCGATGCCCTCCTCGCCTTCGCACTGGCCGCGGCCGTGGCCGCACTGTTCCTGATCGGCCAGTCGGTGGTCCGCTTCGTCGCCGGCGCGAGCGAGGAGCTCGAGGTGCTCCGAGCGGTGGGGATGTCGCCGCGGCAGGTGCGAGCCCTCGCCACGACCGGGCCGACGGTGGCCGGGGCGGTGGGCGCGCTCGCAGGTGCCGCGCTGGCGATGGTCGCCTCATCGAGGTTCCCGATCGGGACGGCCCGGCCCTTCGAGCCGACGCCCGGTGCGCGGGCCGACGCCCAGGTCCTCGGGATCGGTTGCGTCCTCGTCGTCGCCCTGGTCAGCGGCGGCGCCCTGCTGTCCTCCTGGATCGCGAGCCGCACGTTCGGCCAGGTGCGCGCCGCCCGGCCATCCCGTCTCGCCAGCCTCGCGACGCGGCTCGGCGCGCCGGTGCCCACCGCCATCGGCACCCGCTTCGCGGTCGAGCGGGGGGCGGGGTCGCAGTCCGTGCCGGTGCTGCCCGCGATCGTCGGCGCCATCGTGGGCGTGCTGGGCATCGTCGCCGCCCTCACCTTCGCCAACGGGATCGACGACGCGACCTCGAACCCCGAGCGGTTCGGGGTCTTCGCCCAGCTCGAGGCGTACTTCGGGTTCAACGGTGAGGACTTCGCTCCCGCCGACCAGATCCTGCCGGCGATCGCGGGCGACCCGGACGTCGTGTCGGTGAACGAAGACCGCAACGCCGTGGCCGACTCGCACGACGTCGACGTGACCCTCTTCACCATCGACCCCGTGGACGAGCCGCCTCCGATCGTGCTCCTCGACGGTGCGCTCCCGGCGAGCGCCGACGAGGTGGCGCTCGCCCCGACCACGGCCGACGACCTCGGCGCGCAGGTCGGCGACGTGATCGACCTGACCGGCGCCGACGCGTCGAACGAGGTCACCGTGACCGGGCTCGCGTTCGTGCCCGAGGGTCCGCACAACGAGTACGACACGGGTGCCTGGCTCACCACCGCGGGCCTCGACCGGATCGATGACGGGTTCAAGTTCCACTTCGCTGATGTGACCCTCCGGGATGGAGCCGACGTCGATGCTGCCGCGGCACGGATCAACCGCGAGGTCGCGAAGGAGCTCGGCGCTCCCGAGGGAACCGAGATCGTCACGCGGCGCGGGACGCCGAGTCGCGCCGCCGAGCTCCAGCGGATCGGTCGACTTCCTCTCTTCCTCGCCGGGTTCCTCGCCCTCCTGGCGGTGACCGCGGTCGGCCACGCGGTGGCGACCGCCGTACGCCGCCGCCGTCACGACCTCGCCGTGCTCCGGGCGATCGGCCTCACCCGCGGGCAGACGCGCCGCATCGCGCTCGTCCAAGCGACCGTGCTCGCGCTCATCGGTGTGGTGATCGGCGTGCCGCTCGGGGTGGCGCTGGGCCGCTCGCTCTGGCGCTCCGTCGCGGCCAGCACACCGGTGCTGCACATCGAGCCGCTCGCCGTGCTCGCGCTGGCCCTCATCGCACCGGTGGCCGTCGCCCTGGCCAACCTCCTCGCCGCCTGGCCGTCGCAGCGTGCCGCCCGGCTGAGGGTCGGCCAGATCCTCCGCACGGAATAGGCGCGAGGGCACTCGTCCACGAGCTCTGGAAGGCTGCGTCGGCTGAGCGCCAACCCTCAGTGGAGGAGCTCCCGATGGACATCCTGTACACCGCGGTGGGACAGGCGACCGGCGACGGTCGCAACGGGCACGTCCACACCGACGACGGCCTGCTCGACCTCGACGTCCGCATCCCGACCGAGCTCGGGGGTCCGGGCGGTGCCACCAACCCCGAGCAGCTGTTCGCCCTCGGCTACAGCGCATGCTTCCACTCGGCGATCAAGTTCGTCGCCATGCGGGACAAGCTCGACACGACCGACTCCGAGGTGTCGGCCACCGTGGGCATCGGCTTCGCCGAGTCCGGAGGCTTCGGCATCGAGGTGGAGCTCGACATCTCGCTCCCGAACCTCGATCGAGCGACCGCGGTCGCGCTCGTCGACCGCGCCCACGAGGTGTGCCCCTACTCCAACGCCACGCGGGGCAACATCCCCGTCACCCTCACCGTCGTGGAGTGACCCGGCGTCACCCGGCGGCCTTGGCCAGGTCCGTCACCACCTCGGCACCGAGGGCGGTGAGGATGGTCGGCGACGCCAGCACCTTGGCGTGGCGGCTGCCGGCGCCGAGCACGATGCGCTCCCGCGCCATGACCCGCTCGTCCACCCACAGAGGGAGCCCCTCGGGCAGCGCCACCGGCGTCACGCCACCGATGGCCATGCCGGTGGCGGCCACCACGTCGTCGGCCGGCGCGAAGCTCGCCTTGCGCGTGCCGAGCCTCCGGCGGACGGCGCCGTTCACGTCGAGCCGCGTGGTGGCGAGCAGGACGCACGCGGCGAAGACCGGCGGGTCGGCCTTGCCGATCACGACCACGCAGTTCGCGGAATCCTCCATCTCGTAGCCGTAGGCCTCGCAGAAGGCCGCGGTGTCGGCGAGGGCCGGATCGCAGGGCACCACCTCGAACGGGACGCCCGTCGACTCGGCGGCGGCCCGCACCGCCTCCTCGATGGCGCGGTCGTCGTCCACTCAGGTGCCGCGGGCTCGCTGGCGCGCGACCCCGGCCTCGACGGCGGCCTTGATGAGGCGATCGTTGTCCTTGGAGATGAACCGGTGGACCCGCGCCTCGAGGAACCGGCGCGCGATCGGGTTGAAGGCCTCGTAGGTCTCGCCGAAGGTGAGCCGGGTGCGACCTCCGCCGATCTCGTCCAGGCGATGCCAGCCGGTGGCCTGTGACCACAGCGGCTTGCCCACCGCCTCGTAGCGGGAGAACTCGCCGGGTCGCGAGTCGGTGATGACCTCCCACGAGCGAGCGCGACCTCCGCTGAGGAGGTAGCGAGGGACGTCGAACCAGCATTGGCGCACGAGCCCGACACCGTCCTCATCGCCGGGGTGCACGATCTCGATCCGCACCTCGCCGTGCTCGATCACGAACCGCTCGCCCGGGGGCATGGCGGGGAAGCGAGGGTGCAGGGCCCTCCACACCTCCATCGGCGTGGCGTCCACCTCGAAGCTGAACCCGTGCTCCTGCATGGCGCGCGATGTCAGCGGTGGACGACGTTGCCGTCGGGGTCGAGGCACCCCGCCGCCGGCGTGCTCGCGTCGGGGCCGCCGGCCGGACAGGGCGCGAGGACGCGCGACGTCGTGGAGGGGCCGGTGCCGGCGCTCGGCCCGGTCTCGACGCCGGGGTCCTGCCCGGCCGAGCACGCTGTCGCCACCACCAGGACCAGCGCGGCGACGGACCGGATCACGTGAGGGCGGCTCGCAGTGCGGCGCCGGCGCGATCGATGGCCTCTCGGCCGTCGTCGAGGACGCCAGCGAGGCCGAAGAACCCGTGGATCTGGCCGTCGTACCGCACCTGCTCCACGGGGACGCCGGCGTCGCGCAGCTTGGCGGCGTAGGCCTCGCCCTCGTCGCGCAGCGGGTCGAACTCCGCCGTGATGACGAGCGCTGGTGGCAGGTCCACCAGGGAGTCGGCGTGCAACGGCGACACGGCGCCCAGCTTCGGGTCGCCGTCGCCGATGTAGTGCGCCACGAACCACTCCATCGACGCCTTGGTGAGGAAGTAGCCCTCGGCGTTCTCGTCCATCGACGCGCTCGAGAGGGTGCAGTCCGTGACGGGGTACACGAGGAGCTGGAAGTCGATCTGAGGTCCGAAGTCGTCTCGCACCCGCTGACAGAGGCAGGCGGCGAGGTTCCCACCCGCGGAGTCGCCGCCGACCGCGACGCGGCTCGCGTCGGCGCCGAGCAGCTCGGCGTTCTCCACGCACCAGGTGAGCGCGGCCAGGCAGTCCTCGAGGGCGGCCGGCGCCCGGTGCTCGGGCGCGAGGCGGTAGTCCACCGAGACCGTGACGGCGCCCGAACGGTTGGCCAGGGCGCGAGCGGTGGCGTCGGCCGTGTCGAGGTCGCCGATGACCCATCCGCCGCCGTGGATCCAGATGAGCAGCGGGGCGTTCCCTCCGACAGCGTCGGCGGGGGTGTACACGCGCACCGGGACGTCGGTGCCGTCGGCGGGGATCAG
This sequence comes from Acidimicrobiales bacterium, assembly GCA_045807565.1. Taxonomy (GTDB): domain Bacteria; phylum Actinomycetota; class Acidimicrobiia; order Acidimicrobiales; family VFJN01; genus VFJN01. The sequence continues at coordinate 20,210 of JBJMHD010000166.1, read as the reverse complement.
CCGGTCGTCCACCCGGGTGACCTCTTCGGGCTGGTCGAGGTTGATGAGGCCCCGGAAGAGCTCGCGGGCGTCGCTGGGGCTCATCTCGTGGAGCGCCGGGCCCCCCGTCGCGGCCAGCCCATCGAGCAGCATCTTGACCTGCGGATGCAGCGGCAACGTCGTTCCCCTTCGGTCTGGGGCCCGGAGGGCCTCACCGCGGACATCATGGCGCAAACCCGGTCACCCCTGGCCATAGAAGCGCCGCTCCACCACGCGCCGGGCTCGCCTGGTCACCCTCCGGTAGCGCTCACGCAGCTCGGGCACCGTCTGGCCGAGGGACCGGGCCACCGGGGCGAGCAGCTCCGGCCGGGTGGGGAGGGAGTCCCCGCTGCCCACGACGAGGAACGTGCGGTTCCGGGTGCCCTCGCAGAACCGATAGGACTCCTCGAGGACCTCGGCCTCCTCGAGCGGGAGGTGCCCGTCTTCGACGAGGGAGCCGAGGGCCGCCATCGTCGACGGCTCCACCAGTCCGTGGCGAAGCTGCAGCAGCTGCACCGTGAACTCCACGTCCGACAGCGAGCCCTTGCCGAGCTTGAGGTGGAACTCGGGATCGTCGCCGGGCTTCAGCCGCTCGCGCTCGATCCGCACCTTCATGCGGCGGACGTCGCGCTCGTCGTCGGGCGTGAGCGGCTGCTCGGCGATGGCCTCCTCGAGGCGGTCGACCAGCTCGGCTCCGAGCGCGCGATCACCCGCCACCGCCCGCGCTCGCAGGTAGGCCTGTCGCTCCCACGTCGACACCCACCGAGCGAGATAGGCCTCCCACCCGTCGAGCGAGCGGGACAGCGGACCGCTCCGGCCCTCAGGGCGGAGGTCGGCGTCGATCGCGAAGATGCGCTCGGCGGGCGTGTCGCCACCGACGAAGCGGAGCACACCGGCCGCCACCCGCTCGGCTTCGGCGGCGTCGGTGCCGTCGTGCACGAACGCCACGTCCAGGTCGCTGGCGTAGCCCACCTCACCTCCGCCCAGGCGCCCGAACGCGACGACGGCGATCGCCACCTTCGGGTGGAGTGCACCCAGGGCGCACTCGAGCGTGGCCTCGGCGAGACGGGTCAGGTCCACGCCGACCTGGTCCACCGCGGCGTGCCCGAACACGTCGCGGGCGGCCACGCCCAGGAGGTGGCGCTGCTTCCAGCGCTGCAACGCCCGTTGCTGATCGTCCAGCTCGCCGCGCCAGGAGATGACGCCGTGCGCGCTCGACACGAGGTCGTCTCGTTCGAGGGTCCGGAGCCGGTCCGGGTGGGGCAGACGTTCGATGAGGTCGGGGTTGGCGAGCAGGACCTCGCCCAGCTGTCGGCTCGTCCCCAGCAGCAGGGCGAGGTGGCGCGCCACCTCTGGCGAGTCGCGGAAGGTGATCGCCAGGGCGCGGCTGCGTCCCTCGCCTGAGGCGAGCCGTCGCAGCCCCAGCAAGCCCAGGTCCGGGTCCGGCGACGAGGACAGCCAGTCGAGGAGGAGCGGCAGGAGCTGCTGCATCATCCGCGACGAGCGGGTGAGACCTCGGGTGAGCTCGGCGACGGCCTGGCGCGTCCGCTCGACGTCGGCGAACCCGAAGGCGGCGAGGCGCTCGGCCGTGGCGGTGTCGTCCAGGGGACCGGCACCCGAGAGCGACTCGAGCAGGGGACGGAACCACACCCGCTCGTGGGCGCCGCGCACACGAAGGCGGTGCGCCGCCAGCGCCCGGTCGAAGGCGTCGGTGGGCCCCGCCTCCGGCGCGCCGCGGAACCCGAGCACCCGTGCCAGCCGCCTCCGGCTGTCGCGGTCTGCCGGCACCGAGTGCACCTGCCGCTCGTCCTCGAGCTGCGCCACGTGCTCGACCCGTCGCAGGAAGCGGTACGACTCGTCGAGGCTGGCGGCGTCGGCGGGATCGACGTACCCCCCGCGACGGAGCTCGTCGAGCGCGGCGAGCGTCCCCCGGGCCCTGAGCTCCGGGTCGACACCTCCGTGGACGAGCTGCAGGAGCTGCACGGCGAACTCGATGTCGCGGATGCCTCCAGGGCCGTGCTTCACGTCACGCTCCCCGTCGCCGCGGCCAGAGGCCTCGGCGCGCACCTTCATGGCGCGGACGTACCGGAGGTCGTCGGGACCGAACGGCTCTCCCCAGAGGAAGCGGGCGGCGCTCAGCTCCCACGCCGCTCCGAGGTCGAGGTCACCTGCGACGGCGCGAGCCTTGAGCAACGCCTGCCGCTCCCACGGCTCCGCCCATCGCTGCCAGTACGCCTCATAGGACGGCACCGTGCGCACGAGAGGGCCGTCACGACCCTCCGGGCGCAGGTCGGCGTCGACCCGGAAGGCGTGGCCGGCCTGCTCGAGCACCTCTCGGGCGGCGCGCTCCAGCCGCTCGACGTCCCCGTCTCCGGCGAGCACCACGTCGACGTCGCTGGCGTAGTTGAGCTCGACGCCGCCGAGCTTCCCCATGCCGATGACCGCGAGCCGGTCGTCCGCCCCAAGCGTGGCGCGCGCCGCGCCCGCGACCACGGACAAGACGTCGGCCGCGAGCTCGGCCAGGGCCGCGGTGGTGGTCACCAGGTCATCGACCCCGGTGAGGTCGCGGCCGGCGATGCGCAACAGCTCCCGGCGCTTCCACGTGACGAGGTCGCCGAGCTGCGGTGGGGGGGCGGTGCGCGGCGCGCCCGTGGCGAGCACGGACAGCGCGCCGGCGTCGGCGGCGAGCACCTGGGTCAGGCTGCGGCTCGCCGCGAGCACCGCGACCAGCGGTTCCGCCACCGCCTCGAGGTCGGCGGCCGGGTGTGGCAGGCGGGCGAGGGCCAGCCGCACGCGCGCCGGGTCGGCCGAGCGTTCGACCAGGTCCTCGATCACGGCAGCAGGCGAGCGACGAGCGCAGCCTGCTCGTCGCACCCGTGAGCGGTGGCCGGGTCCCCGCGATCGCGGGCGAAGGCGCCGATCTCGATCGCGTCCACGAGGCACCACTCCAGGAGCGCGTCGGCGTCGATCTCCATCGCGGAGCTCACGATCGCAACGCGATCCCGGACCACCGCGGCGGGGTCCGGGTTCCTCAGGGGGTCGGGCTGGAGCACGAGCCGAGCACCGTCGTAGGCGGGGTCGCCAACCATCGGCTTCGGGTCGATCGCGAGCCACGGAGCCCGCTCGGCGGCGAGGACGTTGGTGGGGTTGAGGTCGCCGTGCAGCAGCACGTCGTGGTCGCACGCCGATGGCCGCGTCCGCATGGTGTGGAGCGCCCGCGCGACCAGCCCAGGGTCGGGCACGACGGACAGGTCGATGGTGCGGTCGAGGTCGTCGGCCCACCTCGAGAGCCGCGCCGTCAGGGTCCCCAGGCCGCCTGGGATGGGGGCGTCGTGCAAGAGGGCACCCACGGCGGCGCCGGCCTCGACCGCCTCGTTGGTGCCACCCTCGTCGAGAAGGCCATGACCGGGCCGGCAGCGCTCGATGAGCAGGGCATGTCGTTCGGGGTCGTCGGCCAGCAGGGACACGGCGCCGGCACCAGCCCACGCCCGCAGCCCCACCGCCTCGGGTTCCGACTCGGGATGCGGGAGCTGCACCTTCAAGATGACGTCGGCGATGTCGCCCCTCCGGCGCGCCGGGGCGACCCACGAGATCTGCCCGCCCGGCTCCAACGGCGCACCGACGTCCAGCTCCCACACCTCGGCCAGCTCGCGCACGAGGCGCGGCAGGCGGGCGAGCCAGGCCTCCGCCTCGTCCCCCTCCCAGGCCACGGAGGTCGACGCGAGCTTCGCCGGGATGCGGAGGTCCCCCACCGACCAAGCCTCCCACTGCCGGGCCGAGCCGGGGGGCGTCGTACGCTGGCTTCGTGGTTCGCATCCGGCTCGGGCTGGCCCAGCTCGACACCATGGTCGGTGACCTCGACGGCAACGTCGAGAAGATCCTCGACGCGTACGACGAGGCCGAGGCGGCCGGTTGCGACGCGGTGGTGTTCCCCGAGCTGGCGATCACGGGCTACCCACCCGAGGACCTGGTGCTCAAGCCAGGCTTCGTGGCGGCCAACCGCGCCGCGCTGGACAAGGTGGCGTCGCGCACCGGTCGATGTGCGGCGATCGTGGGGTTCGTCGACGCCGATCGGGACCTCTACAACGCCGCCGCGGTGTGCGCGGGCGGCGAGGTCCTCGGCCGCTACCAGAAGCGGCTGCTGCCGAACTACGCGGTGTTCGACGAGCAGCGGTACTTCTCGCCGGGGTCCGCGGCCCTCACGCTCTTCGAGATCGCCGGGGTGAAGGTCGGGCTGGCGATCTGCGAAGACCTCTGGAGCGCCGAAGGCCCCATCGCCGACCAGTCGGCGGGCGGCGCCGAGCTGGTCCTGATCCCCAACGGCTCCCCGTACTTCCGTGGGCGCCACGGCGAGCGAGAGCGCATGGTCGCCACCCGCGCCGAGGACGCGCACTGCCACATCGTCTACGTGAACCAGGTGGGTGGGCAGGACGAGCTGATCTTCGACGGTGGCTCCTTCGTCGTGGACGACCACGGCGACGTGCTGCACCGGTCGCGCCAGCTCGAGGCCCTGCTCGACGTCGTCGACCTCGACATCCGCCCGGTGTTCCGCACCCGCCTGCTCGACCCCCGCGGGCGCGACACGGCCCCCGCCCTCCCCGTCGTCCCGGTGTCGGCGGCGGTGGCCGACCACCCCGGTGAGCCTCGCCCCCCTTCCGTCGAGCCGCTGCTCTCGCCCATCGACGAGGTGTACGACGCGCTCGTGCTCGCGACACGCGACTACGTGCTCAAGAACGGGTTCACCGACGTGGTGTTCGCGCTGTCGGGCGGCATCGACTCGTCGCTCGTGGGGGCGATCGCGGCCGACGCGATCGGCGCCGACCACGTGCACGCCGTCTCGATGCCCAGCCGGTACTCGTCGGAGGGGTCGAAGACCGACGCCCAGGCGCTGTGCGAGGCGCTCGGCATCGAGCTGCGCACGATCCCGATCGAGCCCGCCTTCACGGCCTTCACCGAGATGCTGGCGCCGAGCTTCGAGGGTCGAGCGGAGGACCTCACCGAGGAGAACCTCCAGCCCCGGATCCGCGGCATGGTGCTGATGGCCCTCTCGAACAAGTTCCGTGGCTGGCTCGTGCTCACCACCGGCAACAAGAGCGAGCTGGCCGTCGGGTACTCCACGCTCTACGGCGACACCGCGGGCGGGTTCGCGGTCATCAAGGACGTCCCGAAGCTGCTGGTGTACGACCTCTGCCGCCTCCGCAACGACCGGGCAGGCCGAGAGGTCATCCCCGAAGCGGTGCTCATGAAGCCACCGTCCGCCGAGCTGCGGCCTGGGCAGCGCGACGACCAGTCGCTGCCGCCGTACGAGGAGCTCGACCCCCTGCTCGAGGCCTACGTCGAGGACGACCTCACCCGCGGCGAGCTGATCGAGCAGGGCTTCGATGCGACGCTGGTCGACCGCATCACCCGGCTCGTCGACCTCTCGGAGTACAAGCGGCGTCAGAACCCTCCGGGTCCGCGCATCAGCGCCAAGGCGTTCGGCAAGGATCGGCGGATGCCGATCACGAACGGCTACCGCGGGTGACCGCAGCGGCGTGACGGAGCGAGCGTGACGATCCGAGCGGTGCTCTTCGACTTCGCCGGCGTGTTGACCTCGTCGCCGTGGGCGGCGCTGGCCGAGGCCGGGGCTGGCGACCTCGAGCTGATCATCGGCAGCTACGAGCACGACACCGACCACCCGTGGCACCAGGTCGAGCGGGGCGAGATGACCATCCTCGACTGGATGAGCGCGGTGAAGGAGCTGGGCGAGGCACGTGGCGTCGAGGTCGACTTCTCGCCGCTGCGCGCCCTCCTCGGCGACCTCACCGTCCACGACCCGATCGTCGACCACGTCCGAGCGCTGCGGCAGCAGGGCTACAAGCTGGCGCTCGTCACGAACAACGTGCGCGAAGGCTCATCGATGTGGCGGTCGATGGTCCCCGTGGACGAGCTGTTCGACGTCGTCGTCGACAGCTCCGAGGTCGGGATGCGCAAGCCCAACGCGGCGATCTACCACCACGCCCTCCAGGCGCTGGGCGGCGTCCCCCCCGACGAGGCCGTGTTCCTCGACGACACGCCGGGCAACGTCGAGGGGGCCCGGCGCGCCGGCCTCCACGCCATCCTCGTCGAGACGCCTGAGCAGGCCATCGAGGACCTCTCCGCCCTGCTGGGCTGACCCACGACGTCTGTACGGCCTGAGCGTCGCATCGCGACGATTTCTCCGCACAGACGTCGTCAGAGGCCCGCCCAGAGGCGTTCGACGTCGGGGCGGAGGCGACCGAGCTGGTCGAGGTGGGCGGCGGCCAGCGCGGCGAGGTGCTCCTCGCCCCGGGGGGTGAGGGCGAGGCGGACCACCCGCTGGTCGCCGGGGTCGGCAGCCCGGCGCACGAGTCCGGCGCGCTCGGCGCGATCGACGAGCTCGACGGCGCTGTGGTGCTTCAGGAGGAGGTGGGCGGCCACGTCGCCGACCGACGGCGGCTCGCCGTGGCCTCGGATGGCGAGGAGCAGCTGGTGCTGCGCCGGCGTGAGGCCGGCCGCCGTCGCCTGGGCCTCGCTCCAGTGCAGGAACCGGCGGAGGCCGTCGCGGACCGCGAGGAGGTGCTCGTAGTCGGCGTCCGTGGGCCGCCGGGTCGTGCCGCCTTGGGCATTCATATCGTGTCACGATATCTTCTGAGCATGGTCGGGACGACGTCGTACCGGCGCCTGCTGCTGCTCACCGGGCTCGCCGGCATCCTGGGTGTCGCGGGTGGCGCGGCCGCGTGGGTGCTGCTGCACCTCATCGCGCTCATCACGAACGTCGCGCTCTTCCACGAGCTCTCCACCGAGGCCCGCCCGCTCACCGAGCTCGACGTCGGCTGGCCGTTGTACGTGGCGGCGGTCACCGGCGCGCTCCTCATCAGCGTGCTCGCTCGGTGGGCACCGAACATCCGCGGCCACGGGATCCCCGAGGCGATGGAGGCGGTGCTCACCAAGCAGAGCCGCGTCGCGCCGCGCATGGCGATCGCCAAGCCACTGTCGGCCGCGCTGGCGATCGGCACGGGCGCTCCCTTCGGCGCCGAGGGACCGATCATCGTCACCGGCGGCTCGATCGGCTCCCTCATGGGACAGGTGATCCGCGTCTCGCCGAGCGAGCGCAAGATCCTGTTGGCGGCGGGAGCAGCCGCGGGCATGTCGGCCACGTTCGGCGCGCCGCTCGCCGCCGTCGTGCTGGCCATCGAGCTGCTGATCTTCGAGTTCTCGGTGCGCGCCTTCGTGCCGCTCGTCGTCGCGACCGCGATCGCCGGCGGCATGCACTCCGCGCTCTTCGGCGACGGACCGCTCTTCGCCGTCCCCCAGCACGACTACGCCGGCCTCGACGTCCTGCCCGCGTTCTGCCTCCTCGGGCTCTCCTGCGGCCTCATGGCCATCGTCATCACCCGGGGGCTGTTCCTCATCGAGGACGGCTACCGACGGCTGCCGGTGTCGGAGTTCTGGCATCCCGTGATCGGGGCGATCGGCTTCGCCACCGTCGGGCTCGTCGTGCCCCGAGCCCTCGGCGTGGGCTACGACGCGATCAGCGACGTCCTCGACTCGCGGCTGGCCATCGGCACGTGCGCGGCGCTCGCGCTCGGGAAGCTCGTCGCGTGGTGGCTCGCCCTCGGTTCGGGCACGTCGGGCGGCACGCTCGCGCCGATCCTGCTGATCAGCTCAGCGATGGGCACCGTCGTGGGCGCCGGGCTCAACGACGTGCTCCCGGGTCCCGATGTGGCGGTCGGCGCCTTCGCCGTCGTCGCCATGGCGGCCACCTTCGGCGCCGCGACCCAAGCGACCTTCACCGCGATCGTGTTCGTCTTCGAGCTCACGCGCGACTACCAGGTGATCCTGCCGCTGATGCTGGCCACGGTCATCGCCGACCTCGTGTACAGCGCGGTGAACGAGGACAGCCTCATGACCGAGAAGCTGCGGCGGCGCGGCCTCCACGTCGGCCGGCACTACGGCGTGGACCCGTTCACGAGCGCTCGCGTCCTCGACATCATGAGCCACGAGGTGGACACGTTGCCCGCCACCGCGACCGTCGGTGAGGCGCGCCGTCGCTTCGCGGGCGGTGGCCACGGCGCCTACCCGATCGTCGATGGACGCAAGGTCGTCGGCATCGTCGCCCGAGGCGACCTGCTCCGCGAGGGCTGCGAGGACCGCGAGCCCTTGGCCGAGCACGCCAGCCGCCAGGTGCTCACGGTCGCGCCGTCGGAGCGCGCGCAGGTCGCGCTGCGGATGATGGTGGACGAAGCCATCGAGCACGTCCCGGTCGTCGACGGCGACGGCCGGCTCGTCGGCATCTGCACCCGCACCGACCTCCTCAAGGTCCGGCGGCGCCAGTACGAGCTCGAGCGCCCGCAGGCCGGGCTCGCCGCCCGAGCCATCGACGGCAGCCCGCTCCGCCGGCTGCGATCACCCCTCCGGCGCGAGCGCGCTCGCGCCCAGCAGGGCGGAGGCGGCTGACGTGCCGGACGGGGCCCGAGCCATCCGGCGGATCGTCGTCGGCGCCAACGGCACCCCAGGCTCGACGCGGGCGGTGGCCTGGGTCAGCGAGGTCGCCCCTTCGCTCGGCGCGGAGGTCATCGCCGTGCACGTGCTCACCTACGACCGCGAGCTCCTGCGCGACCTCACGCCCGACACCATGCGCACGTGGCGCACGGAGCTGGCCCAGAAGCTCCGCACCTCGTGGTCGGCGCCGCTCGTCGCCGCCGGCGTCGCCCACCGCTGCATCGTCCTCGAGGGCGAGACGGTGACCGACGTGCTCGGGCGCGTCGCCACCGAGGAGGAGGCCGACCTCCTCGTCGTCGGCACCGGCGGTCACACCGGCGTGGTCGGGCGGCTGCTCGGGTCGGTCACGGACCGGTTGAGCCACCACGCCAAGGTGCCGATCGTGGTCGTCCCCTAGATCACACCCGGTGGCGGTCCCAGGTCTCGACCATGGCGGCGTAGCGGCCGCCCGCCGCGACGAGCTCCTGGTGGGTGCCCAGCTCCACGACCTGGCCGTCGTGGATGACGGCGATGCGGTCCGCTCGCATGGCGGTGGCGAGGCGGTGGGCGATGAGGATCGCGGTGCGCCCTTCGAGCAGCACGTCGAGGGCGTCCTCGATGAGGGCCTCCGACTTCAGGTCGAGGTTCGAGGTGGCCTCGTCGAGGACGAGGATGCGCGGGCGGGCCAGGAACGCCCGCGCCAGCGCGAGGAGCTGGCGCTCGCCCGACGAGACCGACACGCCGCGCTCGTGGACCGGCGTGTCGATGCCGTCCGGGAGCCGGTCGATGAGGTCGCCGAGCCCCACCAGCCGGCACGCCTCCAGCACCTCCTCGGGTGACGCGTCGGGCCGGGCGAAGGTGACGTTCTCGCGGATCGACCCGCCGAAGAGGAACGGCTCCTGCGGCACCGTGCCCACCTGGCGCCGCACCGATCGCAGGCTGACGTCGCGCAGGTCGATGCCGTCGAGGAGCACCCGACCGTGGGTGGGGTCGTAGAGGCGGTTGACGAGCTTGGCGATGGTGGACTTCCCCGCTCCGGTCTCGCCCACGAACGCGAACGTCTCGCCGGCCGGGATCAGCAGGTCGACGTGGTGGAGCACCGGGCGTCCCGGGACGTACTCGAACGTCACGTCGTCGAGGCGCACCTCACCGGCGAGGTCGGGCAGGTCGGGTGCTTCTGGCTGGTCGACCACCGACGGAACCTCGGTGAGGAGGTCGCGCACCTTGCGCACCGATGCCTGCCCCTGCTGGTACGTGTTGTAGAGCTGCACGAGCTGCTGGATCGGCGCGAAGAAGGCCGCCAGGTAGAGGAGGAACGCCACCAGCTCGCCGATCTCCATCGACCCGTCCAGCACCCACCGGCCGCCGACCACGAGGATCACCACCTGGCCGGCCAGCCCGACGGTCTCGGTGAAGCCGCCGTACCCGGCGCTGATGGTGGCGGTGGTGTCGTTGGCGTCGCGGTACCGCAGCACGATCGAGCGGTGCTCGGCGACGTTGCGCCGCTGGCGGTTGTGCGCCGTCACGATGCGCACCCCGGAGAGGCTCTCCTGGAGGTGGGCCATGACGTCGGCGATGCGATCGCGCACGGCGTCGAACGCCGTATCGGAGGCCGAGCGGTACCAGAGGGTGGCCAGGACCATCACGGGCACGACCACGAGGAGCGTGACCGCGGCGAGGCCCACGTCCATGCGGATCAGCACGATGGTGACGAACACCATCGTCAGCCCCTGCACGAAGAGCTGCACCAGCCCCTCCTGCAGGAGCTGCGTGAGGTTGTCGAGGTCGCTCGTCATCCGGGTCATGAGGCGACCGGCCTTCTCGCGTGAGAAGAAGTCGACGGACAGCCGTTGGAAGTGGCTGAACACCCGCACCCTGAGGTCGTAGAGGAGCCGCTCCCCGACCCGTCCCGTCCAAGCGACGCGGAAGCGGCTCGTGACAGCACCCACCAGCACGCTGAGGAGGTAGAGCACGGAGACGGCGACGACCACGCCGCGATCGCTCACCCGGATGCCGTCGTCGATGGCGACCTGCGTGAGCAGCGGGCCTGCCTGCATCGCGATCGTCTCGAGCACCACGAGGGCGACCGACGCGAGCAGGGCGGCCCGGTGGGGGACGAGGAGCTGCCGGAGCGAGAACGGCGGAGCAGGGCGCACGATCGGGTCGTACCTGACCTCCTCGCGGGTGTGGTCGGGCTCGTGCTCGAGCAGCTTGTCGACGCGCGACTGGAGCTCCGGGGGCACGCCCGCGAAGGGCAGCCCCTGCCGAGCGGCCGCACCGCCGCCGAACGCGGCGCCGCCGCCGCCCCCGATCGCACCGCCACCCCACGCCATCAGACGAGGCCCCCCAGGCCGTTGCCGGCGACGGGCGCGGTGGCATCGGCGTCAGCCAGCGCGGCCCGCGCCGCCTGGCGCTCGGCCACCGCCGCCGCCCGGGCCCGCCGAGACGCGTCGTCCTCCTCGATGTGGGCGAGGACCTCGGCGTACCGCGGCTCGCCGGCCATCAACCCGCTGTGCGTGCCGTCGGCCACGATGCGGCCGCCCTCGAGCAGCACGACCCGGTCGGCGAGGTTGATGGTCGACAGGCGATGTGCGATCACGATCGTGGTGCGACCGCGCATGAGCACCCGCAGCGCGTCGTGGATCTCCTCCTCCACCTGCACGTCGATGGCGCTGGTGGCGTCGTCGAGGAGCAGGATGGCGGGGTCGTCGAGGAGCGTGCGGGCGATCGCGACGCGCTGCCGCTGCCCCCCCGAGAGCGTGTAGCCACGCTCCCCCACCTCGCTGTGGAAGCCCTCGGGCAGGGCGTCGATGAACGCCTCCGCGCCGGCCGCGCGCGCCGCGGCGCGCACCTCGGCGTCGGTGGCGTCCGGGCGCCCGTAGGCGATGTTGTCGCGCACCGACGCAGAGAAGAGGAAGGGCTCGTCGAGCACGAGGCCGATCGCCGCCCGCAAGCTGCGCACGGTGAGGTCGCGCACGTCGTGGCCGTCGATCAGCACCGAACCCTCGGAGGCGTCGTAGAAGCGCGGCAGCAAGCGGGCGACGGTGGACTTCCCGCTCCCGGTCCGACCCACCAGCGCGACCGTCTCCCCGGGACGGAGGTGGAGGTCGAGGTGCTCCAGCACGGGCCCGGCCTCGCCGTAGCGGAACGTCACGTCGCGCAGCTCCACCTCGCCGCGCGGGTCCACCAGGTCGACGGCGCCGGGGCGATCGATGATCTCCGGCTCGGTGTCGAGGATCTCGTAGATCCGCTCGGCCGACGCCGCGGCGCGCTGGGCGAGCATCAGCATGAAGCCGAGCGAGCGGAACGGCGCCTGCAGGAGCACGACGTAGGTGCTGAACGCCACGAGGGTGCCAACGGTGACCTCGCCGTCGATGGCCAGGAGACCGCCGTAGAACAGCACCGCCGCCAGCCCGAGGCGCGGGAGCGCCTCGATCACGGGGCCGTACTGGGCCCGCACGTCGACCTGTCGGATCGATCCCCACCGCAGCCGACGGGCGGCCAGGGCCAAGGTGTCCAGCTGCTGGGCCTCCGCCGCGAACGACTTCACGACGCGGGCGCCGGTGACGTTCTCCTCGACGATGGTCGCGACCTCCGCCGCCCGCCCCTGCACGATCCAGCTGATCGGGAACATCAGCTCCCGCATCCGCACGCCGACCACGTAGATGAAGGGGATGGGCACGACCGCCACGAGCGTGAGGGGGACGTGGATGCTCAGCATGATCCCGAGCGCGACGACGAAGCTCAGGAGGCTGAGGCTCACGATCGGCATGAAGGTGAGGAACATCTGCACCGACCGGATGTCGCTGTTCGCCCGCGAGATGAGCTGCCCGGACTGCACGCGGTCGTAGAACGGGAACGACAGCGTGGTGAGGTGCTCGTAGATCGTGGTGCGCAGGTCGTACTCGAGGCCGTACGCCACCTTGAACAGGGTCGACCGGTAGTAGAAGGTCAAACCGCCCCGCAGCAGCGCGAGGACCGACAGGGCGACGACGAACGGCCCCAGGCCCGAGGTCCGCTTGGTGAGGGCTTGGTCGATGGCCGCCATGAGCACCCGAGGGGCGATCATCTGGGCGAGCATGGCCAGGGCCGCCGCGGTGAGGCCCATGACGAGCTGTCGCCGGCGCGCCAGCACGATCGGGAGCATCCGGCGGACCCACCCGAGCTCGCGGTCGGCCGCGATCGACGCGGCAGGCGGCGGGGCTGCTGACCCGTCCGGGAGCGGGGGTTCGTAGGGGCGCGCACCGTGGGCGATCTCGTCGAGGTCGTCGTCCAGCGCCGTCACGACTGCATCCTCGCCCGGTTTCGGCCGAACCCCAATACGATACGGGACCGTACCGTAACGAGCGCCGACGCCAGGAGCCCCGTGGCCGCACCTCCCTACCTCGTCCCCTTCGACCGCGAGAGCCGCGCCTACCACCAGCGCTGGCTGATCCTCAGCGTGCTCTGCCTGAGCCTGCTCGTGATCATCGTCGACAACTCGATCCTCAACGTCGCGATCCCCACGATCGTCCGCGAGCTCGACGCCACCAACAGCCAGCTCCAGTGGATGGTCGACTCCTACACGTTGGTGTTCGCCGGCCTCCTCCTCACCGCCGGCAGCCTCGGCGATCGCTTCGGCCGGCGGGGCGCGCTGCAGATCGGCATGGCGGTGTTCGGCCTGGGCTCGCTGGCCAGCGCGCTCGCCGACTCCGCCGACCAGCTCATCATCACCCGAGCGGTCATGGGCATCGGCGGCGCCCTGATCATGCCGGCGACCCTCTCGATCATCACGAACGTCTTCCCGCCCGAGGAGCGTGCCCGGGCGATCGGCGTGTGGGCGGCGATCGCTGGAGTGGCCAGCGCGCTCGGACCGATCAGCGGAGGGTTCCTCGTCGAGCACTTCTACTGGGGCTCGATCTTCCTCGTGAACGTGCCCATCGTCGTGGTGGCGCTGGTCGCGGGGTTCGTGCTCATCCCCACCTCGAAGGACCCGAGCGAACCGCCGCTGGATCCCGTCGGTGCGGTGCTCTCGATCGTCGGGCTGGTGACGCTCGTCTACGCGATCATCGAGGCGCCGGAGAAGGGGTGGGCCACGCCCGCCACCATCGGCACCTTCGTGCTGGCGGCGATCGTCCTCGGCGCGTTCTGGCTGTGGGAGGCCCGCATCCCGCACCCGATGCTGGACACGTCGTTCTGGTCGAACCCGCGGTTCACCGCCGCCAGCGTTGGGATCATGCTGCTGTTCTTCGCGATGTTCGGCTCGATCTTCCTGCTCACGCAGTACTTCCAGTTCGTCATGGGGTACTCGGCGCTCGAGGCCGGCGTGCACCTGCTCCCCATGGCCCTCACCATGCTCGTGGTGGCACCGAGCAGCGCGCGCATCGTCGTGCGGTTCGGCACCAAGGCCGTGGTGGGCACCGGCCTGGCCCTCGCCGGCCTCGCCCTCGCCAGCTTCTCGTCGCTCCCAGCGCACGACATCTCGTACCGCGACGACGTGCTGTGGCGCCTGGTGATCATGGCGCTCGGGATGGCGCTCACCATGGCACCGGCCACCGAGTCGATCATGGGCTCGCTCCCCCGCGCCAAGGCAGGGGTGGGCTCGGCGATGAACGACACGACGCGCCAGGTCGGCGGCGCGCTCGGTGTCGCGATCATCGGCAGCGTGATGTCCTCCACCTACGGGCCGAAGGTCACCGAGGTGTTCCACGACGCCGGGCTGAGCGGCGCGCCGGTGGCCGCGGCCGAGGACGGCCTCGGCCAGGCGCTGAGCATCGCGGCCACGCTGCCGGCGGACGTCGGCCAGCAGGTCGCCGACGGTGCGCGCACCGCCTTCGTCGACGGTCTGCACCACGGCGTGCTGGTCGCGGCGGGTGCAGCCCTGTTCGCCTCGTTCGTCGCCTGGCGCTACCTCCCCGCCCACGAGGCCCCGGCGGGTGAGCTCGAGGCATCGCCCGATCACCACGGCGGCGTGCCGATCGCCACCGGGGCCGAGGTCGAGGTGTCGTGACGACGGCAATCGCGCCCACGGTCGGCCGGCCCCGATCGGCCGAGCGGGACGTCGCCATCCTCGACGCCGCGCTGGCTGAGTACGGCGAGCTCGGCTTCGACGGCATGAGCATCGAGGGCGTCGCCGCGCGCGCCGGGGCGAGCAAGGCCACGGTGTACCGCCGCTACGACTCGAAGCTCTCCCTCGTCGCCGCCGCGCTGCAGCACGCGGGCGAGCAACGACCCATCCATGGCACCGGCAGCCTCGAGCGCGACCTGGACGTCGTCCTCCGGCACCTCGTGGCCCTCACCCGCGATCCGGTGCACGGTGCCGGGCTCCGCCACCTCGTCGCCGACGGGCTACGCAACCCAGAGCTGGGTGACGTGTACGCCGCGTTCGTCCGGAAGCGCCGCGCGACCACCCAGGCCCTGCTCCGCGAGGCGATGGAGCGCGGCGAGCTGCGCGCCGACGTCGACCTCGATGTGGCCACGGACGCGATCGGCGGCCCGATCTTCTACCGGCACCTCGTCACCCACCTCCCCATCGACGAGCAGCTGATCACGCAGGTGAAGGCGATGTTCCTCGCGGCCTTCGCGCGCTGACCCCACCGCCGACAGACTTCGCCGATGACCACGTCGCCGACGGGCCCGCACCCGCGTGCCGGCGACGCCGCGCTGGTCGTCGCGGCCGTGTGCTTCGGCAGCACGTTCGTCGTGGTGCAGGGGGCGGTCGAGCACGTCGAGCCCATCCCGTTCCTGGCCGTGCGGTTCCTGCTCGCCGCCGGCGCGCTCTGGCCGATGGCGCGCCGCCGGGCGGCCCGCCCCCACGAGCTCCGCGACGGCGCGACCGCCGGGTTCGCGCTGCTGCTCGGCTACGTCCTGCAGACCACCGGGCTGCAGTACACGAGCTCGGCCACGTCTGCCTTCATCACCTACCTGCTGGTGGTGTTCGTCCCGCTGCTCGCCTTCGCCCTCCTCGGCCGCCGTCCGCACCCGGTGACGCTCGCCGGCATCGCGGTGGCCGTCGTCGGACTCGTGCTCCTCACCGACCCCGGAGGCGGAGGTGAGGCGAGCGGCTTCGGCAAGGGCGAGCTCCTCACCCTCGGCTGCGCGATCGCCTTCGCCGCCCACGTGGTGATCCTCGGCGAGACCGCACACCGCCACGATCCGATCCGCCTCGCCACCCTGCAGGTCGCGGTGGTGGGGGCCGGGTGCCTCGTCCCCGGCCTGTTCCTCGGCGGGTACCGGTTCCCCGCACCGGCCCTCGCCGCGGCGGTCGGCACCGCGCTGGTCGCCACCGCCCTCGCGTTCGTCCTCCAGGTGCGGGGCCAGGCCACGGTGCCCCCCGCCCGGGCCGCCGTCCTGCTCCTCGTCGAACCCGTCTTCGCTGCCCTGCTGGCCGCCATCACCGGCGAGGACCTCACCGCGCTCCAGGCGGCGGGGGGCGCCCTCATCCTCATGGCCGTCCTCCTGTGCGAGCTGGTGCCCGACCTCCTCCAGCGGAGGCTTGACCGCAGGGTCAGCGCGCGGGAGGCTGTCCCTCGATAACGATCGTTCTCAGCGCCAGACCGGGGGGTCCAGGGTTGCCTGATCCGAAGAAGCCGCGGGCACCCTTCGCCCCATGGGACCGCCGGGAGCTCCCCGGGATCTTCAGCGTGGAGGAGTCGGCGCGGCGCGTCGGCAACTACAAGTGGATCGAGATGCGCCTCTTCGAGGTGCTGGGCGGCTGGGTGGCCACCGTCCCCGAGCTCGACGTGAAGCTCCGGCTCGGCACCCACTGCTACCACCACGCCTGGCACGCCGAGCTGTGGCACAAGCGCCTGCCCGAGCTCCGCGAGATGAACCCCGAGCGTCTCACCGTCCCGCCCAACGACGAGCTGGTCGCCTTCGTCGAGGCCCTCACCGAGCCCGAGGGCCCCGACCTCACGATCGAGAAGCTCGTGGGGGCCTACCGCGTGCTCATCCCGGCCAAGATCGCCGCGTACACGTACCACCTGAACAACACGTCCACCATCACCGACGCGCCCACCATCCGGTCGCTCAAGTTCGCCCTCCAGGACGAGCTCGAGGACTGGCGGGACGGCGAGATGATGCTGCAGTCGCTCATCGACGACGACCAGGGGCTGCAGCGGGCGGTCGACCACCAGGCCAAGCTGCAGAAGCTGTTGCTGGCCGCCGGCGGCATCACCGGGCCCGGAACCATCGGAGACCCCTACTCCAGCGAAGAGGAGAGCCACGCATGAGGAAGTCCTTCCCCGTCGAGGACCTGGCCCGCGACGACCGCTTCGTGCGGGTCCCGATGACCGAGCGCTTCAACGACCCCCGCACCGCCCGGGTGTCGAGCGGCAGCTCGGCGAAGCGCAACGGGCCGGGCCGCCTCACCCCGGACCGTCCGGACGCGCCCGACGCCGCCCGCGGACTGATGCACGGCATCTTCGTCGGCGAGATCCAGGCGCTCGAGGGCGCCGGCCGCACCTGCTGGGACTTCGAGGTCGGCAGCGGCAACGGCGAGGGCATCCCCGAGGTGCCCTTCGAGCTGAAGCTCGACATGGCCCGGCAGTGCTGGGACGAGGCCCGCCACTGCGAGATCAGCATCAAGCTGAGCGGGCACATGGGCACCGAGCTCGGCGAGTTCAGCGAGAACACGTTCCTCTACGAGGCGGCCTGCAACCCCGACCCTGTGCTGCGCCTCACCGGCGTGAACCGCGCCCTCGAAGGCCTCGCCATCGACGTGTTCAACACGATGCGCGAGTTCGGCGACATCGCCGGCGACCCGGTGCTGGAGTTCTGCGAGGACTGGATGCTCGCCGACGAGGTCACCCACGTGAAGATGGGCTCGGACTGGCTCCGTCGGCTCACGGCGAACGACAAGGAGCGCCAGGAGCGCGCCCTCGAGTTCCAGCGCGTGGTCGACAAGCTGTTCAGCCTCGGTGGCTTCCGCGGCGAGGAGGAGGACAGCCCCGTCCGCCTGGCCCGCCGCTTCCGGGAGCTCGCCGGCTTCGAGGACTCGGAGATGGACACCCTGGCCGAGATCGCCCGCGAGGCGCGCGAGGAGATGGAGGCGCGGGTCGAGGCCAACCGCGCCGCCGTCGGCAGCAACTAGGTCACGAGGAGCGTCATGCCGGTCGAGGTCCGGCCCACGGAGTTCTCGATGGTGTTCTTCGACGCCGCAGAGATCCAGGGCATCGTCGAGAAGCTGGTGGCCGACATCGGGCTGCCGGGCGACCTGCGCGTCACCGTCGAGATCGACGAGACCACCCCGATGGGCCGTGCCCGCGTGGCGTCGATCGATCCGGTGCTCATCACAGCAGAGTCCGGCGCCCTCGAGGACGTGAAGGCCCCGCGCAAGCTGAGCGAGGTCGGCACGCTCGACGTGATCGGCAAGCTGCTGTTCTCCGTGCGCGATCGCCTCGACCCCGCCTTCGGCGATCCGCCGAGCGAGGACGACCTCACGCTGCAGGAGTCGGTGGCGTGGGAGGTCTACTGCGTGGGCCGGCTCGGTCGGCTCGGCCACCCGGTGCAGCGGCAGCGTCGGCTCTACCAGTTCCGCAACCGCCACGGCTTCACGGATGCCGCCGATGCTGCGTTCGCGAAGCTGTGGGAGGCGGACGACCTCACCTGGGCCGACATCTCGAGCACCTCCCAGGAAGCCCTCGCCGCCCTGCCTGCCTAGCCTGGATCCACGCAGGCCGCTTGGGTTCAGACCAGCGCGGGCTGGACGATCGGCAGGTCGAAGGTGGTCAGGATGCTCGACCCGCTGCTGCGGTAGTCGAGGCCGTAGACGTGCAGCGAGATGGCGGTGGAGGGTCCGGCGTTGGTGACGTCGTGGATCTCCTCGTCGGTGCTCAACCACGTCACGGCACCCTCCCCGTAGCGGCGCACGTCCTCGAGGGCGAGCGCGGGCTCGCCGTGGCGATCGCCGAGGCTGAAGGTGCGCTCCTCCTCGACCCCCTCGTGGACGCCGACCACGCACCAGCTCCGGTGCGAGTGGATCGGGGTGCGCTGACCCGGGAGCCAGACAAGGGCCACGAGTGAGAACGCCCCATCGGGCGCCACGTGGACGACGTTGGTGCGGTAGGTGTCGGGTGAGGTCAACCGGTGCCCGGGGGACAGCAAGGCCGGGTTGCCGACGTGGCCCTGGAGCACCTCCGCGACGCGGGCGGGTTCGGGAACCGCGGCGTGGATGCCGTCGATCAGCTCGTCGAGTGCGGCGGAGTCGTGCATCGGGGTGCCTTCGATATTCCATCGGACGCGTTGTCCGAGTGCGTCGGACAGCATGTCCGACGAAGTAGGATCTGTCAATGGAGAAGCGGTCCTACGTGCAGACCCAGCGAGCGGAAGGCGCCGAGGAGAAGCGGCGCCACATCCTCCGAGCCGCGCGCGAGCTGCTGCTCACTCGGACGTTGCCGGAGGTGACGCTGGACGCGGTGGCCAAGGAGGCGAGAGCGGCGCGGTCCACCGTGTACCTCGCGTTCGGCAGCCGCAGCGGTCTCTTCGAGGCGCTGGCCGAGCAGCTCCTGGTCGACATCGGGTTCGACCGGCTCGTCGCTGCCGTCGAGCACCCCGACCCGGTCCACGCGATGCGAAGCAGCCTCGTCGAGGCGGCCCGGCTCTACGCCTCGGACCACCAGGTCGCTGGAGCGCGCTGGGCGGGGGGTGCGCTCGAACCCGAGGCAGCCGGCGCCATCCGGGTGCTGGAGCACGGCCGCTGGGAGGGGATGGTCCACCTCGCCCGCCGCCTCCACGATGCCGGGCACCTCCGCTCGGACACCCCGGTGAAGGAGGCGGCCGAGGCCCTCTGGGTGCTCACCAGCTTCGACGCGTTCGACCAGCTCTTCACGGGTCGGCGCATGAAGCCCAAGGTCATCGCCGAGCGCCTGACCTCGATGGCCGAGCGCGCCATCCTCGCTGTGCGCCGGTGACTACTTGAGGTCGTGGGCGGAGATCGGCTCGAGGAGATCGATCTGCGGGGGGCCCGACAGGAGGCCGGCGCAGCTCTCGGCCATCGTGACCATGTCGGCCGAGTCGAAGTGCGCCTGCTGGTCCTCGGGCCGCTCCCACTTCTCCACGACCACGAAGCGGTTGGGCTGGGTGGTGGACATGGCGAGATCGATGTTGCGGCAGCCGTGGTGCCCGCGGCTCACCACGACGTACCTCGCCAGCACGGACTGCAAGGTCTCTGGATCGAGGGCGTCGAACACCATGGTGACCATCATGAGGTCGACCTCGTCGGTCGGATCGTGCGCCATGTGTGCAGCTCTCCTGACCAAGTGATTCGAACGGCAGGGTTGGCACCCTTGACCGGCTCGGTATCGTAGATCCGTACCCCCCGGCCGTGGCGTTCCCGCGGCTCCACCCCCACGAACGTCAAGAAGGGTTGCTTGTGGCCAAGGAGCGCGTCGAGCGCGACGAGGAAGATCTCGTCCGCCTGTACCTCACCGACATCGGTCAGTACCCGCTGCTGACCAAGGACGACGAGGTGCGTCTGGCCCAGGCCATCGAGGCCGGCAACGAGGCTCGTGGCGAGCTGGACGCTGGTGGCAAGGAGGTCACCCCGGCCCGCAAGCGCGAGCTGCGGCGCACCGCCCGCCAGGGCGAGACCGCCGAGCGCACGTTCGTGCAGTCGAACCTGCGGCTCGTCGTCTCGATCGCCAAGAAGTACCAGGCGTCGGGGCTCCCGCTGCTCGACCTCATCCAGGAGGGCAACCTGGGCCTGATGCACGCCGTCGAGAAGTTCGACTGGC
>JBJMHD010000165.1:0-3083 GCA_045807565.1 Acidimicrobiales bacterium | reverse complement strand
GAGCAGGAAGGCGTCGTGCCCGTGCGGGCTCTCGATCTCCACGTAGCGGGCGGACCCACCGGCGGCCTCGAGGTCGGCGCACAGCGCCTGCTGCTGGTACGAGGGGTAGAGGATGTCGGAGCTGATGCCCATGACCAGCGTGGGCACGGTGATGCGGGCCAGCGCCTCCTCCAGGCTGCCGCGGCCGCGGGCGAGGTCGTGGAGGTCCATGGCCTTGGTCAGCAGCAGGTAGCTGTTGGCGTCGAACCGGCGGGCCAGCTTGTCGCCGTGGTGCTCGAGGTAGCGCTCCACCTGGAAGCGCTGCCACAGCGAGAACCCGTCGAGCGGCTCGACCGCTTCGCGCCCGAACCGCCGGGTGAACACGTCGTCGCTGCGGAACGTGATCTGGCTGACCATCCGAGCCACCGACAGGGACTCGTGCGGACCGTCACCAGGCGCGGCGTCGTAGTAGTCGCCGCCGCGCCAGCGCGGGTCCATGCGGATGACACGGCGTCCGGTGGACCACCACGCGATCTGCTGGGCGCTGGCGGCGAGGGCGGTGGCGATGGGGACGATCGAGGCGACCCGCTCCGGGTACATCACGGCCCACTCGAGCACCTGCATGCCGCCCATCGACCCGCCGATGACGCTGTGCCAGCGACGGACGCCGAGGTGGTCGGCGACAGCGGCCTGGGTGCGCACCCAGTCGCGCACGGACACGACCGGGAAGCGGCTCCCCCACGGCTGGCCGTCGTCGGGGTGCGGGCTCGCCGGCCCCGTGGTGCCCTGGCAGCCGCCGAGGACGTTGACGCACACGACGAACCACCGGTCCGTGTCGACGGGCTGACCGGGTCCGATGAGGTCGCCCCACCAGCCGGGCGTGGGGTGTCCCGGCGCGAGCGGGCCGGCGGCGTGGCTGTCACCGGTGAGGGCGTGGCACACGAGCACGGCGTTGGACGCGTCGGCGTTCAGCTCGCCCCATGTCTCGAACGCGATGGAGACGCCGCGGAGCACACCGCCACCCTCGAGCGCGAACGACCGATCGCCCAGCGAGAGGAACTGCCGGTCGCCTACGGGGTCGCCGTCGCGCCAGGCGCCGGTGACGGGCAGCAGCGAGGGGTGGGCGCGTCGAAGTCCGACGAGGCGCTCGTACCCGTCGTCTCCGCCTCCCGTCGGTGCCGTGGCCATCCCTGTCTCCTGCTGTGGGGACCGGACACCCTCGGTTGGGTCGAGACCCGAACACTTCGTTGCCCTGTTGCCAGGACCACATCCCCGCCCCGGAAGGGCGGGAGAGCACCTTGGGTGTCCGTCCCAGGTTGCTGGACCCGGCGGACCGGGCCACTCCTGATGTCGGCGAGACTCTACCGACGCGGGCCGCCGGTGCTCCAGACAGATGTGGCGCGCTCCTTCCACCACGCTCCCACCTCGGGATCCACGGCGTAGGCGGCCTCCATGGCGGCGATGAAGGCGTCGATGTCACGGGCGCGAAAGGCCTGGGCACCGCGGTCCCACGCCACTCGGTCGACCGGGAGCGGAACGGAGCGCAGCACGGGCGCGCTGATGCGCAGCGCGCCGGGCGACAGGCCCGAGCCCGCCGACCGCTGGAACAGCCACGCGCTCACGGCCGGGGACGCGAGGGCGGCGGCGGCGTGCCACAGCTGCCCGGCCTCCGGCCGCACGACGACCAGCGGCACGCTCGCGACGTAGCACCCGTCCTCGTCGACGGCGAGCTCCACGACCTTGGTCTGGGTGGCGACGACGAGCTTCGGCCCCGCGGTGCGGGCCACCCACTGCGCGGCGCGTCCCTCCAGCGCCGACACGTCCACCACCGGCCGGATCCAGCGTCGGCCTCCGACCCGAGCGGAGCGGCCACCCCATGCCGTCCCGCCGAGGTCGATGGCGCCGCTGGTGAGCAGCGGCCGGCCCTCCGGCAGGTCGTCCGCTTCGTGGACGTGGGGGACGGTGCCGTAGTACTCGGTCCGGAACGCCGCCATGACGTCGGCCCGGTCACCGAGCATGCCCGACCCCTCCCCGAGGTCCACCGCCGGCACGCCGAGCGGCCCGGTGAGGTGTGAGGCCCACGAGGCCGCTGTCGCCGGCGCGCCAGCCGGCCGATCGGCACGTCCACCCGAGCCGTCGACGACGTCACGATCGAGGATCGGGACGCAGACGTCGACGGCCGCGTCGAACGCCCGGCCCGACGGCACCCAGACCTCGCGCACGGTGGCGAGCCGCTCGACGGCGGCGCGCACTGCGGCGGCGTCGCGGTTCGTCAGGACCGACACCGGCTGGATCAGCGCCACGGTGCCACCCGGGCGCACCTCGCGGCACGCCGCGAGCAGGAACAGGGCGGCGGCGTCGGTGTACGGACCGACGGCGTCGCCGAAGCGACCCCGCAGACGCTCGGCGAGCCCAGCCGGGCGCGCCGTGGACTCGGACAGCGGGCTGAGGAACGGCGGGTTGCCCACGACGACGTCGAGCGCCGGCCACGAGCCCTCCTCCAGGAGGGCGTCGCCGACCGTGCAGCGCCCCGCGACGGGTGCACCACCGGCCCACAGCGCGAGCGCGGCCTCGCAGGTGGCGACGGCGAGGGCGTCCACGTCCCGGCCCCACAGCCGAGCGTGCACGTCGCGCCAGGGCTCGCCCCGCGCCACCAGCTGCCGGGCGCACGCCAGCAGGAGGGCGCCGCCGCCACAGGCGGGATCGCCGATCGTCGGTGAGACGTGGCCGTCGATCGCCCGAGCCACGAGGTCGCGGGCCAGGCCGCCGGGGGTGAAGTGCACGCCCAGACGGCGCCGCGTGCGTCGGCCGGTCGTCCGCTCGAGCAGCGCGCCGAGCTCCTCGGGCTCACCGGGCTGCGGCGCCGCGTCCGGACGACCGCTGGCGAGCGCCCACAGGGCCAGGTCGTCCGGGAGGTCGATCCCGCCGGCCGCCGCCAGGCTCGCCGCGCGCCGCGCGACCACGAGAGCGCGGTCGTCGGCCACGTCGCGACGGTAACGCCGTGATCGGGGCCGGCCGGGGCTCAGCCGACCTCGAACACCTGGGCGCCGAGCTCGTCGTCCCCCGCGAGGTAGGCGAGGCGCCACGTGCCCTCGCCCAGGTCA
>JBJMHD010000164.1:0-19212 GCA_045807565.1 Acidimicrobiales bacterium | reverse complement strand
TCGAGGCGCGCCCGGTAGCGGGGGTTGACCTCGAGGCGGTGCCGGTGGCGCTCGTAGACGATCTCGGTGCCGTAGGCGTTGGCCACCTGCGACCCGGGCCGCAACCGCGCCGGGTAGACGCCGAGGCGCATCGTGCCGCCCATCTCGACCACCTCGCGCTGCTCGTCCATGAGGTCGATGACCAGGTGGGGCGCGGTGGAGTCGAGCTCGCGGGAGCTGGCGGCATCGAGGCCGGCGACGTCGCGGGCGAACTCGACCACCATCATCTGCAGGCCGAGGCACAGCCCGAGGCAGGGGATGTTGTTCTCGCGGGCATAACCGGCGGCGGCGATCTTCCCTTCGAGCCCCCGCTCGCCGAAGCCGCCGGGGATCACCATGCCGTCGAGGTCGCGCAGGCGGCCGTCGGCGAGGAGCCCCTCGACGTCCTCGGCCTGGATCCAGTCGATCTGCACGTCGGCGCCGTGGAAGTAACCGCCGTGGCGCAGGCTCTCCACGACCGACAGGTAGGCGTCGGCCAGGTTCACGTACTTGCCGATCAGGCCGATGCGCACCGGCGTCGTCGCGTGCTCGACCCGTTCGACCAGCGCTTCCCACTCGGCCAGGTCGGGCTCGCCCTCGAATCGCAGGAGGCGACAGACGTAGTCGTCGAGACCCTCCTCGTGGAGCACCAACGGGATCTCGTAGAGGTTGCGGGCATCGAGGGCGCTGACGACCGCTTCCTCGGGCACGTCGCAGAGCAGTGAGATCTTGCGCTTCAGGCCAGCCGAGATCGGGCGGTCGCTGCGGCACACGATCACGTCGGGCTGGATGCCCCGGCTGCGCAGCTCGGTGACCGAGTGCTGGGTGGGCTTGGTCTTCTGCTCACCTGACGGACCGAGGTACGGCACCAACGTGACGTGGAGGTAGCAGACGTTCTCCCGGCCCACATCCAGGCGGAACTGCCGGATCGCCTCGAGGAACGGGAGGATCTCGATGTCGCCGACCGTGCCGCCGACCTCGGTGATGACGACGTCGACGTCGTCGGTGGCCAGCCGCGTGATGCGGCGCTTGATCTCGTCGGTGATGTGCGGGATGACCTGGACGGTCTTGCCGAGGTAGTCGCCGCGGCGCTCCGCGGCGAGCACCGCCTGGTAGATCGAGCCGGTGGTGGCGTTCGAGTCGACGCTCAGCTTGCAGTCGACGAAGCGCTCGTAGTGGCCCAGGTCGAGGTCGGTCTCGCCGCCGTCGTCGGTGACGAACACCTCGCCGTGCTCGAAGGGGTTCATCGTGCCGGGATCCACGTTGATGTACGGGTCCAGCTTCTGCATCGTGACCCGCAGCCCACGGGACTTGAGCAGGCGGCCGAGCGACGACGCCGTGATGCCCTTCCCGAGCGACGACGCGACGCCACCCGTGACGAAGATGTGCTTGGTCAACGAGCATCCTCCGTGTGCGGATCCTGATCGGATCTGATCGACGCAACCACGGGAGCCCACCCTACCCCGCACCGCCGCTCCGACCGCGCACCCTGTCCCGCGTGCCCGCGCACCCGCCGTGCACCTCAGCCGCCGGCGGGCCACCGGTAGCCTCCGATGCGCCATGGTCGCCGTCCAGACACCGAGCGCCACCGTGGCTCGTGGCTCGACGGGCGCCGACCTGGCGGGCCTCGCCGCGCTCACCGTCGCCCTCCGGCTGCCCGCCTTCGTCGCCTCGACCCACCTCACGGTGGACGACGGGGTGTTCGGCGCGTCGGCCGTGGCCATGCGAGCGGGCGGGCAGCCCTACCGCGACGTGTTCTCGAGCCAGGGGCCGCTGTTCCTCCCGCTGGTGTGGGTCGCCGACCTGATCGGGTTCCGCACCGCCAACGCCCCGCGCGTCCTGTCGCTGGCGGCCGCGCTCCTGCTCGTGCTGTCGACGTACGTCGCCGGCCGGGTCGCGACCGACCGCGGCGGGGCCCTCCTCGCCGGCGGCCTGGTGAGCGTCGCCGCGTCGTCGCTCTGGGTCACGGGGCCGCTGGCCGCCGACGGCGCCGCCCTCGCGTTCGCCACCGCCACGATGGCCATGGTCCTGCACTGGCGGGACGACGTGAGCGTGCGCCGGGCCATCTGGATCGGCTTGGGGATCGGGGCCACCATCTCGGTGAAGGCCCTGCTGGGGGCGGTGATCCTGCCGGCCGCGCTCGTCCTGGTGGCCGGTCGCCGCTGGGGTCCGATCGTGGCCGGCGCGGCCACCGCCGTGGGCTTCCACCTGGTCCTCTGGCTTCCGTGGGGACCGCGGGACGTGTGGGAGCAGTCCTACAGCTACCACCTCGAGGTGGCGTCGGATCGGACGCCGGGGGCCAACCTGGCCAAGGTGCTGAGCACGATGGGCGACCGGGACGCCATCGTGCTCGTGGCCGCGGTCCTCGCCCTCGGCGCGCTGCTGCTGGGCCGACGGGCGGCGCCGCCGCCGGCGGACCAACGCGGGCTCACCTCACCGGACGCGCTCCTCCTCGCGTGGGTCGGCGCCACCCTGTTCGTCCTCCTGGTGGAGCACCCGATGTGGCGACCGCACGTGTCGCAGCTCGTCCCCGGGCTGGCACTGCTGGCCGCCCGCCACCGACCGCCGTGGAAGGCCCTGGCGGTGGCGGCCCTGGTGGTGGTGCCCTACCACCTGTCCCACGCGTCTGGTGTGCTCTGGCCCGACCGCTACACCAGCAGCGCCCGCGAGGCGGTGGCCATCGTCCACGACCTCCCGGACGGAGCGCTGGCGATCAGCGACGACCCGGGCATCGTGTGGCGCTCCGGCCATCGCACGCCGCCGGAGCTGGTGGACGCGTCGATGCTGCGCATCGAGACGGGCGACATCACGAGCGCGCGGCTGGCCGAGGTCGCCGCCGACGACGACGTGTGCGCGGTGGTCGTGCGCAGCGGAGACCGCTGGGGCAGCTTCGCCGACCTGCCCGACCGCCTCGCCGCGCTCGGCTACCGCATCGCCGCCCAGGACGGCGAGGTGCACCGGGTGTACGTGAAGCAGGACTGCCGCGCCTGAGCCGGTCGGAGGTCCCGCCCGACCTCCGACCCTCAGACCGGTCCGGCCGACGCGACCTCAGTCCAGGTCGTCGTCGTCCGAGCGCGTACCGGGGTCCCGGACCTTGTCGCCGGAGACCTCGTCACCCTCGGGGTTCGCCTTGTCGGCGATGCCGTGGCCGGCGGCACCGCCCGCCACGCCTCCGACCACGCCGCCGACGACCGCGCCGGCGGGGCCGGCGACAGCGGCACCCGCGACCGCTCCGGCCGTCGCGCCCGCGCCGGTGCCGGTGGTGGTGCCGACCGGGTGGTCGTCGCGGTTCTCGGCGTTGGGGTCGTCGAGCCGGCGCTCGTCGCCGGGCCGCTCACTGCTCTTGTCGGTGGTCATCCGTGCTTCTCCTTCGCGGGGATGGTCACACGGCCCCTTCCCCACCCGCCCGCCCGTCATCCCTGGCCACCGCCGAGCGGCGGCCGGCTACCGCTCGGCTCGCCGGCCCAGCCGGTCGAGGTGGCGGAGACCGGGCGTGGCATCGATCACCTTGGTGAAGGACACGCGCTCGGACGCCACGTTCAGGACCACCAGCGCGACGAGCACCACCGTGCGCACGACCCGGCTGGTCTCGAGGACGACGGCGAGCCCCAGCACCGCGCCCAGGAGGTTCGCCCCCGTGTCGCCGAGCATGCGGCGCTCACCGAGGTCGGCGGGGAGCAGGCCAGCCGCCGCACCCATCACGGGCACCAGCGCCAGGCCCACCGGTCCGGTCCCCGCCGCCAGCGCCACGGGCACGTACGCGATCAGGCCGACCTTGATGGTGCGCCCCGGGGCCCGGTCGAGCAGGTTGCCGAGGTTGGCAGCCAGGGCGACCAGCGCGGCATCGGCGAGGAGCCGCCGGCCGCTCACCTCGCCCGGTGCGGCGGTGAGCACGATCGCCACCACCGCACCGCCGAAGAGCTTCATCGCTCCGGTGGTGAGCCGGCCGGCGCGGAGCGCTCGGAGGTGGCCGCCGAACCCGCGGTCGCCCTCGGTGCCCAGCAGGTCGTCGACCAGACCGAGGAACGCGAACGCGAAGCAGGCGAAGAGCACGACCGACCTGAGCAGGCTGTCGCTCAGCTCCTCGCCGACTCCGAACTCGGCGAGGGCGGTGCGCACCGCCACGACGACCAGGACGGCGAGGACGATCACCACGCCGCTCGCGGTGGAGAGCTCGTGGCCGCGGTAGTTCACGCGCCGCAGCAGCGGTGCATCGAGCACCGGGGCGGCCGCACGCTCGAGGGCGAGCGCGGCCACGACCCCGCCGACGAGCAGGAGCACCCAGGCGACGGCGCCATCGGTCACGTGGACGGCTCCACCTGCGCCTCGAGCGGTCCCGGCCGGAGGGGCGCCTCCCCCACGGCCGGGGGCGCGTCTGGAGGCTCCCCCACCGAGGGCAACGTGCGCACGGTGAGGTACACGAGCGAGGCGTTGACCACACCCAGCATCACACCCGGCACCGCGATCCCCGAATCGTTGAAGGCGAAGCCGAGGAACCCTACGACCGCCAGGCCCGGGAGGCTCTCGTCGATCGTGTCCCGGATGGCACGCAGGTGGCCCGGGGCTCGCCACAGCAGGTAGAGGATGAAGCCGAGGGCGACGGGCACCATGGCCGTCCACACCGAGCTCGCGATCACGGAGAAGTTGGCCTCGAGCTTGCGACGCACCACGGACTCGAACGCGCCGAACCCCTGGTCGCCGATCGCTTCGACGAGCCGTCCGAGGTGCGTGCGTCGATCGGGGGGGCGGGACAGGTCGACGAGCGCGAACGCCCCGACCACCGCCACCGCCGCCGATCCCCACAGGACCAGCGTCCGCCACCGCAGGCGCTGCCCGAACATGCGGGCCGCGGTCACGCCGACGGCCGGCACCATCGCGAGCACGCCGCCGACGTCGGAGCCCCACATCGGCATGCCGTCGATCAGGACGGCGACCACCAGCACGGAGAAGGCGACGAGCATGGCGTCGTCCCGAGGCGAGAGCCGGCGGGCGAGGAGACCGCAGAGCAGGAACGCCGCACCGGCGTACTGGCCGTAGGCGAGGTTGCCCATGCCGGCGAACCGCCCACCGACCGTCGGCGAGTAGCCGAACACGGCGTTGAGCTGCAGCGGCGCGCCGATGAGCATGTCGACGGTGAGCAGCCCGAAGATGGCGAGGAGGCAGAGGAGCAGGGGGTCGAGGTGGTTGCTCCGACCGACGGCCCGGGCCGCAACCGCGATGGCCAGCGCCAGCGCGAACACGAAGAGGTAGTAGGGCGCGCTCCCGTCCGCCTCGTGGAAGTCCACGAGGCGCGCCAGGTAGGTGGCGGGGAGGTAGGCCAGCATCGTCAGCGCCGCCAGCGCCACCAGGTCTCGCCCGTGCGATCGACGCCGTCGCAGGGCGAGGGCGGCACCGACCCACAACGCCGCCTGGAGGATGACGAACAAGGTCGCGACCGGGGTCACCATGCGATCGCGGTAGCGGCTGGCCGCGTTGAGCTCGGCCAGGTCGGCGGCTCGGGCCGCCCCGGACGACAGCCCGTCCGCTGCCCGCTCGAAGCGGCGGCCCTCCATCGATCCCGGCCGGTCCACGCCGGCCAGCTCCAGGATCGTCGGGGCGATGTCCACGAGGGTGACCACGCGGTCGCGGCGGGTGCTGCCCGATCGCAGCACACCGGGCTCGACCCCGGGCGACCGCAGGGCGGCGACCGTGAGGTGCACCTCGCCCCGGCGGTGGTACGGAGCCACCACGAGGACCGAGTCGCGTGACGGGTCGACGGACGGCAGCAGGTCACCGATCAGCTCGTCGGTGGCGCGGAGGGCAGCGTCCCGCTCGGTGACCGACGGCTCGAGGGATCGATCGACCCGCTCGAGGTCCGATCCCTCCACGAGCACGACCCCGCCCTTCGACCAGGCGTCCTCGAAGGCGGCGACCACCGCCGAGCGCGCCAGCTTCAACCCGAACGGCGCCGAGGCGTCGTGCTCGAGCAAGGCCGACGACACGGCGCCCGACGGCACCGCCCCCGTCTCGTCGACGAGGGCGAGACCGGCGGTGCGATCGAAGGAGGCCTCGGGGACGAAGCCTCCGCCGTCGGCGTTGGCGATGACGGCGCGGGGCACGTGTGCGTCGGCCAGCGCCTGGCCGAGCGCACCGATCTCGGCGCCGTAGTCGAGGTCGTCGTTGCGCTCGACGAGGGCGGGATGCGCGAGCGACACCAGGCCATCGGTCACAGAGCGGCCGGTGAGGCTCTGGAACGCGTCGGCGGCGGGAACGCCGAGGAAGTCCTCGTCCGCCTCGAGCACCTGCCCTGCCGTCCCGACCCCGCGGGCCCGCGCCCCGGCGCTGACCGCGGCGTAGCCGTCGCCGGGGTTGGTGTGCCGGCGGATGTCCCGCACCGACATGGCGCCCACCGCGGAGTCGTCGAGCAGCGCGTCGAGCGCGGGGGTGTTGCCCCGGTACACCTCGTCCCAGGACAGCGTCGGCAGCGAGAGCACGAGCACCCGGCCGGGGCGGCTGTCCCCACCCGCGGCGGTCGAGGCGGGCCGCGCCGCGGCGCCGCTCCCCGGCACCAGGGTGCCCACGAGCACCACGAGGCCGACGGCGGACCACCGCGCGACAGCCCCGATCCCACCGCTCCTCATGCCGACGTCGCCTCGACGGCGATCGGGCTGGAGGGAGGGACGCGGCCCAGGAGCCGGAGGCCACCGGCGTAGGCCGCCATGCCTCCCGCGCCGAGGACACCGATCGCCACCGCGGTGGCGACGCGCCCATCGGGCTCCCACGCCTGAAGAGCCAGCCACGCCAGCAGCGCCACCACGACAGCGAGGACGACGGGTACGAGCTGGCCGGGGTGCCACGCGGCTCCGACCGCGCCGTGGAGGCGCCAGGCCAGCGCGATCGCACCGAGGGTGTAGGCGGCGCTGTGGGCGACGCCGATCAGGACCAACGTGGAGGACCCCTCGGTGGTGGCGCCGGCGACGAGCATCCCGATCGCGCCGAGGGCAGCCACGACGATCGACGCCACCGCCGGGGCGCGGCTGTTGCCGAGGGCGTACGCCACGCGCGTCAGCAGCAGGAACCCTCCGTACGCAGGCACCCCGATGGCGAGGCCGACCAGCGCGGCACCGAGGAGCTCGGGCCCGCCGGCGTCGGCCGCCTCGCCGAACGCCAGCACGGCCATGACCGGTGCCGACAGGGCGGTGAGCAGGGCGCCGATCGGCACGGTGGCGACCACCATGGCATCGGCCGCCCACCGCACCGACGCGCGCAGGCTCGTCGCATCGCCGCGCTGGACCTCGCTCGCCAGCCGAGGCAGCACGGCCGTGTGGATGGGCTGGGCGACGATCCCGTACGGCGCGAGGAACACGACCATCGCCAGCTGGTAGGCCACCACGCCACCTGCCACACCGCCACCCGCGACCAGCGCCGCCGCCAGGAGCAGGCCGGTGCCGGCGTGCTGGAGCGCCGCCCACCCGGAGAGACCGAGCACGGACCGCACGTCGGCATCGTCGTAGGCGCGCCGCGCCCCCAGCCGCAGGCGGAAGCCGGACCTCCGGAGACCGATGGCGGGCACGGCGACGAAGGCAGCGACGCCCAAGGTCCCGCCCAGGGCGAGGACGAGCTTCTCCGCCTGGTCGAGGTCGAGGCCCGGATCGGGACCGGCCAGCTCGCGGAACAGCAGCATCGAGCCCACGAGCACGATCGTGTTGCCGATCGGCGCGACCGCGGTGAGGGCGAAGCGGCCACGCGCGTGGAGGACCGCGGTGGTGACCGCACCGAGCGCGTAGAGGAGCACCTGGGGGATGAAGAAGCGCAGCAGGTACGTCGTGAGCTCCTGCTGCTCGGCCGCGGTCGAGGGATCGTCGATGCCGGTGGTGAGGATGCTCGCGAACCACGGCGCCGCGACGACGCCGATCAGCGCGACGACGCCGAGCAGGATCCAGGCGAGGGACAGCAGGCCGCCGGCCACCTCCTCGGCTCGGCGCTGGTCGCTGCGGCCGAAGGCCTCGACGAAGGTGGGGACCAGCACGGCCGAGAGGGCGCCGGCGGCCAGCAGCTCGAAGAGGACGTTGGACACGCTGTTCGACGCCTGGAACGCGTTGCCGAGGTAGGTCGTGCCCAGCACGGCGGCGATGACGACCATGCGAACCCCGCCGAAGGCGCGCGAGACCGCGGCGGCTGCGCCCATGCCGGCGGCCGAGCGGGTGACGCTGGTGACGGCGCCGTCCGGCGCCGTCGTCACGGCGGTGTCCAAGCGGGCAGCACGGCGTCGGCGCCGTCGCCGTAGCCGTAGTGCCGGCCGACCTCGCCATCGTCGGTCACCAGGTCGAGGGCCAGGACGGCGGCGACGCGGCCCGGCTCGAGGTCGGCGTCGTCCACGATCACGATCGAGTCGCGGAGGGAGCCCTCGAGGCTGTCGACGAGCGTGGCGGCGCGAGCCGGTGCCTCCGGGGCGACGACGTACACGTCGGCCACGACCGTGCCGAGGCCGGCGTCCACGCTCGCATCGGCCGCCACCGGGATCACCGGCTGGACCTCCTCGTCGGCGCGCGCGCCGGTGACGATCAGCATCCGCGGGCTGGTACCGAGGAGGTCGGCCAGCCCCACCGACGAGTCGTCCAGCGAGTCGAGGGAGAGGAAGCCGGCGTCCTCGAGCTTCGTCAGCACCGAGGGCTCGGCGCTGGTGACGGCGGGCCCGCCGGGTTCGTCCGGGGGCGGGGGCGACGCGAGCTCGTCGGTGATCTTCTCCCACGCCGTGGCCCACAACGCATCGCGCGAGTCGGTGCTCGAACCGCCGACGGCATCGGCCAGGGCCTGCAGGTCGTCGTCGCTCTCCGCCGCCCACCGCGGCTCCAACCACACGATCCCGGGAACCTGGCCTCCGGCCCGGCGAGCCAGCACGACCGTGCGCTCGATGGCGCTGTCGTCCACCCCCCGCGCCGCCACCACGAGCGCGGGCACATCGACCAGGCGATCGGACACCGCGTACTCGGAGCTGAGGTCGACGTACTGGCGCGTCGTGCTCAGCTCGTCCTCGAGACGGCCGTTGTCGTCGCGGGTGGCGTCCGCCCGGTGCTCGACGGTGTCGATCCGGTTCCGGAGCTGGTCCACGGTGACGCGGTCGATGTAGGTCGACCCGACCACGACGCCGATCGCGATCGCGAGGAAGACGGCCGTGATCGACACCACGTGGAACCGGAACGAGATCATCTTCCTCCTCGACAGGGCACCGTCAGAACCGGTCCGTGATGCTGTACCAGAGGTCCTTGAGCGTCACCCAAACGCCGTCGAGGATCACCTGCGCGGGTTCGGACACCAGGACGATCACCAGCATCACGAGGAGGGCGGCCAGCACGAGGAAGAGCAGGTCGCGGCGGCGGACGGTGGGCTCGTAGAGCCGGGCCACGCCCTTGGCGTCCACGAGCATCGGACCGATCCGCAGGCGGGTGAGGAAGGTGGACGACATGCCGGCCCGGCCCTTGTCGAGGAACTCCACCATCGTGTCGTGGGTGCCGACGGCGACGATCAGCTTGGCTCCGGCCTCGTAGGCGAGGAGCATGGCGGCGTCCTCGCTCGTGCCCTCCACCACGAACTCGTCGTAGGGCTTGCCGAACGCCTGGAGCTCGGCGTAGCCCGGGTTGCGCCCGTCGGGGTGCACGTGGTGCACGTTCTGCGCACCCACCTCCATCGCGGCCGCGGACACCGAGTCGAAGTCGCCGAGGATGATGTCGGGCTTCAGGCCCACCTCCAGCAGGGCGTCGGCCCCGCCGTCGACGCCGATCAGCACCGGTCGGAACTCCGAGATGTAGGGGCGCAGCACCCGGAGGTCCTGCTTGTAGTCGTGCCCGCGGACCACGACGAGGGCGTGCCGACCCGCGAACGACGTGCGGAGCTTGGGGAGCACGACCGGTGCGAACACGAGGTCGGCCTCCCGCCGCACGTACTCGAGGGTGTTCTCGGCGAACCGCTGGAGCTCGGGTCCGATGCCCGCCCTCGCCTCCTCCATCTTCCGCTCGATCTCGTCCTCGCCGAGCACGTGGCCGGTGCCCAGCTCGTCGTCTCCCGCCAGCAGGGTGCCGCCGTCGATGCGCAACCGCTGGCCGTCGGCGACCACGTCCATGATCGAGCTGCCGACGTCGTCGATGAGCAGCACGCCGGCGCGCACCAGCCGGAGGGGACCACCGTTCGGGTAGCGACCGGTGATCGACGGGGCCGCGTTCACGACCGCCACGACGCCGGCGTCGATGAGCCCGTCGGCGGCGACACGGTCCAGGTCGGCGTGGTCGATGACGGCGATGTCCCCGGGTGCGAGCCGCTTCGTGAGGTCCTTGGTCCGCTTGCCGACGCGTGCGCACCCGGCCACCCCGCTGTCGGCGCGTCGATGGGATCGCCCGAGCTTCATCGGCCGCGCTCCGCGGCGGCCGTGGCCAGCAGCTCCTCGGCGTGGTCCTGGCCGGTGTCGCTGTCGGCGAGCCCCGACAGCATGCGGGCGAGCTCCCGGACGCGGGCTTCGGTGTGCAGCAGCTCGGCGCGCACGACGGTGGTCGTGCCGTCGTCCTCCTTGGTGAGGGCGACCTGGGAGTCGGCGAAGGCGGCGACCTGCGGCAGGTGGGTCACCACGAGCACCTGCTTGGCGTCGGCCAGCGCCGCCAGCGCTCGTCCCACCGATCGCGCCGCGGACCCGCCGACGCCGGCGTCGACCTCGTCGAACACGAGGGTGGGCACGCGTGCGCCCACGATCAGGCGCAGTGCGAGCATGGTGCGGGCGAGCTCTCCGCCGGAGGCCGCCTTGGCGAGCGGGGCAGCGGGGAGGCCGGGGTTCAGGGCGAGCAGGAACGAGACGTCGTCGCCGGGGTCGACCTCGCCCACCTCGAGGCGGACCTGCGCCTTGGCGAGCGCCAGCTCGGCGAGCCGCTCCTGCACGGCGAGCGCCAGCGATGGTGCTCGCTCGCGACGCTGGCGGCCCACCACCGCGGCCGCGGCGGCGACGGCGTCGACCGCTCGTTGGCGCGCCGCTTCTGCTCGGGCGGCCCGCTCGGCATGGCTGTCGAGGTCCTCGAGCCGGGTGGAGAGCTCGTCTCGCACCGCCAGGAGCTCGGCCAGGGTGGAGCGGGCGTCCCCGGCGTAGCGCCGCCGGAGGTCGGCGAGCTCGGCTCGCCGGGCGTGGATCGCAGCGAGGCGCTCGGGATCCTCCTCGATGGCCTCCTCGGCGGCCTGGAGGTCGCGGACGACGTCGGCGAGGTCCGCCTCCACGCTGCGGAGCCGCTCCACGATCGGCGCGAACGGCGCTCGGTCGGCGAGCTCGGCCAGTGCGTCCGCCACGAGGTCGCGAGCCCCCTGCTCGGTGCTGAGCGCTCGGCTCGCGGCCGCGGCCGCGGCGCGGTGGGCATCGGCGTCGGCGAGGACCAGCTCCTCGGACAGGAGGCGCTCGTCCTCGTGCTCGTCTGCGATCCCGGCTGCCTCGATCTCGTCGAGCTGGTAGCGGAGGAAGTCTCGTTCCCGCTGCCGCGCCGACGCGTCGCCGCCGAGCGACTCGAGCTCGAGCTCAGCGGCCCGCAGGGCGGCGCGAGCACCCTCGAGCTCGCTGAGGTCGACGCCCGCGAAGCGGTCGAGCGCCCTGCGCTGGCTGGTGGTGGTGAGCAGGCCGACGTGGGCGTGCTGGGCGTGCAGGTCGACGAGGTCGCCGGCCAGCTCGGTGAGCTCGCCCGCCGTGATGAGCCGGCCGTCGCGGTAGGCGCGCGAACGGCCGTTCCGGGGGACGACCCGGGTGAGGACGAGCTCGTCGTCGCCCACCACGAACCGGCCCTGCACGGTGGCCTCCTGGGCCCCCGGGCGGACCACCGTCGGGTCGGCGCGGTCGCCGGTGAGGAGGCCGATGGCGCCCACCAGCATCGTCTTGCCGGCGCCGGTCTCGCCCGTGAGCGCGGTCATGCCCGGGTCGAGCAGGAGGGTGATCCCGTCGATCACGCCGAGGTCGCCGACGGAGAGCTCAGCGAGCACGTTCGGTTCCGGGACGGGGCGTCGATCGAGGACGGGCGGGCGTTCGGATGGCGGGCATGGGAGAGCGGAATCCTCGAGGTTGCCCAGCGGCGGGCCCCCGCTCGTGCGGATCGCCGGCCAGCGTAAGGCCTGGCCCCAGGGGGTGGAAGTCTCCGGCGGCCCTGGTCGGGTACGCATGGGCCCATGTCGCTCCCCCGCCGCCCCGACCTCGAAGGGGCGCGAGGGATCATCGTGTCGGCGGTGGTGGGGTACCACGCCCTCCGCCTGGTGCTCGTGCGCCACGGGGGAGACTGGGGCGACGTCGCCCCGATGTGGTGGCCGGCGGCGACCGGCCGCCTGGGGGTCGATGCGTTCTTCGTCCTGGCGGGCTACCTCGTCGTGGAGTCGTGGCACAGCTGCCGGGCGCGGGCGGCGTCGACGGCCTCGGCGGTGGCCGAGTTCGCCCGCCGACGGAGCTGGCGGATCTTGCCGCCCTACCTGGCGATGCTCGTCGTGGTCGTGCCTGTCGCGGCACCGCAGGTCCTCACCCACGGCGGTGACCTCGCCCAGCTCCTCACGGTGCAGCAGTACTTCGATCCGGCGCTGACGCAACGGGTCAACGTGCCGATCTGGTCGCTCACGACCGAGATCGACTTCTACCTGTTCGCCCCGATCGTGGCGGTCCTGACCGCCCGTCGCCTCGGCTGGCGGATCGTGCTGCCGGCATCGGCGCTCGCTGTCTGGTGGGCGCACACCGACGCCCGGGGCGACCTCCCTGCTGGGCTCTTGCCCGGCCGCCTCGACCAGTTCCTCGTCGGCGCGGCGGCGGGCGCGCTGCTGGCGGCGTGGGGCCGCGGCGAGCGCTCGCGGCTCGTGGAGGTGCTCACCAGCCGGGCGGCGCTGCCGGTGCTGTGCGTCGCCCTCGTCGGCGTGGGCACCTACCACGGCGCCACGTGGCGGACCGGGGACGACGGGGTCCTGCCGCTGCTGGTGCACCCCGTCGCCGGCTGGATCCTGGCCGGGTTGCTGGTGCGCCTGATCGCGGGACCGACGCCTCGCCTCCTGCTCAACCCGGCGCTGGTGTGGCTCGGAGGCGTGAGCTTCAGCCTCTACCTCTGGCACTACCCGATCCTGGAGCACGGCCTGGCCCAGGTCGATGCCGGGCAGCCCACCGGGTTGGTGACGCTGTTCGCGCTGATCCTCGTCGCCGCCGGCGTGGCGGTGGCCGCCCTGTTCCGCGACCTGGTGGAGCTCCCCGTCCGCCGGCGGGAGGCGGCCCGGCGACGTCCCGCCGACCGGCCCGAGGAGGCGGCTGAGCGCGCCGTGTCGACGCCCCTCGCCCGGCAGCCCGCCTAGCCCCACCGCTGGTCAGCGGTCTTCGAGCCCGAACTTCGCCTTCAGGATCGACAGGAAGGCGCGGGGCACGAAGGTCACGAGCCGGACGGAGCGCTCGGCCGCCGTGCAGGTGATGCGATCGCCTTCGCCGAGCTCGCCCAGGTTCCGGCCGTCCACGCTGAGGGTGGCGTTGCGATGGCCCTGCACCGTCAAGCGGAGCCGAGCGGCCGGGTCGAGCACGAGGCTGCGGTCGAACAGCATGTGCGGCGACACCGGGGTGAGCAGCAGCGCCCGGTGGGTGGGCGCCACGATCGGCCCCCGAGCGGAGAAGGCGTACGCCGTGGAGCCGGTGGGCGTCGCGACGATGAGCCCGTCCGCGGCGTAGGTGGTGAAGAACTGGTCGTCCACGTCGACGGCCAACCGGACGGTGTGACCCATCGGCGTCTTCTCGACGACGGCCTCGTTGAAGGCCAGGTGCTCCTCGACAGGCTGGCCGCGGCGCTCCACGCACACCGCCAGCAGCATCCGCTCCTCGACCGTGCGCTCGCCGGCGAGGAACCGCTCGATCGCGGAGCGCGTGCCCGCGGGCTCGATGTCGGTGAGGTAGCCGAGATCCCCGACGTTCACGCCGATGATCGGCACGCCGTGGCCAGCGACGAGCTCCACCGTGCGGAGCATGGTGCCGTCGCCGCCCAGGCTCACGGCGACGTCGAGGCCATCGCCGAGGGTCGCTTCGTCGCAACCAAGCGAGGGCAGGCCGGCGATCTCGGCGTCGGGCCGCGGGACGCGAACCTCGTGCCCCTCGTCCTGCAGCCACGCCGCGGCCTCCCGCGCCAGGTCCGAGGCCTGTGTCCGCTCGTGGTGCAGCACCAGGCCGAGGGCTGCCATCAGCGGGGCGTCGCTTCCTCGATGGCGGCATCGACGACGGCGGCCACGTCGAGCTCCGACCGGGCGCCCACGCGAGCGTGCAGGAGGAACTCCACGTTGCCGTCGGCTCCGGTGAGGGGTGACGCCATGGCGCCCATGATGGCGGCTCCCTCGCGCTCCAGCGCGCCAACGACCTCCAGGAGCACGCGCCGCCACACCGCGGGATCGGTGATCACGCCCCGTCCGCGGGAGGCCTCCTCGCGACCGGCCTCGAACTGCGGCTTCACGAGCAGCACCAGGTCCGCCCCGGCGGCCGTCAGGGAGAGCACGGCCGGAAGCACGGTGCGCAGGGAGATGAAGGAGAGGTCGGCCACCACGACCGGTGCCGCATCGCCGAGGTCACCCGGCGCGAGGTCGCGCACGTTCGTGCGCTCGCGCACCACGACCCGGGGATCGGAGCGCAGGCGCTCGTGCAGCTGGCCGTAGCCGACGTCGATCGCCACGACCTCCGACGCGCCCCGTTGGAGCAAGCAGTCCGTGAAGCCACCGGTCGACGCGCCGAGGTCGAGGGCGCGGCGTCCCGCGACGGCGACGTCGAAACGGGTCAGGGCGGCGTCGAGCTTCTCGCCGCCCCGTCCGACGAAGCGCGCCCCCGGGCCGAGCACCTGGATCGGCTCGCCGGGAGCGACGAGGCGCGCCGGCTTGTCGGCAGGGGCGCCGCCGACCGTGACACGACCGGCCGCGATGTCGGCCTGGGCGTGGGTCCGGCTCGGAGCCAGCCCGCGGCGGACGAGCTCTGCGTCGAGGCGGCGGCGCGCCAGATCACGCCTTCTTCGCGGCAGAGGCCTTCTTGGCGGGGGCCTTCTTCGTGGTCGCCGCCTTCTTCGTGGTCGCCGCCTTCTTCGTGGCGGCCTTCTTGGTGGTCGCCGCCCGCTTGGTGGCGGCCTTCTTCGCGGTGGCCTTCTTGGTCGTGGCCTTCGCCGACCCGGTGGCGGCGGTGCGCTTGGCCGCGCCGCGCGCCGTCCCTGTGGCGGAGGTGGCCACCGTGCCGATCACCGAGGAGATGCGCTGCTCGATCCGGTCCAGGTCGTCCTGGGTGGCGAGGCCGAGGTTCGTGATCTGCTGCCGGACCTCGGTCCGCACGGTCTCGAGCAGCCGCTCGCTGTTCCTGCGGCTGCGGTCGACGAGATCGGACACCACCTCGCGCGCCTGGTCGGCCTGGACCTCGCCGACCTTCACCAGGTCCCGCACCAGCTCCTCCGCTCGGGCCTGGGTGAGGGCCGTGAAGGAGAGCCCGGCATCGATGTAGCGCTTCAGCACGTCGTTCTGAGCCATCGGAGGACTCTACGGAGGCGCCGAAGGTGCTTGCAAGAGTTAGCAGAGCTGCTGGCGCACCAGGCTGAGCAGGTCGGGCGCGACGAGGTCCGGTTCCGGGTCCACGTCGACGCCCGCCGGGGTCACCCCGGTGTGCACGAGCGCGAACCGGTAGCCGAGTGCTCGCGCGAACCGCCCGTCGGTGTCGGGCCGGTCCCCCACCATCACGCCGTGGTCTCCGAGACGCCGGCGCACGAGCGCGGCCATGGGCGGGTTCGGCTTCCCCGCGACGGTGGCGGCCACACCGGTCGCGGTCACCACCGCGGCGAGGATCGCCCCGCCCCCGGGGATCGGGCCGTCCGGGGTGGGGTACGACGCGTCGTCGTTGGTCGCGAGCAGGCGCGCGCCGCGACGCACCGCCCGCGCCGCGACGCGCAGGCGCTCGTAGTCGAAGTCTCGATGGAACCCCACCATCACAGCGTCGGCATCGCCGTCCCGCACGGGCAGGGCGCCGCGCCCCTCCAGGGCCTCGACGACGCCGGGGCCCGCGCACACGAGCACGCGCTCCCCCGGCTCCACCAGGTCGGCGGCAGCCATGGCGGACGTGATCACCGCGCCGTCCGGTGGGATGCCCTGCGCGTCGAGCTTCGCCTCCACGGCACCGAGGGGCTGGCTCGAGTTGTTCGTGACGAACACCACCGGCTCCCCGGCCGCCCGCAGGCGGGCCACGGCGTCGGCCGCGCCCTCGATCGGCTGCTCCGCCAGCCACACCACGCCGTCGAGGTCGAGTGCGAAGGGCATCGACGCAGCCTGCCAGACTCGGTCCGTGGCCCGATTCGAACCGTTCGCCGGCATCCGCTACGACCTGCAGCGCTCCGACCTCGCCCGCGTGATCGCGCCGCCCTACGACGTGATCGACGCCGAGGCGCGCGCCGAGCTCGCGGCGCGCGACCCCCACAACGCCGTGCGCATCGACCTCCCGGACGAGGCCGACGGCGACGCGCGCTACGAGCGCGCGAGCGAGCAGCTCCAGGCATGGCTCGCCGATGGCACCCTCGTGGTCGACGAGCGCCCGAGCTTCACGCTGTACCGGATGTCCTCCACCGACGACGCTGGCGTCGAGTGCCACACCACCGGGGTGATCGGGGCGCTCGAGCTGAGCCCGCCGGGCACCGACATCCTCCCGCACGAGCACACGACGAAGAAGGCGAAGAGCGATCGCCTCGACCTGCTGCGCTCCTGCCGCGCCAACCTCTCCGCGATCTGGGGGTTGTCCCTGGCCAAGGGCCTCACCGACCTGCTCCCCGTCGACGAGGCGCCCCTCGCCGAGGTCGTGGACGAGGACGGCGTGCGGCACACCGTGTGGCGGATCGACGACGGGGACACCTGCGCCACCATCTCGGCGGCCGTGGCCGAGCAGCCGGTCGTGATCGCCGACGGCCACCACCGCTACGAGACCTCGCTCGCCTACAAGGCGGAGCGCGAGGGAGCAGACGGCGGCGCCGCCGAGGCGGGCGCGACCCTCGCGTACCTCGTCGAGCTGGTCGAGGACGAGCTCACCGTGCACGCCATCCACCGCCTGCTCTCCGGGCTCCCCCAGGGCTTCGACCTCGAGGCCGCGCTCGAGCCCTTCTTCGAGCGGGTCGGGGATCCCCCAGCCGGTCGGCCCATCACCACCGCGATGCAGGAGGCCGGGTGCCTCACGCTGGTCCTCCCCGACCGGGAGGTGCTCCTCCGACCCCGGCCCGACGCGCTGGCCGACGCCCGCGACCTGGACTCGAGCCGGCTCGACGTCGCCCTCGCCGGCCTGCCGGCGCACGAGCTCCGGTTCCAGCACGGCGTCGAGAACGTCCGCACCGCCGTGCGCGCTGGCGAGGCCCAGGCCGGGGTGCTGCTCCGGCCGGTGACCGTCGCCCAGATCGAGGCCACCGCCCACGGCGGCGAGCGCATGCCTCCGAAGTCCACCTTCTTCCATCCCAAGCCGAAGACCGGCCTCGTCTTCAGAAGCCTCGGCTAGGGAGTCGGGGACGGGACTACGAGACCTCCCAGGTGGCGCCGCTGCGGAGGAGGGACTCGAGGTCGCCGGCGCCCTTCGACGCGATCTCCTCGTCGACCTGGCGCTCGACCTCCTCGGCGTACTCGAGGCGGTCGACGGCACGGAACACACCGATCGGCGTGGGCTCGTAGGGACCCCGGGCCAGCCGTGACAGCAGGAACGCCACGCTCGGGTCGGTGCGACGCTCGTCGTGGACGAGCAGCGCGTCCTCGCCCACGTCGGCCACGTCGACGATGCGGGCGCCCGCCTGGGCGTCGAGCAGCACGCCGCGCTGCTTCTCGGCGCCGAACCGGATCGGCTGGCCGTGCTCGAGCGGGATCAGCATCTCCTCGCGCACCTGCTTGGCGGTGACTCCCTCGAAGGCGGCGTCGTTGAAGACGTTGCAGTTCTGGAAGACCTCGACGAAGGCGGCGCCCTTGTGGTCGTGAGCCCGCCGGAACGTCTCGATCATGTGGTTGCGGTCCATGTCGTGGGTGCGGGCGACGAAGCTCGCCTCTGCGCCCAGCGCCACCGAGAGCGGGTTGAAGGGGTGGTCCAGGCTGCCGAACGGCGTCGACTTCGTGACCTTGCCCAGCTCGCTGGTGGGCGAGTACTGCCCCTTGGTGAGCCCGTAGATCTGGTTGTTGAACATCAGGATCGTGATGTTGATGTTCCGGCGGAGCGCGTGGATCAGGTGGTTCCCACCGATGGACAGGGCGTCGCCGTCACCCGACACCACCCACACGTGCAGGTCGGGGCGGGCCATGGCCAGGCCCGTCGCGATCGCCGGGGCGCGCCCGTGGATCGAGTGCATCCCGTAGGTGTCGAGGTAGTAGGGGAACCGTGAGGAGCACCCGATGCCGGAGACGAACACGATGTTCTCGCGGCGCAGGCCGAGGTCGGGCAGGAAGGACTGCACGGCCTTGAGCACGGCGTAGTCGCCGCACCCGGGGCACCAGCGCACCTCCTGGTCGGAGGTGAAGTCCTTGCCCGTCTGCGGTCCGCCGGCCGCGGGCACCTGCTCGGTCCCGGAGCGCAGGCCGGGGAGCCCGATCTGGATGGGAGTGCCGGTCAGGGGGGTGGTCATCAGATGTGCTCCTTCTGGGTGGGCTCGCCCCACACGCCGAGCTCGACGTCGATGCCCTCGGCCTGGCCGACCAGCTCGCCGATCGCGTGGGCGAGCTCGGTGGCCTTGAGGGGCAGTCCGCGGACGTGGTTGTAGCCGACGGCGTCGACGAGGTACTTCGCGCGCAGCAGCAGCGACAGCTGGCCGAGGTTCATCTCCGGCACGAGCACCTTGTCGTAGCCCTTGAGGACCTCGCCGAGGTTGCTGGGGAACGGGTTGAGGTGGCGCAGGTGCGCCTGGGCGACCTTGAGGCCACGCTTGCGCACCCGGCGGCACGCGGCGCCGATGGGGCCATAGGTGGAGCCCCAGCCGAGCACCAGCACCGAGGCGTCGCTGTCGGGGTCGTCGACCGCGAGCTCGGGGATCGACCGCGCGATGCCCTCGATCTTGGCTGCGCGGGTGCGCACCATGAGGTCGTGGTTGGTCGGGTCGTAGCTGATGTTGCCGTGGCCGTCGGCCTTCTCCAGGCCACCGATGCGGTGCTCGAGCCCCGCCGTGCCGGGGATCGCCCATGGACGAGCGAGCGTCTCCGGATCGCGTTGGTACGGCCAGAACTCCA
>JBJMHD010000163.1:0-11164 GCA_045807565.1 Acidimicrobiales bacterium | reverse complement strand
ACGCACCGGCGGAGGCCACCGGCGCCGAGACCGTCTCGTTCGAGGACGCCTTCGACGCCGAGGTCCGCGAGACCTTTGGCGACCTCGGGCCCACGCCCACCACCGCCGACAGCGGCGGCGGCCGGGGTGGCGAGCGTCGTGACCGCGGTCGCCGGGGCGGCCGCGGCGGCGGGCGCCGCTAGCAGCACCCGTGAGCGGCTCGCTCGACCCGGGCGTCGAGCAGACCGACCTGTCGAACGGCCTCCGCATCGTCACCGAGACGATGCCGGAGGCCCGTTCGGTCACCCTCGGGGCGTGGGTGCGCGTCGGTGGTCGTGACGAGCCTGACGAGCTGTCGGGCGCGTCGCACTTCCTCGAGCACCTGCTGTTCAAGGGCACCGAGCAGCGGTCGGCCAAGGAGATCGCCGAGGCCGTCGACTCCGTCGGTGGAGAGATGAACGCGTTCACGGCGCGCGAGCACACGACCTACTACGCCCGTCTGCCCCATGCGCAGATGGCGCTCGGCGTCGACGTGCTGGCCGACGTGCTCACCGCGCCGGCGCTGCGGCCCGCCGAGGTCGAAGCGGAGCGGCAGGTGATCGTCGAGGAGATCCTCATGAACCTCGACGCGCCGGAGGACCGCGTGCACACCGCGCTTTCGCGCGCGCTGTTCCCGGATCACCCGCTCGGTCGTGAGGTGCTCGGCGAGATGGCCACCGTCGAGGCGATCGCGCGCGACGACATCGCCGCGTTCTTCGGACGCTGGTACCGACCCACCGCGATCGTGCTCACCGCCGCCGGCTGCCTCGAG
Organism: Acidimicrobiales bacterium; assembly: GCA_045807565.1. GTDB lineage: Bacteria > Actinomycetota > Acidimicrobiia > Acidimicrobiales > VFJN01 > VFJN01. The sequence goes on along the minus strand of JBJMHD010000163.1, from coordinate 10,374 downwards.
CACGCCGAGGTCGTCGACGCCGTGCGCGCCGGCTTCGAGGGGATCGAGGGCGGCGAGCTGCCCACCCGCGTCGCTCCGGCCGCGCCCGAGGCGCACGTGGTCGTGGAGCACGACGACACCGAGCAGGCCCACCTCGCCCTCGGCTGGCGCAGCCTCACCCACGACGACGAGGACCGCTGGGCGCTCTCGGTCGCCAACCAGGTGCTCGGCGGCGGGATGGCCAGCCGCCTGTTCCAGGAGGTGCGGGAGGAGCGGGGCCTGGCGTACTCGGTGTACTCGCAGCCCACGGGCTTCGCCGACGCCGGGTACCTCACGATCTACTGCGGCACGGCGCCGAAGCGAGCGCGCGAGGCGCTCGCGGTGATCAACGACGTCCTCGCCGAGGTGCTCGCCCACGGGATCGACGAGCACGAGCTCTCGGTGGCCACCGGCTACCTCGAGGGGTCGATGCTGCTCGCCCTCGAGGACAGCGGCAGCCGCATGGCGCGCCTCGGCCGCAACCTGATGCAGCGCGACCACGTCATCCCGATCGACGAGCACGTGCGGCGCCTCCGTGCCGTCACCACCGACGACGTGGCACGGGTCCTCCACCGCGTCCTCGACACACCACGCACCCTCGCCGCCGTCGGCCCCTTCGACGAGGACGCGCTCGTCGCATAGCCGGTCCACCAGGATCTGTGGCGCGTTTTGCGCACATGCTGCGCAGAAAGCGACACAGATCTCGGGATTGTCTCGTCCGGATGACGGGGAAGAACGCCTACAGTCCGCACGACCGTCGGCGGGCCGACTCCGGAGGTGGCAGCCCATGGGCTTCCTGGACAAGGCGCAGGCGAAGGTGAACGAGGTCGCCAAGGCGGCCCAGGACGGCATCGCCGACCAGCAGGCCAAGCGCAAGGCCGACGGCCTCCTGCGCGAGCTCGGCGCCTGGACCTACGCCAAGCACAAGGGCGGCTACCCGGAGGCCGACGAGAACATCGCGCGCCTCTACGGCGAGCTGGCCGCGCACGAGGCCGACCACGGCGAGCTGGGCGCCAAGAAGGAGGAGGACGTGCCGCCGGTGCCGGCCAGCGCACCGCCGCCCCCGCCTCCCGCCGCCCCGGCGCCGCCTCCCCCGCCGCCGCCTCCTCCGTCGGCGACTCCGCCGCCCGCGCCCATGGCCACCGACCCGGTGGTCCCACCGCCGGCGCCGGAGCCCCCGGCACCGCCGGCGCCGCCCATCCCCGGTCCCGACCCCGCGCCACAGCCCGCCCCGCCTCCGCCGCCGGTGCCCCCCGCCCCTGCGCCGCCCGCGCCGCCGCCGGCTCCAGGCGATCCCGTGCCACCTCCGCCCCCCTCGACGTAGCAGGATCCGTCCATGACTCGGGTCGGGGTGTTCGGCGCGGCAGGCCGCATGGGCAGCACGGTGTGCGAAGCGGTCGAGGGAGACCCTGCCCTCGAGCTCGTCGCCGCGGTCGACCCGCTGCACGCCGGCATCGACCTGCGGCGGGTCGCCAACGTCGACAGCACGCTGCTGGTCGAGAAGGCACCGCAGGCGCTGGTGGACGCCGGCGCCGATGTGGTCGTCGACTTCACCGTGGCCGAGGCGGCGCGGCAGAACCTGGCGTTCTGCGCGGAGCAGGGTCTGCACGCCGTCGCCGGCACCACGGGCCTGAGCGACGGAGACTTCGACGCCATCCGCGGCGACTTCACGAAGAGCTCGTGCCTGATCGCGGCCAACTTCTCGATCGGCGCCGTGCTGATGATGCGCTTCGCGGAGCTGGCGGCACCGTGGTTCGAGACGGCGGAGATCATCGAGCTCCACCACGACGGCAAGATCGACGCGCCCTCAGGCACCGCGATGCGCACGGCCGAGCGCATGGCGGCGTCATCGAGCGACTGGTCCGATGACCCCACCACCGACCACGTGGTGGAGGGCGCGCGCGGTGGCAGCGGACCCGGTGGCATCCCGATCCACTCGGTGCGGCTGCACGGCCTGTTCGCGCACCAAGAGGTGCTGCTCGGCACCTCGGGCCAGAGCCTCACCATCCGCCACGACACCTACGACCGCACCTGCTACATGCCCGGCGTCCTCCTCGCCGTGAAGCGCGTCCACGAGCGCCCCGGCCTCACCCTGGGCCTGGAACCGTTACTGGATCTCTGAGCGTCGGGCGACACCGGGCGGGGGGTGCGGGGGGCAGAGGCTCCGCCGGCGCCCCCTGCCTGCGAAGGGGCGGCTTCGCCGACCCCTGAGCCGAGGATGAGGCGCCGCAGGCGTTCCGAACAGCTCGGAGGAGCTCGCCGCAGGCGAGCGACGACGACTACCCGACCCTTGTTACCGGGCTGGTGCCGTGGAGGGCGCAGAGGACGCGCTTGAGGCCGGCGATGCCGGCGAGGGCGTTGCTGCGATGGCCGCTGATCAGCTCGCGCTGCACCGTGCCGTCGCCGTTCCAGGCGCGGAGGCAGCCCTCGGGGTCGACGTTGGCGAGGGCGAGGATCGCGCCGGAGCAGCCGATGGCGCCCGCGAGGTGGATGAGCGTGGCGGAGCCGGTGTAGAGCCCCGACGGGATCTCGTCGGCCTCGAGCATCAGCCGCTCGGCGTCGCCGCTGCTGTCCTTGATCCCGGCGACCGGCAGCTGGCGCAGCACGTCGACGGGCACGCCGGGCGTGGAGGCCTTCGGGTAGTGGTAGGCGAGGACGGGGATGCCCACGGCCGACGCCACCCGCTCGTAGTACGGACGAGGATCGGGCACGCCGGCGGGGGAGAGCACGAGCAGGGCGTCGGCCCCGTCGGTCTCGGCCCGGCGCGACAGGACCACCGCCTGGCGGGCGGAGGGCGCACCGGTGCCAGCGATGACGGGGACGCGGCCGTCCACCGCCGACCGGACCGCGATGAGCAGGTCGCTCCGCTCCTCGGCGTCGAGCGCAGCGGCCTCGCCGGTGGTGCCGGCGACGATCACCGCGTCCACGCCGGCGTCCACGAGGCGGGCGGCGTGGTCGGCGGTCGCCGGCGCGTCGATCTCGCCCTCCTCGTCGAAGAGCGTGACGAGGGCGACCCCGACACCGGTGAACGGCGGGCTTCCGGCCATGACCGCCAACCTAACGAGTGGTTGGATACGGTCGAACGCGCATGACGGCGGCTCCGATCACCTACGTGCGACACGCCATGCCCCGGGTCGAGGACGGGGTGGACTCCGCCCACTGGCACCTCGACGACGCCACCCGCGCCAGCGCCCGGGCGTGGGCCGAACGCCTCGAGGTCGGACCCGGCATCGCCGCGCTGGTGACCAGCACCGAGCCCAAGGCCCTCGAGACGGCGGCAGCCATCGCCGAGCGCTGGCCGACCGAGGTCCACGAGGACGACCGCCTCCGGGAGGCCGTCCGCCCGTGGATCGGCACCGGCTACCGGGCGATGGCGCACGCCTACCTGCGCGGCGAGCCGCTCGACGGTTGGGAGCCGCACGGGGAGGTGGCGACGCGGGTGGGCGCTGCCGTCCGCGCCGCCCAGGAGGCGGCGGCCGGGGGCCCGGTGGTGATCGTCGGCCACGGGCTCGCCCTGTCGATCCACCTCGGCGACCAGCTGGGTGCCGACTTCGACCGCGAGTCGTTCTGGAGCCGCCTGGCCTTCCCCGACGCCTGGGTGCTCGACCGGGGCGAGCTCCACCGGTCGCTCCCGTCCGCCGCCGAGCGCCGTTAGCCCTCCTCGTCGATCGCCTCCTCGAGGGCGTCGATGTCCTCCTTGCTCTGCCGCAGCTCGCGCACCATCACGATGGCGAAGAACGTGATCGACACCACCAGCAGCGGGCCTCGGTACCGGGCGATGAAGTCGAGGACGTCGTCGATCGGGCGCTCGAAGGCATCGCCGAGGATCCGGATCAGGTAGAGCCGGGCGAAGGTGCCGGTGACGTTGAGCACGAAGAAGGTGGACAGCGACATGCCCGCCCCGCCGGCGAGCAGGCACACCACGTTGTTGGGCGCGATGAACACGAGGGGGTACGCCGCCTTGGAGAACCACCGCTCCCACTCCCGCAGCATCGTGCCGAAGCTCTTGGTGCGGCTCTCCATCCAGCGGATGGCGGTGTCGCCGTACCAGTAGCCGATCAGGAAGAAGAGCGGGTCGGACAGCAGCAGGCGGATGCTGCCGACGAGGTAGTAGGCGAGGGCGTCGACCTGGTTGGTGACGAGGATCAGGTTGCGGTTCCGCGCGTTCATCGCGATGAGCAGCAGCGGGTTGTCCTCCACCAGCTTCGGCGCCAGCGCGTCCCCCACGTTGGAGATCACGATGAGCACCACGATGGGCGCGACGAGGAGCTTCAGCGTGTGCCGGCCGGGCGGCCGGCGGTCCCCCGTGGGCTCGGTCGTCACAGGCGGTGAGTCTGGCACCTCGTAGTGTTCGGCCGGATCGAGGTGTAGATCCGCGGCGCGGGAGGTATCGGTACCGCGGGAGGGGGGCACACGGGTGCCGGATGGTGGCAGGGTGACGGTGCTGGAGCTGCTCGTGGGCAGCGTCGTCGACTACGCGATCTATGCCCTCGACCCGGACGGCAACGTGGTCACGTGGAACCCGGGCGCCGAGAAGCTCAAGGGCTACGCCGCCGAGGAGATCATCGGCCGCCACTTCTCCGCCTTCTACACGCAGCCCGACCTCGACGACGGCCTGCCCGATCGGGGGCTGGCCATCGCGGCGGCGACCGGCCACTTCCTCGACGAGGGGTGGCGGCGACGCAAGGACGGCTCCGAGTTCTGGGCCAGCGTCGTCATCACGGCGCTCCGCGGCGAGGACGGGCGGCTCGTGGGCTTCGGCAAGATCACCCGCGACCTCACCGAGCGCAAGCACGGCGAGGACGCCCTGCGCGAGAGCGAGGAGCGGTTCCGCCTGCTCGTCGGCAGCGTGGCCGACTACGCCATCTTCCTGCTCGACCCCGACGGACGCGTGTCGAGCTGGAACCGGGGCGCCGAGCGCCTGAAGGGCTACCGCGCCGATGAGATCATCGGGCGGCACTTCTCGAGCTTCTACACCGAGGAGGACAAGCGCAACGGCGTGCCGGCGCGCGCGCTCGCCACCGCCCTCGAAGACGGTCGGTGGGAGAGCGAGGGCTGGCGGGTGCGCAAGGACGGCTCCCTCTTCTGGGCCAACGTCGTGATCACGGCGCTGCGCGGCGACGACGGCGCGCACCGAGGCTTCGCCAAGGTCACCCGCGACCTCACCGACCGCAAGAACAACGAGGATGCCTTGCTCGGGATCCTCGAGCGGGAGCGCGATGCCTCCCAGCAGCTCCGGGAGGTGGACCGGATGCGGCGCGAGCTGGCCACGATCATCGCCCACGACCTCCGTGGTCCCGTCTCCGTGGTCCAGCACCTGCTCGACCTGCTGCTCGACCAGTGGGACGAGCTCGGGGACACCGACAAGCACTCGCGGGTGGATCGGGCTCGGAGCCGGCTCGAGACCCTCGCGTCCCTCACCGACGACGTGTTCGACCTGTCGGTCATCGACGCCGGCTCGCTCGAGGTGAACATCGCGCCGATCGACCTCGGCGCCATCGCCCGAGACGTCGTCGACGACGCCGCCACCACCACCGACCAGTGCGAGGTGCGGGCTCGCGTGGACGAGGACGTCGTCGCGCTGGGCGACCGGACGCGCGTCGGGCAGATCCTGAGGAACCTGGTCTCGAACGCGTGCAAGTTCTCGCCGGACGAGGAGCCGGTCGAGGTGGTGGTGTGCCGCGACGGTGCGACGGCCATCGCGTCCGTTCACAACGGGGGACCGGCCATCCCCGCGGCGGACCAGGACCGGATCTTCGAGCGCTTCGTGCGGCTGCCCCAGCACAGCGGCGAACCGGGGAGCGGCCTCGGCCTGTTCATCGCGCGGTCGCTCGCCGAGTCGCAGGACGGCGAGATCACGATGCAGTCCGACGACCAGCGCGGCACCACCTTCACCCTCACCCTCCCGGCGGCGGTGGGCACCTGACGATGCGCACGCTGATCGTCGACGACGACGCCGACCACCGCGACGTGCTGCGCACCGTCCTCGAGCGCGGGCGACTGGGCCCGGTCACCGAGGCGGTCGATGGTCCCTCCGGGCTCGCCGCTGCCGCCGAGAGCCGGCCCGAGCTCGTGATCCTCGACATCGCGATGCCGGGACCCTCGGGCCTCGACATCCTCCCGGAGCTCGTCGAGATCGTGCCGGACGCCCGCGTCGTGATCCTGTCGAACTTCCCGCGGCGCCTCCACGGCGAGGAGGCCCGACGCCTTGGTGCACTGGGCTACGTCGAGAAGCGCGTCCCGGCGCGCCACCTGCTCGAGCAGATCCTGGTCGCCGCCGCCATCACCGAGACCGCGCTCGAGGTCGTCACCGCCGACCTGCCGGCCGACCCTGCGTCGGTGCGCTCAGCCCGTGAGCTGCTGCGCGAAGCCCTCGGCGACGACGGCGACGGCCTGCTGTTCTCGATCGAGCTGCTCACCAGCGAGGTCGTCACCAACGCCCTGCGCCACGCGTCCTCAGCCCCGCGCATCGAGGCCCACCTGGGTCCCGACACCGTCCGGGTGGCGGTGTACGACGAGGACCCGGCGCTCCCGGCGCACCGCGAGCCCGACCTGGGCCGCCCGGGCGGTCGCGGGCTCCACCTCCTCGACCGCATCGCGTCGCGCTGGGGCGCGGAGCCCAGCGGTGCGGGCAAGGTGGTGTGGTTCGAGATCGATCGGCCGAGCGGCGACGGCGGTCCCGGCTGAACGACCACGTTCCGTGTGCGTGGTCGCCCCGTCCCTACGTTCCGTAGCGGCGGCGCGGTAGGGTCGGGCCTTCAGCCCCCCGATCGCTGTCGAGCACGAAAGGGGTCGCCATGGGCGAGGCCACCCTGGAGGACGCGTTGCGAGAGGTGGCCGAGATGCTGGTGGCCGACGCGCCGTTCGCGAGCACCTTGCAGCGCCTTGCCGAGCTCGGCTGCGAGCTGGGGACCGCCGCCGTGGCCGTGGACATCGAGCTCGTGGACCAGCGCGGACGAGCGGCCGACCGTGCCCAGGTGGGGACGCCGCCGGCCACGGGCGCCCGGCTCTCCGTGCCGCTCACGACGGGCCGGAACCCGCTGGGAACGCTCACCGTGCACGCCGGGTCAGCCGAGCCCTTCTCCGACGGCGATGCCGACGCCGTCACGCGGTTCGCCCGGCAGGCGAGCGTCGTGCTCGCCAACGCTCGGGCCTACTGGGAGGTGCACGAGGTGGCCTCGGGGCTCCAGGCCGCCATGCAGTCGCGGGCCGTGATCGAGCAGGCCAAGGGCACGATCATGGCCACCGAGCGCTGCACCGCCGACGAAGCGTTCGCGCTGCTCGCCCGCGCCTCGCAGCGCGAGAACGTGAAGCTCCGGGACCTCGCGCGCCGCGTGCTCGAGGAGGGACCGGCTGCGCTGGTCAGTCGATGACGGTGGGCTCGCGGTCGACGACCAGGATCTGGTCGATCCCCGCGAGCGTGAAGATGCGCCAGACGCCGGAGCCGGGGTTGGCCACGACGAGCTGCTGGCCGCGGTCGGCGAGGCGCCGGTTCGCGTCCACCAGGGCGGCGAGCCCCGAGGAGTCGATGAACGACACGTCCCCGAGGTCCACGATGATCCGCTGGCCGTCTGGCGCGGCGATGCCGGCGCACAGGATCGAGTCCAGCAGCGGCGGGGCCGACACCAGGTCGACCTCACCCGACACCCGCAACCGGGTCTCGCCAGTGGCAGACCCGCCCACTTCCAACCCATACCGTGACGGCATCGGATTCCTATCTCTTCGTTCCGCCCGATTCGGGGAGCTGCTGGGTTGGTCAACGAGCTCCAAAGGGAGCATATGCCAATTCCGACCGCGAGCACACCAACGCGGTGATCGGGACGAAGGGGTCCCGGCCCCTTGCGGGCGGGCGAGGCGGCCTTCGCGCCCGGGGGTCCTACCCTCCGGGGCGTGAGCTGGCGCTTCGCCCGTCGACCGAAGTGGATCGTGCGCCACCTGGCCGTGGTGGTGCTGGTGATCACCATGGTGCTGCTGGGGTTCTGGCAGCTCCGCCGCCTCGACGAGAAGCGCGAGATCAAGGCCACCGTCGAGGCACAGCAGTCCGTGCCGCCCGCGCCGGTGGAGGATGTCGTGCCCGACCACGCCAAGGTCGGTGACGACGCCGTCGACGCCGTCGCGAACCGCCCCGTCACCGCCCGGGGAACCTATGCCGACGACGACACCTTCGTGGTGGAGAACCGCACCTACAACGGTGCGTCGGGGGCGTGGGTGCTGACGCCGCTCGTGCTCGAGGACGGACGCGCCATCGTCGTCAACCGGGGGTTCCTCGGCTTCGATCGGCAGGGCGAGATCGTGCCGCCTGACGCCCCCTCCGGGGAGGTGGCGGTGGAGGGCGTGCTCCTCGACAGCGAGCACCGGGGCCGCTTCGGGCCATCCGACCCCGACAAGGGACGGTTGGCGGTGCTGGCTCGGGTCGACCTGGCGCGGGTGGCCCAGCAGGTCGACTACGAAGTGCTGCCCGCGTACCTGCAACGGGTGCGCAGCACCCCCGACGAGGTGACCGCGGCCGGCGCTCCGGAGCTGGTGCCCCTCGGCCTGCCCGAGCCCTCCGAGGGCCCACACCTCTCCTACGCCGTGCAGTGGTTCATCTTCACCACGATCGCCTCCGTCGGCTACGTGATCCTGCTGCGCCGGGTGGCGCGGGACGAGGCTCGTGAGGAGGCCGCGCAAGCAGCGTTCGATCGCGAGCTGGACGAGCTGCTCGACGCCGACGCCTGATCGGCCCGCTCGCCGCTCCGGCGGGTGGTTGACGATGAGACACATCGCTTCTTATTGTCTCAGCGATGCCCGCCGCCGCGACCGTCGTCGCGCCCGCCCCCGCCACGGCCACCGCCGAGGCCCTCGAGGACCGGCTGGTCGCGGCGATGCTCGAGTGCATCGGGCGCTGGGGCGTCGCCAAGACCACGGCCGACGACATCGCTCGCGCCGCCGGCGTGTCCCGGGCCACCCTCTACCGCGCGTTCCCAGGTGGGAAGGACGTCGCCTTCGAGGCGCTCTTGCGCCACGAGCTGCGCCGCTTCTTCGACCTGGTCGAAGGCCGCTTCCGCGACGCCGACACGCTCGAGGAGCTCCTGGTGGTGGGCGCGGTGGAGGCCGCCCGGTTCCTGCTCGGGCACGAGGCCCTCGGCTACCTGCTCCGCCACGAGCCCAACCGGGTGATCCCCGGCTACGGGCACCTCCAGGGCGGTCTCGCCATCGCCACGAGCTTCCTCGCCCCGCACCTCTCCCGCTTCGTGCCCGACGACCGCCTCGCCCGCGAGGGCGCCGAGCTCGTCGTGCGCCTCCTGCTCTCCTACGCGGTCGACCCGAGCCCTGCGGTCGACCTCACCGACCCCGTGAGCGTCCGGCGGTTCGTCGGCACGTTCATCACCCCGGCGCTCAGCCACAAGGAGCCGTGACCATGGCCAACGACCCCGCAACCAACCAGGACCTCATCGGTCGTGAGGACATCAACGACCTCGAGGCGATCCTCGGGATCACCAACACCGACGTCGACGAGGCCGTCCACGCCGTGCGGGACAACGCCGAGGCGATCTTCACCTGGGACTACGAGAAGGGGCAGCGCCCCGCGCTCAACCGCCTCTACGAGAAGGCCAAGACCTCCATGTGGAACGGCGAGACCGATCTGCCGTGGGACACCGAGGTCGACCAGGAGCAGGTGGTGGCCAACAACGCCATGGCCAGCGGCGGCTTCGACGCCGACATCGACGTGAGCGGCACGCCCCTCGAGTCCTGGGACGAGCTCAAGTGGCTCGAGTTCGGCGTGGAGAGCCAGAACTGGATGCTCAGCCAGTTCATGCACGGCGAGCAGGGTGCGCTGGTGTGCACCGCGAAGATCGTGGAGACGGTGCCGTGGATCGACGCCAAGTACTACGCGTCCACGCAGGTGATGGACGAAGCGCGCCACGTCGAGGTCTTCGCCAAGTACCTCGACGAGAAGCTCTCCGGCCACTATCCGATCAACGCCCACCTGCGGATGCTGCTGGACGACATCGTCGAGGACTCGCGCTGGGACATGACCTACCTCGGCATGCAGATCATGGTGGAGGGCCTCGCCCTCGCCGCCTTCGGCTTCATGCACCAGCTGTCGACCGAGCCGCTGCTGAAGCAGCTCCTGCGCTACGTCATGAGCGACGAAGCGCGCCACGTCGCGTTCGGCGTGCTCTCGCTGCAGGAGTACTACCAAGGCCTGTCGGCTGCGGAGCTTCGCGAGCGCCAGGAGTTCGCGTTCGAAGCTGCGGTGCGCATGCGCGACCGGTTCCTGTCGCAAGAGGTGTGGGAACGGCTCGGTGTCGACGTGCGCGAGATGGTGCACGTGCAGCTGAACGCTCCCGACCGCCCGATCTTCCAGGCGAT
>JBJMHD010000162.1:0-20099 GCA_045807565.1 Acidimicrobiales bacterium | reverse complement strand
GCCCGGGCCTCGAAGAGCCGCTGGCGCAGGGCCTCGATGTCGGTCGGGCGGGCGAGCTCGCCGCGGGCGTGCCTCCGGTTCGGGATGGTGGTGCCGTGCTCGAAGTTCCCGCCGGGTCGGAAGCCGTACCAGTGCCGGGCGGCGTCGGCGTCGTCGCCGAGCACGGTGCGCACCTCGGTGTCGGTCCACACGTAGAACCTGCCCTCCACGCCCTCGCTGTCGGCGTCCTCGGCCGAGGAGACCCCGCCGTCGGCTTGGCGCAGGTCCCGCAGGACGTAGCCCACCGTCTCCTCGAGGGTCTGGCGGAAGCGGGGCTCGCCGGTGAGGAGCCAGCCGTGGGCGTAGAGCCGGATGAGCAGGGCGTTGTCGTAGAGCATCTTCTCGAAGTGCGGGACGAGCCACACGCCGTCCACGGCGTAGCGGGCGAAGCCCCCGCCGAGGTGGTCGTAGATGCCGCCCGAGGCCATGCCGTCGAGCGTGAGCACGAGCGCCGCCAACGCCTGGCGGTCGCCCCGGCTGGCGGCGACCGCCAGCGCCTCGATGGCCATCGGCTGGGGGAACTTCGGTGCGCCCCCGAGGCCGCCGTGCTCGGGGTCGGTGGCCCGCACGATGCGGTGGAGCGCGCCGTCGACCTCCTCGGCGGTCGGTAGCCCGTCCCGGGGGCTCACGAGCGCCGTGCGCCCGAGGGCGCCGGTGAGCTGGTCGGCCTGCTGCACCAGATCGTCTCGCTGGGTGTGCCAGAGCTCGTCGATCCGCTCGCACAGCTCGACGAACCCGATCATCCCGCCGCGCCGCTCCTTGGGGAAGTACGTGCCGGCGAAGAAGGGGCGGCCGTCGGGGGTGCACACGACGGTCATGGGCCACCCGCCCGAGCCCGTCATCGCCTGGGTTGCCTCCATGTAGATGTCGTCGACGTCCGGGCGCTCCTCCCGGTCCACCTTCACGTTCACGAAGAGGCGGTTCATGATCTCCGCCACCTCCTCGTCCTCGAAGCTCTCGTGGGCCATGACGTGGCACCAGTGGCACGCCGAGTAGCCGATCGACACGAGCACGGGCACGTCCCGCTGGGCCGCCGCCGCGAAGGCCTCGTCGCCCCACGGGTACCAGTCCACCGGGTTCTCGGCGTGCTGGCGAAGGTACGGGCTGGCCTCGTGGGCGAGTCGGTTCACCCGGACCACCCTAGGGAGGTGCCTGGGTGGCTCCGCTCGCCGACCGGCCCGGCCGGGGCGGGGGTACCGTCCGCCCGTGGAGATCTCGCTGCAGGGGAAGGTCGCGCTGGTCACCGGCGCGTCGCGTGGCATCGGCAGGGCCATCTCGCAGGCGTACGCCGATGCCGGCGCCTCCGTGCTGTTGACGTCCAGGAAGCTCCCGGACCTGCAGGCGGCGGCCGATGAGATCGGCGGCGATGTCGACGTGCTCGCCGCCAACGCCGGCGACCCGGAGCACGCTGCCGCCGCGATCGAGCACTGCGTCGAGCGCTTCGGCGGGGTGGACATCCTCGTGAACAACGCCGCCACGAACCCGTACATGGGACCGACGATGGACATCGACCTCCCGCGCTACGACAAGACGTGGGAGGTGAACCTCCGCGGCGCGCTCGTGTGGACGCAGCTGGCATGGAAGCGCTCGATGCACGACCGGCCCGGCAGCAGCGTGATCAACGTGGCCTCGGTGGGGGGCCTCACGGTGGAGCCCTCCATCGGGATCTACAACGCCACCAAGGCCGCCCTGCTCCACCTCACGCGCACCCTCGCCATGGAGCTGTCGCCGTCCACGCGCGTGAACGCGCTCGCGCCTGGGCTCGTGAAGACCGACATGGCCCGCGCCCTGTGGGAGCCGAACGAGGACCGCATGGGGAAGGCGATCCCACTGGCGCGGCTGGGCGAGCCGGTCGACATCGCGAACGCCGCCCTCTTCCTGGCCAGCGACCTCGCCTCCTGGATCACCGGGCACACCCTCATCGTCGACGGCGGTGCCATGCTCGGCGTCGCTCGGCGGCCGTAGGAGATCGCGATGGGCCGCCGCGATGCGGATCACCGGCCGCCCATCGAGATCCTCGGCAGCGGTCCCACGCTCGGCAGCACGCAGCAGGTGGCGATGGGGCCGCGGCGTCCGAAGCCGGGTCGGCGCCGCTCGCTGGCCATCGCCGGGCTCGTGATGGCGTTGCTGGTGGGCGGTGTCGTGCTCGGGAGCACCGACGACCACCGCGAGCGAGCGGGCGAGGAGGAGCGCGACAACCAGGCTCGCATCGACCTGGACAAGCCCCTGACGTCGACCACGGAGGTGCCGACGAGCACAACGCTCCCTGCCCCGACGACCACGCTCGCCGCCCTCGGCCCCGTCTTCGGTGAGCCGATCGACGGCGTGCTGCTGCTGTACCGCGGCGCTCAGACGTGGACGCGGCTCGACCTGACGACCGGAGGGCGTGACGAGATCGAGCTGCCCAGCGCGGATCCGCTGTCCTCGGTGCCGATGCCCGGTGGCTTGGTGATCGCGACAGGGACGGACGTGCGGTACTACCCGGTGCTCGGAGCCAGCCGGGCGCCGGTGGGCGTGTCCCTCGGCGAGGGCGACCAGGTCGCGAGGGCCGGACCCGACCGCGTGTGGGTGTTCGACCAGCCGCAGAGCGTCGACGAGCTCAGCACGCAGGCCCGGATCGTCGACCTGCGCGGGCGAGTGCTGCGGCAGCTGGACGTGCCCGGCTTCCAGGGATCGGCGACGCCTGAGTCGATCGTGGTGGGCCGCGGCGGCCGGGTCTACGCCTACGACGAGTCCGGCTACCGCCCCCTCGCCACGGGTTGGGTGAACGGCGTCATCGGCGACGACGCGCTGATCACGGCATGCGACGACGACGGAGGCTGCGCGCTCCGGAGGCAGCCCATCGACGGGGGAGCGTCGCGCGCCCTCGTCCGGATCCCGGACCCCGATGACACCTACTACGAGCAGCCCTCCACCGACCTCGACGGCCGCACCGCGATCGTCGCCCATGACAACGCGTCCTCGCGCCAGCGCCTGCTGCTGTTCGCCCCCGACGGCGACCTCCTCGACGAGGTCGGGATCGCGCCGGGCACGGAGGGCGTGCCGCAGTGGCTGCCCGGTGCCCGCGGGCTGCTCGTCGGCACCACCGCGGGGCTCCAGTGGGTGCATCCGCGAGGAGGGGAGTGGGTGTCGGAGGACCTCGACCTCGACGGCCTGGGGTTCCCCGACACCTTCTTCGTGGTCACCCCCTAGGTCGCAGGGTCTTCCCGCTCGGTGCGCGCGGCAGCTCGTGGACCACCTCGAGCTGCTTGGGAGCGGCGTAGGCCGGTAGCTCGGCCTTCACATGGTCGCGAAGGGCGCCCAGCCCGGGTGGTGCCGAACGGTCCCGGGGCACGACGAGGGCCACGACGCGCTCACCCCACTCCGGATCGGGGCGACCCAGCACGAGCGCCTCGGCCACGGCCGGGTGGCTGGCGAGCACGCGCTCCACCGCGGCGGGCCACACGTTCTCCCCTCCGGTCACGATCACATCACCGATCCGCCCGTGCACCGTGAGCCGGGTGCCATCCCACGCGCCGGCGTCGCCGGTGGCGAACCAGCCGTCGGCGTCCTTCGGATCGCGCCCGTCGCGGTACGTGCGGAGGAGCATCGGCGCGCGCACGTGGATCTCGTCTGCGACCGTGCGCAGCTCGACCCCATCCAGCGGCGCGCCGTCGTACACGACGCCGCTGCCGGTCTCGGTGAGCCCGTAGGTGGCGACGGTGTTCGGGGGCCGGTCCCGCGGCGGCGCCTGGCCGCCGACCAGGATCGTCCGGAAGGCAGCGGCATCGATCCGCGCGAGGGCGGTGGGCACGAGGGAGGTGCGCGTGCAGCCCTCGGTGGCGGCGCGCATGACGGACGCCGCGTCGAACGCGTCGTGCACCGTGCACGGCGTCCCCGTGACCAGCGAGCGCGTGACGACGGACAGCCCACCCACGTGCGACAGCGGGAGGCACGCGAGCCACCGATCGACGGACGGGTCGATGCGCAACCTCGCGCTGGTGGCCAGGGCGGAGGCCTCGACGGCGGCGTGGGTGAGGACGGCGAGCTTCGGATCGCCCGAGCTGCCGCTGGTCGCCACGACGAGCGCGTCGCCCGGTTCCACGGGATCGTGCAGCCGCGCTGCGTCCAGCAGCTGCGCCCGTGCGGCCGGTGGCAGCCTCGGGTCGATGGGGAGGACGGCGTCACCGTCGGCCCACGAGCGTCGGAGGGCGTCGACGAACGGCGCGCCGCGGGCGTCGAGGGCCACCAGGCGCGCCATGGGTGGCAGCGTACGGACTGCGCGGGTGAGACTCGGCCGCCATGACCGCTCCCGACCCCGCGCCCGCTCCGTCTGGTTGGCGCTCGTGGCTCGCCGGTGCCCGCCCGCGCACGCTGCCGGCGGCCGTGGTGCCGGTGCTCGTGGGGACGGCGTGCGTCACCGGGGACCACCACGTGATCGCGTGGCGAGCGCTGGCCGCAGGCATCGTCGCCCTCGCCCTGCAGGTCGGCACCAACTACGCCAACGACTACAGCGACGGCGTGCGCGGCACCGACGACCCCGGTCGGCGGGTGGGGCCGGTGCGCCTCGTCGGGTGGGGGATCCAACCTCCCGGCGCCGTGAAGCGGGCCGCGCTCCTGTCCTTCGGCGTGGCCGTCGTCGCCGGCTTGGCGCTGGCCGCCGCCGTCGGTCCGGAGCTGCTCGTGGTCGGCGCGGCCGCGCTGGCCGCCGGGTGGTTCTACACGGGCGGGTCGCATCCGTACGGCTACTACGGCTACGGAGAGCTGTTCGTGTTCACCTTCTTCGGCGTGGTGGCCACGGCCGGCTCCGCCTACGTGCAGACCGATCACCTCGCCGCCCTGCCGCTGGTGGCGTCGATCCCCGTGGGGCTCTGGGCGACGGCGCTGCTCGTGATCAACAACCTGCGCGACATCCCGGGCGACACCGAGTCCGGGAAGCGCACCCTCGCCGTTCGCATCGGCGACGCCCGCACGCGCTGGCTCTACGTCGGGATGCTCGTCGTCGCGTTCGGCAGCATCCCGATGGTCGCGGGCGGCTTCGGGCGGCCGGCTGCCGCCCTCGCCCTGGTGGGGATCGTGCTGGCGCGCCAACCGGTCCTGGCGGTCCTGGAGGGCGCCGCCGGCCCCGCGCTCATCCCGGTCCTCGGCGCCACGGGGCGGGTGCAGCTGGTCTCCGGCGCGCTGCTGGCGGCCGGTCTCTGGATCAGCGCCTGACCCTGGCGCCTGACCCGTGACGCCTGACCCCTGAAGCCTCAGGCCTGGGGGCGAGGGTCACACGGCGTCGGTCACAAGCCGTGGCCCGCGAGCCACGGCCGGACGATCCCGACGAACCGCTCGGGCTGCTCGAGGTGGGCGGCGTGGCCGGCGCCCTCGACGAGGGCGAGGGTGGCGTTGTCCCCGATCTCGTCGGCCATGCGCCCGGCGAGCGCGGCGAACTTGGCATCCTCTGCGCCCGCCAGGACCAGCACGGGCATGTCGAGGCGGTGGAGCTTGTGCCACGCCGGGTCCTGGGCGCCGGTTCCTGCGTGCTCGAGGCTCGACCGCAGGCCCGGGATCGAGTTCTCCAGCCGCTCGGAGCGGAACGCCCGCTCCGGAGGCAGCCGCGCGAAGAGCGGTTGCGCCAGCCAGTCGTCGAGGAACCGGGCCAGGCCGTCGCGCTCGAGGCGATCCGCGGTGGCCAGGTCCTGCTGGCGGCGCTGCTCGCGCTCGACAGGGTCCTCGATGCCGGCGGTACCGCCCAGGAGCACCAGCCCGCGCACCAGCTCCGGGTTGGTCAGGGCGATGTGGAGGCAGAACCGCGCGCCCATCGAGTAGCCGAGGTACGTGGCCTCGCCTCCCTGGTCGGCGATCAGTCGTCCGCCCGTGCGGAGGCCGGCGATGATGTCGGCCGAGCCGCCGTGCCCGGGCGCGTCGACCAGCACCACCTCGTGGTCGGCGGCGAGGGCGTCGGCCTCCGGACCCCAGCACCGCCGGGTCTGCGTGAACCCGTGGACGAGCACGAGCGGTGGTCCGGCGCCGCGTCGCTCGGCGTGCAGGAACATCTGCCGATCCTCGCAGACGTGGAACCCGGCGGACCGGTGTGGTCGGATGTGCCCGCCATGGCCGCCGACCCCGCCCGCCCCGAAGACCTGCAGGCCACGTTCTGCGCCGCCCTCGTCGACGAGTGGGCGAGGGACGGTG
Organism: Acidimicrobiales bacterium; assembly: GCA_045807565.1. Taxonomy (GTDB): domain Bacteria; phylum Actinomycetota; class Acidimicrobiia; order Acidimicrobiales; family VFJN01; genus VFJN01. Next base: position 13,901 of record JBJMHD010000162.1, on the reverse strand, counting down.
TGGAGCACGCCGTCGTGTGCCCTGGGTCGCGCTCGACCCCGCTCGCCCTCGCGCTCGCGGCCGACGGTCGCATCCGGGTGCACGTGCACCACGACGAGCGCAGCGGCGGGTTCCTCGCGCTGGGGCTGGCGGCTGCGCAGGGCGAGGCCGTGATCGTGCTCACCACCAGCGGCACGGCCGCGGTGGAGCTGCACCCGGCCGTGGTGGAGGCCGACCTGGCTGGCGTGCCGCTGCTGGTGTGCACCGCGAACCGGCCCCCGGAGCTGCACGACGTGGGCGCGCCGCAGGCGATCGACCAGAGCCACCTCTACGGCCGCGCCGCACGGTGGTTCCACGCCCCGGGCGTGGCCGAGGCGTCTGCGGCCGACCGCTGGCGCTCGTTGGCGGCCCGCGCCCACGCCGAGGCGACAGGGTCCCGACCCGGACCCGTCCACCTCGACCTCGCCTTCCGCGAACCGCTGGTCGGCACCCCTGGCGAGCTGCCTCCTGCCCGACCCACCGACGGAGCGTGGGTGTGGCGGCCCTCCGGCGGTGCGCCGCAGGACGCCGTCGTCGACCTGGCCGGCGACCTCGCCGGGCACCGCGGGCTCATCGTCGCCGGCGCCGGATCCGGCCGGCGGGAGTACGTGGTGCAGATCGCCGTGGCCCTCGGGTGGCCGGTGCTGGCGACCCCCACCGCCCCCGTGTGGGGCGCCCCCATGACCGTGCCGGGTTTCGACGCCCTGCTGCGGACGCCGACCGACCTCATCCCGGAGCTCGTGGTGCACCTGGGCGGTCCCGTTGCCTCGCGCGTCGCCAACGAGTGGCTGGCGTCCACGGGGGCCGTGCACATCGTGGCATCGGGCCACCGGTGGGTGGATCCCTACGGCACCGCCGCGGTCGTGCTGCCGTGGTCGGCGGAGGCCGTCGTGGAGCAGTGGTCGGTCGACACGATCGGGATCGAGCCCGTCGACGGCGGGGCGTGGGCCGACCGGTGGCGGGCGGTGGGCGACGCCGCCGGCGCGGCCATCGACAGGGTGCTGGAGGACGCACCGACGTCGGAACCGGCCATCGCCCGCGCCCTGGCCGCGTCCCTGCCGGTCGGCAGCGCGCTGGTGGCGTCGTCGTCGATGCCCATCCGCGACCTCGAGTGGTACGTGCACCCGGTCCACGAGCTGTCCGTGCACGCCAACCGGGGAGCCAACGGCATCGACGGCGTCGTGTCCACGGCCGTCGGCGTCGCCCTGGGCGACTACTCGCGCCCCACCGCGCTGCTCATCGGCGACCTCGCGTTCCTGCACGACAGCAACGGGCTCCTCGGCGCCGCGCAGCGCGGGATCGACCTGGTGGTGGTCGTGGTCGACAACGACGGTGGCGGCATCTTCTCGTTCCTCCCGCAGGCGGAGGCGGTGGAGGCCGACCGCTTCGAGCAGCTCTACGGCACACCCCACGGCCTCGATCTGGTGGCGCTCGCTCGCTCGTACGGGGTCACTGCCAGCCAGGTCGTCGACGTGGCGCCCGCCGTCCGCACCGCGATCGAGGCCGGCGGCGTCCACGTGCTCGTCGCCAGCACCGATCGAGCCGAGAACGTCGAGGTCCACCGGCGCCTGAACCAGGCCGTGGCCGACGCCGTGCAGGACGTCCTGCGATGAGAGGGCAGTCGTGGTGAACGTGCAGCAGGAGCTCGTCGAGCTCTCCGATGAGGTGTGGGGGCGCCTTCGCCGCACGGTGCTCGATGCGGTCGGCGACGAGCCGACCGCCGACGACCTCGACCGGGCGGCGCGCTACGCCCGCTGGGACCTGGTGCGCGAGCTCGTGGCGCGCGGGGCCCCCATCGCGCGGACGGGTCTCACCCCGCTGCACCTCGCGGCAGGAGCGGGCGAGGCCGAGGTCGTGCGCCTCCTCCTCGACCACGGCGCCGACCCGAGCGCCACCGACCCGGAGTTCCATGCCACACCGCTCCAGTGGGCGCAGTTCCTGGACCAGCGCGCCTCGGTCGAGATCCTCACCGAGGGCTGAGGCCGCGGGAGCGCGCGCGGTCAGACGCGGGTGAGCGCGCCCAGCATGGCCTGGAGCTTCACCTGGGTCTCGGCCAGCTCCGTGTCGGGATCGCTGTCGGCGACGATGCCGTTGCCGGCGACCAAGCGCGCCGTGGTGCCGTCGATGTCGGCGCAGCGGATGCTGACGGCGAAGGTGCCGTTGCCCCGCGAGTCCACCCAGCCCACCGTTCCCGCGTAGCGCCCCCGGTCGAAGCCTTCGTTCGCCTCGATCCAGGCCCGGGCGTCGTCGCGAGGCCAGCCGTTCACCGCCGGCGTGGGGTGGAGGGCGGCGACCAGCTCGAGCACGGATGGCGCGGGTTGCGAGAGGCGACCCTCGACCATCGTCGCGAGGTGCTGCACGTTGGCGACGCCCACCACCGAAGGCTCAGGCTCGTAGTCGAGGTACGAGCACCAGCCGATGAGGGTGTCGTACACCATGTCGATCGTGATCTGGTGCTCGTGGCGGTAGGTGGGGGAGGCCAGGAGGCCGGCGGCGAGGCGAGCGTCGGCGGCGGGATCACCACCCCGCGGCGCGGTGCCCGCCATCGGCTGGGCCCGCACGACGTCCCCGGTCCGGCTCACGAGCAGCTCGGGGCTGGCCCCGAGGAACCCGTCGACGTGGAACAGGAAGCAGCCGGGGTACGCCCGGCGCAAGCGCTCAAGCACCACGCTGCGGTCGAAGGGCACGTCCGCCTCCACGAGGACCTCGCGCGCCAGCACGACCTTGCTGAGCCCGCCCGCCGGGGCGTCGCGCATGGCCTTGGTCGCGCGGGCGACGAGCTCGCACCACCACTCCGCCGACCGGACGGGCCGCACGGCGACCGATGACGGTGCGCGCTCGGGCGTCTCGTCGGCCAGACGGAGGTCCACGGGTGGCGCCCCCGCCGGACGGATCGTGGTGACCCACCGGCTGCGGTCGTCGCTGCGTCCCCAGACGAGCTCGGGGACCACGAGCTCGGTGCCGGTGCCGGCTCGGTAGGGGAGCGCGCCGAAGGCGACCGGTCCGGTGCCAGGCGCGTCCACCTCGTCGCGCGCCTCGATGCCGCGGAGGAGCTCGTCCGCTTCCGACACGGGAACCCGAGCCACCACGCCCCGGCCGGCCAGCCCGCTGCGGCCCCGTTCGATCAGCACCCCGTCGCGCCCCGCGGCGGCGAGCAGGTCCACGTCCTGGTCGAGACGCCGGGTGGTGGCGACGAGCTCGGTCACGCCGCTCCGGCCCGGGTGGCGGTGATCAGCTGGGCGATGCCGACGGAGAGGAGCCGCCGGTCCACGGCGTGGAAGCCCGCCCGCGCCAGCTGCTCGAGCATCACGTCGGGCTCGGGCAGGTACGCGACAGACCGAGGGAGGTACCGGTAGGCGGCAGGGTCCGACAGGAGACCCCCCACGAGCGGCACCACCTTCCCGAAGTAGAACCCGTGGCCCGCGCGCAGCAGCCGGTTCGGAGGCTCCGCCACCTCGAGCAGCGCGATGCGGCCACCCGGTCGGACCACGCGCGCGAGCTCGGCGAAGAACGGCGGGAGGCTCGCGAAGTTCCGCAGCGCGAAGCCGCAGGTGACGCCGTCGACCGCGCCGCCCGGGAGCGGAAGGCGCAGCGCGTCGCCCTGCAGGAGGGGAGCGTCCGTGCGGGCCGCCGCGAGCATCCCGAACGACAGGTCGACGCCGATCGGACGCAAGCCCGTCGACGCCAGCTCGCGGCAGAGGTCGCCGGTGCCGCACGCGAGGTCGACGACCACCGACGAGCGCGGGATCCCGAGGCTCGCCACCGTCTTGCGCCGCCAGCCCACGTCCATCCGGAACGTCATGATCCGGTTCACCAGGTCGTAGCGCGGCGCGATGGCGTCGAACATGGACCGCACCGCCTCGACCTTCTCGTCGCCCTCCGGGAGCGTGTCCGGCATGGTGAAGCGGGCCATCGCCGTCATGGTACGAACGCCCCGGCAACGACCCCCAACCCGGCCGCCCAACCCGGCTCCATGGCGCCCGCCTCCTAGGCTCACCGCCGATGTCCGCTCGGCCCCACTTCTCGATCGCCCGGATCCCGGTGCGGGTGGAGCCGGCCTTCCTGCTGGTGTCGACCCTGTTCGGGCTGCGCTACCTCCAGGACGGCCTCGACATCGTCCTGATCTGGGTCGCCTGCAGCTTCATCTCGATCCTCGTGCACGAGCTCGGCCACGGGTTCGCCCTCAAGGTGTTCGGTCAGCCATCGGTGATCGTGCTCCACGGCTTCGGCGGCGTGACCATCAGCCAGCGTCGCAGGAGCCTGGCGCGCTCGCGCAGCATCATCGTCAGCGTCGCCGGGTCGCTCACGGGGCTCATCCTCCTCTGGCTGCCCTCCCGCACGTACCTCGACTCGCTCACGTTCGAGCGCGCGGTGGACCTGCCCCGCTTCGTGCTGGTCGCGCTCGTCTTCCTCGCGTTCCAGAACCTCTGGTGGTCGGTGGCGAACCTGCTGCCCGTGCGCCCGCTGGACGGTGGCAACGTGTCCACGGAGATCTTCGGCCTCGATCGGGCGCGCAAGCTGTCGATCGCCTTCGCCATCGCCGCGGCGGTCTACGCGTTCGTCAGCGACCAGACCTACGGCGGCTTCTTCTTCCTGTTCATCGCGTTCATGAACTTCCAGGAGATGCGGGCCGCCCAGGTGGGCGGCGACATGGACGCGTTCCACGTGGACGCGCCCGACACGCCCGACCAGCCGGGTCGCCGGGCCCAGGCCCGCAGCCAGGCCAACCTGTCGGTCGTGGGGGGTGCGGCGCCGCTGGAGATCCCGGACGCCACCCGAGCGCAACAGCTGGCGTGGGCGGCGCTGAAGAACGGCGACGTGCCGGCCGCCCGCCGCCTGACCAGGGGTCTCGGGTCGGGCGTCGATCCCTTCCTGAAGGCGGCCACCGCGCTGGCGTCCGGTGACAAGCAGGCGTTCAAGCTCTTCGAGGACGCCTACGTCGCGGTGCCCGGCGGTCCCTCGAACCTGATCGCAACCGAGGTCCTCGCCCGCACCGGCGCCGCGGTGGCGGTTGCCCGCCGCCTGGTGGAGCGGCCCGACGGCAAGGGCCGAGAGGGCGCGGGCTCGCTGCAGACCCACCTGCACTACGCCGACTGCTTCGCTGAGGCCGCCGAGGTGGGCACGGTGGTCTACGCCGCCGACCCTCCCAGCAAGGCACAGACGGCGTTCGAGGTCGCCTGCAGCTGGGCGAAGGCCACCGACGTCGACCACGCCGTGGAGTGGCTCGAACGCGCGGCCGACGACGGCTTCCGTGCAGCGTCGCTGGTGGACGGAGAGCCCGACCTCGAGGCCGTGCGCGCCGACCCGAGGTGGCCCCTCCTCCGCGCTCGCCTCGCATGAGGGCGCGTGCGAGCGGCCCGCGCACATGAGCGGGCACGAGCCCGCCGCGAGCCGTTCGTTCACCATCGGCGTGGCGGGCGGCAGCGGGAGCGGCAAGACCACCGTCGCCGAGCGCCTGGCCGGGCTGATCGGCGAGCCCTCGCTCGCCCTCCTCCGCCTCGACGCGTACTACTGCGACAACGGCCACCTGCCGCTCGAGGCACGCGCCGCGATCAACTACGACCATCCGGATGCGTTCGACTGGGCGCTGCTGGTCGAGCACGTCGACGCTCTCGCGGCCGGCGAGGCGGTCGACGTCCCGGTGTACGACTTCGCCACCTACGAGCGCCTGCCGGACCGGACGCGGGTCGCGCCCGCCCGCGTCGTGGTGGTGGAGGGGATCCTCGTGCTGTACGAGCCGGTGCTGCGGGACCGGTTCGACCTTCGGGTGTTCGTCGACACCGACGCCGACGTCCGCTTCATCCGACGGCTCGAGCGAGACGTGGCCGAGCGCGGGCGCTCGCTGCGCAGCGTCATCGAGCAGTACCTCGCCACCGTTCGGCCCAGCCACGAGCAGTTCGTCGAGCCCAGCAAGCGCCATGCTGACGTGATCGTTCCCCACGGCGGCATGAACGCCCCGGCCCTCGACGTGCTGCTGGCGCGCGTTCGCGAGCTGCTGTGATGGGCCGTTCGGCCCTTGTGCTGTGAGAGGCCGCTCGGCACACTTGAGCACACTCCGTGGCGGAGTCAACACGAAGAGTGGAGCGCAAGCGCCCCCAGCAGGCGCTCCTCGTGGACAGGAGTTCGCAATGGCGGGCGTTACCGAGATCAGGCGCGCGGGCGAGCTGCCGCGTCGGCCCACGCTCACGGAGGCAGCCGCCCCGGGGCATGGTCCGGCCGCCGGCGCCAGCTCGGTCCGCATCAGCCGTGCCTTCCTCGTCTTGATGGGCCTGCTCGCGGCGCTCGTCCTGGCCCTGCCGCACCGCTCGCCCGGCATCGACCTCCTGGTCGTCGGAGCGGGCATCTTCTCGGCGGTGCCGCTCGTGGTGGCGTCGGTGCAGATCCGATCGCACCCCGCCCCGTCCTGGACCGCGAGCCAGCGAGATCCCTTCATCGTCCTCGGCGCCGCCCTCCTGGCGCTCATGGTGCCGGCCGTCGCCGCGCTGGTCGTCGCCGATTCGGTGCCCGGCGCGATCGGATGGTCGTCCGCCATGATCGCCGCGGCGCTGGCTGCGGGCGCTCTGCTGATCATGGTCGGCGACCTGACCCCTGGCCGTGCCGCTGACGCCCTGCACCGGTCCGCCATCCTCGCGACCACCGTCGCCCTGCTTGCGTGGGTGGGCGCCCAGCGCCTGTTCCCGCTGCAGGTCACCGAGCTCCGCCCGACGGTCGAGCTGCTCGGTCCGGCCGTGCTCGACCTCGTCGTCGTGTGCCTCGCCCTCCACGCCCTCCGCCTCCGGACCCGGGCGCGCGCCGGGGCGTGCCTCCTCCTGGCGGCCTCGGTCCTCTTGCTCGCGGGGGACACCACCCGGCTGCTCAGCGAGCTCGCCGGCGGCTCCTTCGACGAGGGCCCGCTCGCCGCGGCACGGATCGTCGCCTTCGGGCTCCTCGGTGCCGCCGCCCTGCACCCGCACACCACACAAGCGGCGGAGCCGACGTTCTCGCCGCTCGACCGGCTCCCGGCCGCACAGGTCTGGCTCGTGGGCTCCGCGGTCGTGCTCGGACCGGCCATCCTCGGGCTGGGCCTGCACGAGCCGCGGTCCACCAACCTCGTGATCGGGCTCTCGGCCGGGCTCTCGTTGCTGGTGGTCACCTACCTGGTCCGGTTGGTCCAGGGCCGGGCCAAGTTCGAGCACCGCGCCCACCACGACGAGCTCACCGGCCTCGCCAACCGGACCCTGTTCGCCGACCGGGCCGCCATGGCCATCGCCCACGCTCGCCGCACGGGCGGGCACTGCGCGGTCCTCTTCCTCGATCTCGACCGCTTCAAGAACGTGAACGACAGCCTCGGCCACGCGGTGGGCAACCTGCTCCTGCAGGCGGTCGCCAAGCGCCTGCGAGCGGCCACCCGCGCCGACGACACCGTGGCTCGCCTCGGCGGCGACGAGTTCGTGGTGTTCCTGCCGGAGCTCCAGGACCCGGCCGAGGCCTGCGTCGTCGCCTCGACGGTGCTCGAGGTGTTCACCGAGCCCTTCACCGTCAACGGGCACCGGGTCTTCGCGAGCCCCAGCATCGGCATCGCGGTGTCCCCGGCCGACGGCCACGATGCCGACTCTCTCCTGAAGAACGCCGACACCGCGATGTACCGGGCCAAGGAGCGAGGGCGCCGCACGTACTGCGCGTACGAGTCGTCGATGAACGATCACGCCCACGAGCGCCTGGCCCTCGAGGGCCGGCTCCACGGCGCCATCGAGCGCAACGAGCTCCGACTGCACTACCAACCGAAGGTGAACCTCTCGACCGGTCGCGTCACCGGGATGGAGGCGCTGCTCCGGTGGGAGCACCCCGAGCTCGGGCTGCTGCAGCCGGCATCGTTCATCCCGCTCGCCGAGGAGAGCGGGCTCATCGTGCCACTGGGGGAGTGGGCGCTCCACGAGGCCTGCCGCCAGAACCAGGAGTGGACCGACGCGGGCTTCGCGCCGCTGGTCGTCGCCGTGAACCTGTCGCCGCGGCAGTTCCAGCAGCAGCGGATCGAGGACGTCACCGCCCGCATCCTGCGGAGCACCGGCCTCGACCCCCGCCGGCTCGAGCTCGAGGTCACCGAGAGCCTCGCCATGTACGAGCCGGCCGACGTCACCGCCACGCTGGGCGACCTGCGCGAGATGGGCGTGCTGTGCTCCATCGACGACTTCGGCACCGGCTACTCGGGCCTCCGCCGGCTGACCCGCCTGCCCATCGACAAGCTGAAGATCGACAAGTCGTTCGTGGCCACGATCGACAGCGACCGCGAGGCCCCGATCGTGATGGCGGTGGTGGCGCTGGCGCACGGCCTCGGCCTCGAGGTCGTCGCCGAGGGCGTGGAGACCGACGCCCAGCTGGAGCGCCTGCGGGAGCTCGGCTGTGACGAGATGCAGGGCTACCTCTTCAGCCGTCCGGTCAGCGCTGAGCACTTCGAGCAGCTGCTCATGCTCGAGGCGGTGGCGCCCGGCCCGGGTCGGCTGGTGGGTCCCCGGGAGGGCCGCCGGCTCGTGGCGGTGGCGGGCGCCTGACCGCTTGAGCACCTGAGGCCGGAGCACCTGAGGCCGGAGCACCTGAGCAGGGCAGCACTCAGGGCCTGAGCAGGGCAGCACTCAGGGCCTGAGCGCGGTCGCGCCACGACCCGTCCTCGCGGACGGGTCGTGATCGCTACACGCTGATGCGGGGGAGCCCGGCCTCGAGCCAGGCCTTGCGCCACGCCTCGTCGAGCTCAGCCTGCGGGATGGGATGCCTCCGCGGACGGCTGTCGGGCCGCGGTCGGTTCAGGAGCTTGCGCACGTCGTTCACCTCCTCGTCGGTGACGTGCTGGGGCGCGTGGGTCCGCGCCCGGGCATGGTTGGGTGGGTTCCTCGACCTGCCGGTCGTCCGCCTGGATCAGGCGAGCGGAGCGCAGGGAGCGGCGACGAGGGTCCCGGGGTTGCCGAGGTCATCGCCGGAGCGGTTCAGCATCTGGGTCCTCCCTTCGATCGCCAGGCATCCGTTGCCACGCACCGGAGCTCGGTGCAGCTCGCTCATGGTGGACGAACGAAGGGCCTCCGGGGAAGCGAATAACGGAGTGCTCACGCGTCGAGCGCGGCCTGCTCCTTCGCCCACCGGTAGTCGGCCTTGCCGGCGGGTGACCGGACGATCGAACCTCGGAAGCGGAACGCCTTGGGGAGCTTGTAGCGCGCCACGTGGGAGGCGGCCTCGGCCAGCAGGTCCTCGGTCGTCGCCGTCGCGCCCTCGCGGAGCTGCACGACCGCGACGACCTCTTGGCCCCACCGCTCGGACGGACGCCCCGCGCACACCACGTCGTAGACGTCGGGATGGTGCGCGATGGCCTGCTCGACCTCCTCGGCGAAGATCTTCTCGCCGCCTGAGTTGATGGTGACCGAGTCACGCCCGTACAACTCGATGACGCCCTCGGATGTGAGACGCGCCCGGTCACCGGGCACGGAGAGGCGGACACCGTCGATCACCGGGAAGGTGCGCGCGGTCTTGTCGGCGTCACCGAGGTACCCCAGCGGCACCCGGCCCTTCTGGGCCAGCCAACCGACCTCGTCGTGGCCGGCGTCCAGCACCGTCGTCAGGTCGTCGCTCACGATGGCGGCTCCCGGCCCCGGCGTGAAGGTGCCGGTGCTGGCGGCCTGGCCAGCCGCGCTCATGTGCGACATCTGGCTGCCCGTCTCGGAGGCACCGACCGCGTCCATCACCATCACCGACGGCAGCTGGGCGAGGAAGCGGTCCTTCAAGGTGGAGTTGAGCGGCGCCCCGCCCGAGATGACCATGAGCATCGAGGACAGGTCGTAGGGCTTGCCCGACGTGCTCTGGGCCTCGAGCTGGTCGACGAGCGGCCGGCCGAACGCATCGCCGACGATCAGGAGGATGTTCACCTTCTCGCGCTCGATCGTGCGCCAGATGTCGTCGGGGTCGAGGCCCACGGTGTCGTCCTGGACGCACACCGTGCTGCCGCTGTTCATGGCGTTGAAGGCGAGCCAGTGGCCGGCGCCGTGCATGAAGGGTGGCGCGGGGAGGAGGCGAGCGCCGCCGTTCGTGGCGGCTTCGACCACCTGCTCGATGCTCTCGAACTCACCCCCGGTCCCGAGGTTGCGACCGCCCAGCGCGCCGACGTAGATGTCGGCCTGCCGCCACAGCACGCCCTTCGGCATTCCGGTGGTCCCGCCGGTGTAGAGGATGTAGAGGTCGTCGGGGCTGCGCTCCACCGACGGCCGGTCCGGGCTCGCGGCGGCGAGGGCCGCCTCGTACCACTGCGCGCCGGGGAGCAGCGCGGCTCCCGAGCCGTCGTCGACCTGCAGGAGCACCGTCAGCGTGGGGAGGTCGGGCAGCACCTCGGCGAGCCGGTCGGCGAACGCCGAGTGGAACACGATCGCTCGCGCTCCGGCATCGTTCAGGAGGTACCGCAGCTCCTCGGCCACGTAGCGGTAGTTGACGTTGAACGGCGCCACGCGCGCCTTGTACGCGCCGAGCATCGCCTCGATGTACTCGTTGCCGTTGTGCAGGTAGCAGGCCAGGTGGTCCTGCCCCGTCTCGTGGCCCTCGAGCTCGCTGCGCTCGGTGTGGGCGCCGAGGCCGGCGGCGACGAGGTGGTTGGCCAAGCGGTTCGTGCGCTCGGCGACCTGCGCGTAGGTGAGCCGGCGGTCGCGCCACACGATGCACTCGCGCTCCGGGATCGCGTCGGACACGGCATCGTGCAGGTCGGCGAGGTTGAACTCCATGGCCGGGCTTCCCCCCTGGGATCCGTCGGATCCGGCTGCTTCGGACCCGGACGGGACAGTAGGGGTGCGGTCGCTCGCACTTCCAAGTCCAGCGACGCGGGCCGGGCCTCAGCAGCGGGTGCCGGCCGCGGGCACGGCGAGGTCGACGAGGTAGCGGGTGATGGCGTCGTCGGCGCAGTCCGAGTCGCCGGTGGCCACGTGGCCCTCCTGCTCCACCGTGAGCAACGCCCCGGACTCGAGGCGGCGAGCCACCCGGACCGCGACCTCGTACGGGGTGGCGGCGTCCCCGGTGCTCCCCACCACGAGGATCGGGGGCGCACCCCTGGCATCCACGGGCACCGGTCCGAGCGTCGCCGGCGGCCAGAACGCACACGGCAGCAGCTCGTTGCCGAGGATGGCGCCGAAGCGCGGGGACCTCGCCTCCTTGGCAGCCGCCTCCGCCCGCCATCCCTCGTACGTGGACGGGTGGGGCCGGTCGAGGCACGAGGTGATGGCGAAGGGCGCGTAGGGCACGATGCGCGTGAACGACTCGGCGAGGTCGGCGACCGGTGCCAGGTCGCCGCCCAAGCCCCGTTCCACGGCCTCCCAGAGCCGCGGCCAACGCGCTGCGTCGTAGGTGGCCCAGAACACGGCGTAGGCGAGCTGCGTCGGCCCGACACCGTGACCAGCCACGGTGCCCGTCTCGATGCGGCGAGCCAGCTCGTCGTAGGCGACGCCCAGCCCACCGTCGTCGGCGAGGGGACACGAGGCGTCCGCGGCGCACGCCGCCGTCATGGCGTCGAAGGTGCGATCCACGGCGCGAGCCTGCGCCTCGCCGTCGCCGTCGCCGTCGCCGTCGGCGCTGGCCTCGTCGGCGGCCGCGCGCCGGTCGCCTCGTCCCGGTTGGTCTCGTCGCGGGTCGTCACCGTGGGACCGGTCCGGCGTGGACGCGGTCGTGCTGACCACACCGTCGAGCACCATCGCTCGCACCGACGTCGGGTACCACTCGGCCCACAGCTGGCCCAGCAGCGTGCCGTAGGAGATCCCGACGAAGGAGATGCGGTCCTCACCCAGAGCGCGGCGGATCACCTCGATGTCGTGGACCACGTCGACGCTGCCGTAGTGCCCCAGCCGCGCGCCCTCCGTTCCCGCGCACTCCTCTGCCACGGCGCGCGCCGCGGCCTCCAGCTGCTGCTCTTCGCCCGGTGAGTCGGGATCGAGGTCGGCGGCTCGGAACGCCGGCACGGCGCTCCCGCACCGGATCGGCGAGCTCTGACCGATGCCCCGCGGGTCGAAGCCCACGATGTCGAAGCGATCGGCGACCTCTGGCGTGATCTCGAACCCACGTGCCACCCGACGCACTCCCGAGGCCCCGGGACCGCCTGGGTTCACGAGCAGGGTGCCGATGCGCCGGTCGGGGAGGTCGGCCGGGTTCTTCACCAGCGCGAGCTGGAGCGTGGGACCGGTGGGGTCCTGGTAGCTCACCGGCACGTCCACGGTGGCGCACTCGAGCCCGCCGCCACATCCGCTCCATCGGATCGGCACCGCCGGCGGCAGCTGCACGGTCGTGGTCGTCGTCGGCGGCTCCGTGCTGGTGGTCGTGGCCGACGGGCTGGTGGAGGTGGTGGGTGCATCTCCGGCGGCATCGCGGTCGGACCCCGTGCACGAGGCGACGACGAGGCACAGGACGACGGCCGCGGCGACTGCCCTGACGGCAGCCGAGACGGCGCCGAGGGGGAGCGGGCGCCGCCGATCACGCACCTGGGTCACGGTAGGCCGCCGCCGCGGCTCCCCGAGGTCGGGCGCGCGGCGCCACCACGCCGGAGTGCCGCGCTGCCCGTGGTCGGATCGGCTCAGGACGCGCCGATGAGCCGCGCGTCGTGCACGGCTGATCGGCGGGCGGTCGTCGGACGGTCGGGGATGGTGCGGTCAGGCGGCTGGCTCGCCGAACAGGTCCGGCGGACGCTCTGCGCTGGAAGGGTGGGTGACGCCGCGGTGTGGTGGCGCCGGCTCGGTCGGGCGGGGTGGTCCGGTGGCCGGGGGTGGCGCGTTGGCGGGGTGCCTGGGGTCGATGGGGGAGACCATGGGCCGCTTGCCGGTGCCCGGGACCATCGCCCAGCCGTCCCGGGTGTGGAGGTCGTGGTGGTGGCCACAGAGGCCGTCGAGCTCATCGAGGCGGGTGTGGCGGGTGTCCTTGTACTCGGCGCCCCAGCGGTGGTCGTGCTCCACCCGTGTGCGAGTGCAGTCCTCGACGGTGCACATCGGTGACGTCCACAAGCGGGCGTACTGCATCGCCTGCGTGGGACCTCGGGTGAGCGACGTGACGTTGAGCACGTCCACCCCCCGGGTGATCACCAGCTTGAGCACAGCGTCGCTGAGGAGGGTCTTGGCGATCTCGATCGGGATGGGGCCCAGCCCGGCGATCTCGCACAGCTCGTCACCCTCCACGTAGCCGCGCCACAGCGCCTCCACGTCGAGGCGCAGCAGCGCGAGGTGCTGCGGCGCGGCGAGCTTGTGCTTCTTGGCGCCGTCGACCGCTGCGGCCGTCCCGGTGTCGTGTCGGAGGCTGGCGGAGCGGCGGGCCATCTCCGTCAGGGCATCGAAGGCGTAGGCGTCCCGGCACTCCCTGGTCCCGGATGCCCGCTGGTGGCGGAAGACCTGGTCGGTGAGCCGGTCGAGCTCCGAAGCGATGATCGATCCGTCGACGACGGTGCCGTTGGCGTTCAGCCGCCAGGTGCCGTCCACGTCGGTGTGACGGGACAGCCGCCGCTCGGCGTTTATCCGCCGGTGCGTCGCTTCGGGGTCCCGATCGGCGGCCGCCTTGGCCCGTCGGGCCTCGTCCCGGAGCGCTTGGTGGTTCGCCTTCCGTGCGTGGTCGATGAGGTGCTGCTCCGCCTGCGGGTTCACCTTCGACGCGTTGGCGATCACCTGGCCCTGGCTCTCGGACAGATCGCCGCCGAGCAGTGCCTCCTTCGTCGCGGGGAGGTCCTCGAGGGCGTTGGACGTCTCGAGCTCGCCCCGGGCCGCCCCGAGGGAGCGCCCGGAGATCGAGGCCAGGTGCTCCGCCGCCGAGGAGTGCCCCTTCGTCTTCCAGCGCCCGGATGCCTCGACGCGCTTGGCCAGGAGGGTCTTCGCAGCGGCGATCGCGCGAGAGCAGCGCTCCAAGGTCTCATA